>DATNLQ010000352.1:0-7795 GCA_035602785.1 Solirubrobacteraceae bacterium
CCACGACCAACTCTGAAGGCGACGGCAGCTACGCCTTCGCATCCCTGTCGCCGGCCGCTGACACCTGGTATGAGGTCACGGGCACGTATGCGCGCTCGACGATCCTGTTCGAGGGCGTCAGGCCGAAGTTGAGCGCCCAGGTCTCCTCGCCGAGCGTGAGCAGCGGCGATCCGGTCACCTTCACCGGCACCGTCGAACCAGCCCGTGCCGGCGAGGTGGTAAATCTCGAGCGCGAGGATCCTGACGGGTTGGCCTTCGAGATGGTGCAAGCAGCCACGGTCGCCCCCGGCGGAAGCTTCTCCATCGAACAGGTCGTCTCAGGCAACGGCACGCAGGCGTTTCGCGTCGTGCTCGGAGGCGCCGCCGCCATGCAGGCTGCCTCGAGCGGGCTGCTCGACGTCCAGGTCACGCGCGCGCCGGGCGCACCGCTTGAACCGCAAGCGCCGGCAGCGCCGCTCGGCGAAGGCTGAGAACGGCTTTCAAGCAGATCGGTACGCCGGCTGCGCGCCTCAGCACGGGCGCCGCTCAGCAGGCCGCCCACAGCTCGTCGACGCGGTCGAGGATCTCCAGGAAACGGCTGCGCTCGCGGGTGATGGCGTGGTTTTCGCTCTCCCGGCGAGCCGCTGCGAGCATCGGCTCGAGCTCCTGCGGCGATGCCGACAGCGCGGCAAGCGCCGATTTGACGATTGCCCGCCTGTTTCGCCCGGGCACCAGGCAGGTCTCACCGTCGCGACAGAACGAACGGTTGCCCACGCAGTCTGGGCACACGACCAGCGCTCCCAGCGCCATACACTCCAGCGCGGGCATGTAGGCGCCCTCGACCGACGCGGGCAGCAGCACAGCCACTCGCGCGCATGTCATCGCCCCGAGCAACTCGTCCCGCGGCATCGGACGATCGATCAGCAGCACGCGGTTGCCCGCACTGCGCAGGCGCTGGGCGACCGCGCCGCCCAGCTCGGGGTCCTTGACCGCCAGCACGACGCAGTCGATGTTGCGCTCGTTTGCCGGGCGCGGCGCCGGCAGGCGCTCGAGGTCGACGCCAACCGGCACCGTGAAGATCGGCCCGCGCAGCGAGCCGCTGCTTTGCAGCGCCTCCTGGATCTCGGCGCTGATGCAGATGCGGATCGCCGGATGGGCCGTGAACTCGTGCATTTGCGCTGTGGGTCGCGCTGCCCGGAAGTCCTGGATCAGGTTCACGATAGGAACCCGCGAAGCAGCGCGCTGCGCGGGCGCAAGCGTGCGCCAGTCCATGCCCGCGAGGAACAGCACGTCGGCGCGCTCGTTGTCGTGCTGGCCGATCACGGTATCGCGCAATCCCAGCCATGGGTTGGCGTCATCCCAGACGGAGTCGGGCGTGAAGTGAATCCGCGCGTCGTAGGACGGTGAGCTGCGCACGTGCTCGAAGTAGTGAAAGACCTTCAGATGCCCGCCCTGAAAGCGCTGAAAGTCACGGTGAAAGACGACTGTGCTCACAGCGCGCTGCTCTGTCTCGGTCGCTTCATCGTGATCTTGCGCCTCGGGAGTCGGTCCGACAGCGTCAGTCAAGCTTGTCATAGCCCCACAGCGCCACCAGATCGCGCCCGAGATGCTCGCTCAGCGCGACCACCTCCGGCTGATAACGACGACGCAGCTCCAGCATGAACGCCTGGTCTGTGGGCGGCGGATCGCGGTAGAGCAGACGATTGCGAAATGGATAAAGCACCTGCTGGCGCACCTGCTGCGAGCTGAGCACCTTGACGAGCGAGTTTACAGGGCTCCACACAGCGCCCTGTCCGGCGTGCGCGCGGCTGATCATGCGCTCGAGGCGCCGCGAGCGCACTGTGACGGTGGGGTTCGCCTGCGACTCGCTCACCGCGACGGTGTCGTCCACTTCCAGGAAGCGCAGGACCTCGCGCACCGTCTCCTGGTTGTCGCGCCTGTAGTCATCGTAGATGAGCACGAGCATCTGCTTGCGCGGGAATACGGCCTCGTAGCGGCGCAGCTGCTCGGTGTAATGGATGAAGTCCGAGTACATCAGCATCTGTGGCTGCTCCAGGCGCGCGGGAATCTCCCTGCCCTCGCGCCTCGCATCCTCCAGGGACAGCGCCCGCTCGAGGTCCTGCTCGGTCTCGACGTGTTCCTGCAGTCGCTGTAGGTGCAGCGAGCGCAGCAGGCTTGCGGGATCTCTGAGGATCGCGATGATGCGTGCGGCCGGCTGTGCCTGTGCGATCGCGCCGGCCGCAAGGCGCGAGCGCAGGTACCCCGACGACGCCTCGCCGACGCGTTGGTCGGCGCCTGCGGGCTCAAACAGCGACAGATACTCCTCATAGGTCGCCGGGAAGACCGGTCGTCGGTCACGGTCGGGCGCCTGCAGGTATGGACGCAGGTCACCGGCGAAGAACAGCGGCTCCTTCATGTCGGGCATGAAGATCTGCGGGTGACTGCGCAACATCGCATACAGAGCAGTTGTGCCACTCTTCGGTTGACCCACTATGAAGAAATCGGGTGTTCTCCCGTGCGCGCTGCGTGTACCATTAAGTGACTCGACGGATGCTGACATGGACCTGACAGTCTACAACTGGCAGTGTCTTTCAGCCGCATCGCAGAGGGCCTGCCGTATACTGCTGCGAGCCGCGATGACCAGACGCTCTCTGCGCAGACTCCCGCTCGCGCCCGGCAAGGCGTACGAGCGCGTCCTGGCACGGCGCAGGGGCCGGCGCGAGGACGATTTTCGCTCAAATCTGCGTCCTGACCCGCAGGCCCCCGAGCTGCTGCTGTCTCCCCATTTCGACGACGCCGTGCTCGACTGCTGGAGCGTGTTGGCCAGCGATCGGCCGTTGACTGTGGTGAACGTATTCGCCGGTATCCCTGCGCCAGGACAGGCCGGTGTCTGGGAGGCGCTGATCGGCGTGGTCGACAGCGCCGAGCGCAAGCGCGCGCGAATGGCCGAGGACGCCAGGGCGCTCGCGCGGGTAGGCCGAACGCCGGTCAACCTGCCATTGCTCGACGTGCAGCACCGCGGACGGGCGGGCGGCTCTGTGGGCCTTGCGCAGATCGATCGTGCGCTCGTCGGCGAAGTGCAAAGCGCCTCGCGCGTGTATGTGCCGGCGGGTATTGGCTCACACGCCGACCACCTGATCGTCCGTAGCTACGGACGCATGTTGCTGCGTGCCGGCATGCCCGTGACGGTGTACGCCGACCTGCCCTATTGCACCTTTCACGGTTGGCCGCCATGGGTCGACGGCAGCGACGCGGTGCCCACCCGCAATGTGGACGCATACTGGCAGTTCTCCCTTAATCAAGTGCCCGAGATGCCCGCATTGCACTCCGCGCAGGTGGTACGCCTCGATGCTGGCGCTGCAGCTGCCAAGGGCGAGGCCGTGATGTGCTACCAGACAAGCCTAAACTACGGTGTGAGGCAGCTGATGTCAGACCCCGCGTTTGGGGGCTTTGAGGTCAGCTGGGAGCTTATTGGGCGCGAGGCGCCAGCGTGATTGTGCAAGCGTGAGCCGCGCTGGCAGGTCTGGGCGCCCCTGGTATGGCCCTGCCGGGCCCGTTACACTTTGCGGGCTATGATCGCCGCCACCCAGCGCAGGGACGCGCGATGACGCCTGCGATCCCGTCTGAACACGACGATTCATCTGTGCCGCGCTCGATGCGCTCGCAGATGGACCTGTTGATCGGCGACAAGCGCTCGCTGATAGCGGCGGTCTCCTTCTTCTCGATCATCGCCGGTTTCGCCGAAGCGGCGCTGATCGCGGTCATCGCACAGGTCGCTGCGCTGCTCGTGAGCAACAACGCCGGCAATGCTCATCACGCCAGCAACGCAACCGGCCTGTTCCACGTGCACGCGTCGATCGACACGCTGCTGTGGTTCGGACTGGTGCTCGCGCTGGTGAGGATGGCCATGCAGTGGCCGCTGTCGGTGCTTCCGTCGAGGATCGCCTCCGATGTGCAGGCATCCCTGCGCACGAAGATCTTCGAGTCGTTCACGCAGGCCTCCTGGGATGTGCAGTCGCGCGATCGCGAGGGCACGCTGCAGGAGGTCATGACCAGCCAGTCCGCCCAGGCGACGGCGGGCGCGATGCAGTCCACGGGCATCCTCACGTCGAGCTTGAACTTCATCATCCTGATGGGCACCGCCGTGGCGCTCAGCCCCGCTGCGGCGGGGCTCGTGTTCGCGATCGCCACGGGCATGTTCGCGGTCCTGCGACCGCTGCGATCGCTGGGCGTGCGTCGCAGTCGTGCGCTGTCGCAGGCCCAGATCCAGTACGCGGGCAGCGTGGCTGAGGCCAACCGGATGATCGAAGAGTCGCACGTCTTCGGGGTTAATCACGCCCAGTTCGAACGCGTGGCCAGCCGCATCGCCAGGGTGCGCGAGTTCTTCTTTCGCACCCAGTTGATCGCCCGGCTGGTCCCGAACCTGTATCAGAGCCTCATCTACCTGCTGCTGATCGGAGGCCTGTTCGCGCTGCACGGGTTTGGCGCCGGCCACGCGGCATCGCTCGGCGCGATCGTGCTGCTGCTCTTCCGCGCCGCGCAGACCGGGCAGCAGATCCAGTCCGGCTATCAGTCGCTGCAGCAGTCGCTGCCGTTCATCGATCGCCTGCTGAGGGTCAAACAGCGCTATGCCAGCAGTGCGCCCGCGCACGGATCACGGCGCCTGGAGGCGGTGGAGACGCTCGCCTTCGAGGACGTGTCGTTCGCATACAACCCCGGGCGCCCGGTGCTCAGCGACGTCAGCTTCAAGGTGGATGCCAACGAGGCGATCGGCGTCGTCGGGCCGTCGGGCGCGGGCAAGTCCACGCTCGTGCAGATCCTGCTGCAGCTGCGCGCGCCGAACTCCGGGCGCTATCTCGTCAACGGGGAGCCGGTCGCCAAGTTCGCGCTGGCCGACTGGCACAGGCTGGTCGCCTACGTCCCCCAGGAACCGCGCCTGCTGCACGACACGGTGGCGGCCAACATCCGCTTCTTTCGCGACATCGACGACGAGGAGGTGGAGCGGGCCGCCAAGCTGGCTCGTATCCACGACGACATCGTCGGGTGGACGCGCGGCTATGACACCGTCGTGGGCCCGCGCGCCGATGCGGTCTCTGGTGGTCAGCAGCAGCGGATCTGCCTGGCGCGAGCGCTCGCCGCCCGGCCCCACGTGCTGGTGCTCGACGAGCCGACCAGCGCGCTGGACCCCTACTCGGAGACTCTCATCCAGGAATCGCTGCAGGCGCTCAAGAGCGGTCTGACGCTGTTCACGGTCGCCCACCGCATGTCTACGCTGGACATGTGCGACCGTGTGATGGTGATCCTCGACGGCAGGCTCGTCGCGTTCGACACCAAAGCGGTCCTCAAGGAGGAGAACCAGTACTACCGCGCCGCGTCCATGATCGCGGCCGGCACCGCCGAGGGCACGCTGCCCGGCTGAGGGCCGAGTGCCGCCGATCCTCTGCGCGGCCGGCGGCCCTTAGACGCCGGCGAGCTCGCGGTAGGTGACGGCGGCGCGGCGCGGCGCAGCACGCCCCAGGACCCACTCCAGCGCCATCATGTGGCGCGGATGGCGCAGGTCGGCCGGGTGCAGGTCCACGCGCAGCGTGCTGGTGGGCAACAGCGATCCTGCGCGCAGCAGCGGCGGCGAGAGCACGCGCCCGAGCCGGCCCGACGTGGCCAGGCTCCAGGCGGGCGCAAGCTGGCGGTCGTGCGCCGCTCGCTCGCCATCGTCGCCGGCGTGCAGCTGCGACGGGGCCCGGTGCACCTGCCAGAGCCCCGCCCACCAGCGAAACCGCGGTGCCAGCGCCTGGCGCAGCGCGGTCGTGTAGGAGTAGGCGGGTGCCACGAAGCCGTCAGGCTCGATGCCGGCGAGCTTGAGCAAACGCCAGCCCGCGTGGACCGCGCGGCGGGTCTCCTGCGCGTCAAGCCCGATGAACTCGCCCGGCTGGTGGCCGTGCAGCTGGGCGAGCAGCTGCCGCGGCGAGGCGCCCCTGTACGCACGCGTGTGCTGGAAGCCATGTTGGGCGATCGAGTCTCCCGCGTTGGCGCGTTCGCGCAGCCAGCGCACCATCTCGGGCGAGCGCTCGCCGACCGGGTGCAGGTCGCGCGCGGGGATCACCAGCAGCGTGACGCGGTCCACGCCGTGGTCGTTGAGCCAGTCGCGGATCAGCGCGCAGGGCTCGAACGTGGCCGGCTCGATCCCGTGCAACGCGACCGCGATCGTCGGGGTCGGGCGTGTCGGCTGCCTGGAGCGCATGAACGACATCAGTTTGAAAGCACGCGCCCGGCGCCTCACGCGACGCGGCTGCTTGCCCCCGCGCCGAGCCGATCTTGGCGCCGCTCGTCGTTTCTGTCCCGGCCGGCGAGCGCCCGCTCATAGCCGCGGCCGAGCAGCGCAAGAGCCTGCTCCCAGGTCCGCTCGCGCACGCGGCGCAGCGCGGCGCGCGACAGGTGCTCGCGCAGCAGCGGCGAGCCGGCCAGCTCGACAACGGCGTCCGCCAGCTGCCGAGCGTCGGCGTCGCACAGCAGGCCGTTGACACGGTGCTCGATCAGCGACAGCGGGCCGCCCTTGGCCACGGCGATCGTCGGCAGGCCGCTGGCCTGGGCCTCGAGGATCACCTGGCCGAAGGTGTCGGTGGCGCTTGCGAACAGGAAGATGTCGGCGCTGGCGTAGGCGCGCGCGAGCTCGGCGCCCTCCAGCCATCCGAGGAACGTGGCGCTGTCGCCCAGGCGCTCGCGCAGGCGCTCCTGCTCGGGCCCGCCGCCGGCGAGCACCAGGTGCAGGTTCTGGCCGGTCTGCGTCAGGGCGCGCTCACGCGCGAGCAGGAATGTGTCGGCCAACAGGTCAGCACCCTTCTCGCGGGTTATGCGACCCGAGTACATCACCTTGACCGCGCCCGGCAGCAGCGACCCGTCGCGCAGGCTCGGATCGAAGCGCTGCGTGTCGACTCCGCGGTCCCAGCGCAGGACCCGTTCGGCCGGTACGGCGAGCGCCGCGAGGGCCTGGTCGGCGGCGGGGCTGGGGGAGAGGACTACGTCGCACGCATTGTAGAAGGCGCTCATGGCCAGATCCATCGTCTGCGCCAGGCGCCGCTCGCCGGAGCGCAGGTCCGCGTAGGCGGTCAGCTCGGTGTGGTAGCTGCCCACCAGCGGCAGCGCCAGCGCGCGCGCCAGCAGGGCGCCCGCGATCCCGGCCGGCCCCGGCGAGCACACGTGGATCGCGTCGAAGCGCTCTCCGTCGAGTCCGGCGAGCGTGTGCACGGCGGCGGGCAGGCTGGGGATGCCGATTTTCAGCCCGGGGTAGAAGGGGACGTCGATCTCGGCGACCGCGGGCAGGCGCCTGTCGACCTCTGGGTCGGTACCGACGACCTCGATCTCAAAGCCGGCTACGCCGCGCTGGCGGATCTCCTCGATCGTGCGCGTGACGCCGTGCGTTGAGCCGATGCCGTCTGCGAGGATGGCCACTCGCGGCCGGTCGCAGTCGTCGCCGCTGCGCCCTGCACGGCTGGAGGGGCTGGTGCCGGGCGCGGGGAGGGTGGGTCTCAGATAGGAGATCGCGGCGAGCTTGTCCTGCTCGTTGGCCAGGAACGCGGTGGCGGGGGCGTAGGGGATAGCCGCTATGCACGCCTCGAAGATGCCCTGGGCGGCGGCCGGCACGTCGGCCTGGCCGGTGGCCGCGCGCACAGCCACATCCACTGCCGCGCGCAGCTTGCGCTCATGCGCGCGGCAGGCTCGCCGGTACAGGTCCGAGTGGCTGAAGTCGTCCTGCTGCATATACGCGATCAGCCCGCGCTCGTCTGTGCTCGTCAGGGTGTCGAGGCGGTCGAGCTCGACC
>DATNLQ010000414.1:0-3509 GCA_035602785.1 Solirubrobacteraceae bacterium
GCGAGCGCGGTCTACTTCGGCGTCCTGCGGGCGCTCGGGCGCTTCCCCGGCGAGGTTCGCGAGCTGCTCGGCGGGCGCCTGGGCAGCCTGGGCCGCTAGCGTGGCCCGCTGCAGATGGCGCTCCTCAGGCCCACGAGCAACCCGAGTGACGTGCAACCGCCCAGCGTGACCGCGGTGGTGCTCAACTACGACGGTCGCTCCCTGCTGGAAGTGATCCTGCCGTCGCTGTCCGCCCAGACGTACGGCCCGTTCGAGCTGCTGGTCGTCGACAACGGCTCGCGCGACGACTCGCGCGCCTACCTGGCCGAGCACTGGCCGGCGGTGCGGGTGCTGACGCTGGCCGACAACGTGGGCGTGGCAGCCGCGCTCAACCGCGGCGTGCAGGCGGCCGGCGGCGAGTACGTGGCCCTGCTCAACAACGACCTCGAGCTCGAGGCCGACTGGCTGGCCGAGATGGTGTCCGGCCTGCGGCGTCATCCCGAGGCCGCCTCCGTCGGGTGCAAGCTGCGCCGCTACCACGATCGCGCGCGCCTGGATGGGACCGGCGACGTCCTCACCCGGGCGCTGCTTGCCTTCCCGCGCGGCAGCGGCGAGCGCGACGTTGGTCAATACGACCGCGAGGAGGAGATCCTCACGCCGACAGCGGGAGCCGCGCTCTACCGCGCGTCGGCCTTCGCGCAGGTGGGCCCGTTCGACGAGTCGTTCTGGGCGTACTTCGAGGACGTCGATTGGGGCCTGCGCGCGCAGCTGGCCGGCCTGCGCAGCTGGTATGTGCCGACCGCGGTGGCCTATCACATGGGTGGCGCCACCACCGGAGGCGACCGCAAGGCCTTCTACCTGATCCTGCACCAGCGCAACCGCATCGCTCTGATGGTCAAGGACCTGCCCTTGCCGGTGCTCTTGAGCAACCTGCGCCCGATCGCGCGCGAGCAGGCGGGCACGTTCGTGCACGGCGTCAAGCAGCGGACGCTGGGGCTGTACATGCGGGCGTGGCTGGGAGCGATCGCGCGGCTGCCGGGCTGGCTGTGGCAGCGACGGCGCATCCAGCGCGACCGGCGCGTGCCGGCCAGTCGTATCGGCGAGCTGCTGGGCGAGTGACGTGCCACGGCTGACGGTGGGGATCGCCACCTACAACGGTCGTCAGCTGCTGGACGCGGTGCTGGCGTCGCTGCGCGAGCAGACCTTCCGCGACTATCGCGTGGTGGTCGTCGACGACGCCTCCAGCGACGACACGGTGGCCTGGATGAGCGCCCACCGGCCCGACGTCGAGGTGGTGGTGCATCCGCACAACCGCGGCGTGACCGCGGCGTTGAACTCGTGCCTGCGCGCCGGCAGCAGCGAGCTGGTGGCGTTGCTCAACAACGACGTCGAGCTCGATCCGGACTGCCTGGCAGAGCTTGTCGCAGCGCTCGACCGCCATCCCCACGCGGGCGTGGCCTGCCCCAAGCTGCTCGACTTCCATCGCCGCGAGCTGCTCGACGGTGCGGGGGACCTGTACACCTGGGGCGGGGAGGCAAACCGGCGCGGGCAGGGCCTGCCGGCCGCCGGCCGGTATGACCAGGCGCAGGAGATCTTCAGCGCCTGTGGCGCGGTCGCCGTCTACCGTCGCGCCGCTCTCGAGCAGGTGGGCCTGTTCGACGAGAGCCTGTTCGCCAACTACGAGGACGTCGACTGGTGCTTTCGCGCCCAGCTGGCCGGCTGGGGCTGCCGTTACGTTCCCAGCGCGGTCGCCTACCACATGGGCAGCGCCACGCTGGGCAAAGGCGCAAGCGACTTCGCGCTGTATCAGAACTGGCGCAACGCGATCTGGGTGGCGGCCAAGAATTATCCAGCGGCTGCGCTGGTCCGCCACGCGCCGGAGCTGGCCTTCGTGCAGTTGCGCAACCTCGCCATCGCCCTGCGTCGCGGTCGCGGGCGGCTGTGGCTGAAGGTCTGGCGCGACGCGCTCGCGGGAATGCCTGCAGTGCTGCGCGAGCGCCGGCGCGTTCAGCACACGCGCGTGCGCTCGCTCGCCGACCTCGACGCGCTGATCGGGGCGGATCGGTGAGCGTCGTCCTGACGGTCGCGATCCCCACCTACAACGGGCGCGGGCTGTTGGAGGTGGTCCTGCCCTCGCTGGCCAGCCAGCGTTTTCGCGACTTCGATGTCGTGGTGGTGGATGACGGCTCGACAGACGGAACCGCCGAGTGGCTGGCCGCGCAGTGGCCCGACGTGGAGGTCGTCGTACAGGAGAACCAGGGGGTCACGGCGGCGCTCAACGCGTGTCTGCGCGCCGGCGCGGACACAGAGCTCGTGGCCCTGTTCAACAGCGACGTCGAGCTCGATCCGGACTGCCTGGGAGAGCTGGTGGGCGCCCTGCGCGAGCACCCCGAGGCCGGCTCGGCCAGCCCCAAGCTGCTGGACTTCGAGCGGCGCGACGTGATCGACGGCGCCGGCGACGTGCTCAAGTGGGCCGGCCATGGCCACCGGCGCGGGCACGGCGAGCGAGATCGCGGCCAGTACGACCGGCCGCAGGCCATCTTCGGACCCTGCGCCGGCGCCGCCGTCTATCGACGCTCGGCGATCGAGGTGGTGGGCGACTTCGACGCGGACTTCCACGCGTTCTTCGAGGACGTCGACTGGGCGCTGCGCGCGCAGCTGGCCGGCCTTCAGTGCCGCTACGTGCCGAGCGCGCGCGTCTACCACATGGGCAGCGCCACGCTCGGCGCGGGCCTGACCGACTTCACCCGCTACCAGCTGTGGCGCAACGGCGTGTGGCTGTTCGCCAAGGGCATGCCCGCGTCGCTGCTCGCACGCCACGCCCATCAGCTGCTTGCCGGGCAGCTGGTCAACCTGGCGGTGGCCGTCAGGGATCGCAAGCTGGGCATCTGGCTGCGCGCCTGGCGCGACGCCATCGTGGGGCTGCCGCGCATGCTCGCACGCCGGCGGCGCATCCAGCGTACGCGCGCCGTCAGCCCGCGCGAGCTCGAGGCCCGGCTGGAGGCCTGACGCTGGTCAGTCGAGCTCAGCGTTCTGCATGAAGCTGGGCGGAAACCGAGAAGTCGAAGCGATCATCTTCGCCGGCATCCAACCGCCGCAGGAACTCCAGGCTCTCTTGCAGTTGCCGATTCTCTGCCCGCATTGCGTCTGCACCGCGCAGCGCCAGGTCATGTATCGCACGCGACCTGGACTTTCCGCCTCCGAACTCCGCGACAGCGGTGGCGAGATCCTTGTCGATGGTGACCTGGATGCGAGGCTGGGCAGACGGCACAACCCTCAGTGTGTCACGCAGGTGGAGCACCTTTCTCAATGCGGCCCCGACCCGAACCCTGGCGGTGTCGGCGATCCGCGGCCCCCGCTCAGCGTCTAGCCAGCAGCGCCCGCCCGCCCGCCAGGTAGGCCGCTTCGCGCAGGCGTTGGGCGAGCGGTGGGCGGACCGCGCCGCGGGCCTCGCCGGGCCGATCGGGTGGGCGTGTCTGTGAGATCCAGCGCGCCAGCGGCTCGGACACCCGCGACCAGGTCTGCCCTTC
>DATNLQ010000417.1:0-2861 GCA_035602785.1 Solirubrobacteraceae bacterium
AGCGCCATGCTTTCGACTACGCGCCGGGCGCGCTGCTCGAGCGTGGCGGGGTCCTGCGCGAATTGGTCCTTGAGCTTGGCCACGCTGGCGTCCAGGCGCGTGTCGGCGCCGCGGGCCTGCTCGACCTCGTCCACGAACACTTCCAGCGAGCGCGGCGAGCGGGTGAGCGCTCGCAACACGTCCAGGCTCATCACGTTGCCCGAGCCCTCCCAGATGGACGCCAGCGGTGCCTCGCGGTACAGGCGCGGCATGCCCGACTCCTCCACGTAGCCGGCGCCGCCGTGGCACTCCAGGCACTCGAAGGCGTGGTTGGGTGCGCGCTTGCAGGTCCAGTACTTGCCCACTGCGGTGGCCAGGCGCTTGAACAGCTGCGCGTCGCTGTCGTTGTGAGTCCCACCCGGGCGGGCACCGAAAATAACGTCGGACCCAGACGTTCCGTCTGTGTGCCCCGCCTCGTCGTAGGCGCGCGCCAGGCGCATGGCCAGCGCGGTGGTCGCCTCGGACTCGATGCACAGGTCGGCGAGCACGTTGCGCATCAGCGGCTGGTCTGCCAGCAGCTTGCCGAAGGCGCTGCGATGAGCCGTGTGGTGGGTCGCGGCGACGACCCCCGTGCGCATGCCAGCAGCGGCGCCGATGACGCAGTCCAGGCGGGTGTGCCCGACCATCTCGATGATCGTCGGCACTCCCCGGCCCGGCTCGCCCAGCATGCGCGCCCAGGCGCCGTGGAGCTCGACCTCGGAGGACGCGTTGGAGTGGTTACCCAGCTTGTCCTTCAGGCGCTGGATATGGAAAGCGTTGCGCGTGCCGTCGGGCAGGATGCGTGGCAGCAGAAAGCAGGAAAGGCCGTCGTCGGTCTGGGCGAGCACGAGGAAGAAGTCGGACATCGGAGCCGAGCAGAACCACTTGTGCCCGACGATCTCGTACTCCGCCCCCGCGCCGCCCCCATTGATCGGATGGGCGACGGTGGTGTTGGCGCGCACGTCAGAGCCGCCCTGCTTCTCGGTCATGGCCATGCCCGCGATGGCGCAGCCCTTCTCGGTGGCGCAGACCAGGCGCGGGTCATACGTCGTTGACGTCACCAGCGGCTCCCATTCGGCGGCCAGCTCAGGAGTCGCGCGCAACGCGGGCACGACGGCGAAGGTCATCGTGATGGGACAGCAGAAGCCGGCCTCGGCCTGCATCGCGGTCATGTACAGCGCGGCCCTGGCGGTGTGGGCGGTGGGCTCGTCGCTGGTCCACGGCAGCGAGTGCAGCTCGTGCTCGACTCCCATCTTCATCAGCTGGTGCCAGGCGGGGTGGAACTCGACCTCGTCGATGCGGTGCCCGTAGCGATCGAACGTGCGCAGTACGGGCTTGTTCTCGTTGGCCAGGCGGCCCCATTCCTGCTGAGGCCCGCCCACCGCGCCGACCAAGCGCCCCAGAGCGGCGGCGCGCTCGCCGACCCAGCCGGCGCCCTCGCGCTGCAGCGCCTCGACCAGTGGCAGGTTGCTGGAGAACACGTCCAGCTCCTCCAGCGGCGGCACCTGGTTGAAGACCGTGTGCGTCTGCCACGGCGCGTCCCCGATCGCTGCTCCCGACATAGTGCTGGCCATCACATGACAGTCAAGCAGAGATCGCCGGGCACGGGGAGGAGCGTCTCCCGGGCGCGGGGAGGAGCGTCTCTATAGCCTGCAACGCGTGCTCGTGAAGCTGCGGACCTGCGCCCGGGTGATGCTTGCGACGAGTACAGCCCTTGTGTGGATCGCGCAGCTGTCGGTCGCTGACGCGGTCCCGGTGGCGAGCAACGGGCCAGTGTCGTCTGAAGGCGCGCCCGACCTCGTGCCTCTAATTCGGGTGCCTCGCCTGGCGTACGTGACCGAGACGGCCACGTCGACTTCACAGGTGTGGCTTGCGTCGGCAAGCGGTGGCGAACGCAAGCTGCTCGGCCCGGGCGATCAGCCGCTGCTGGCGCCGAACGGGCAATCGGTGGCGGTGTCGCTTTTCGGCGCCTCGCCCGGCGTTGTCGAACACGGGCCGTCGATCGGCATCTACTCCGCGTCGGGCGCTCCGCTGGCCGACTATCTGGACCTCGAAACGGCCACAGCCACACCGCTGGCCTGGTCGCCGGATTCGCGCTACCTGGCTGTGTACAGGCAGTCGACCGAGACGGTCGATATTGCGCAGGGCTCGGGCCTGGACGTGATCGACACGCAGACCGGCACGGTGACGTCGATCGCCGCAGGTGCGATCTACGGCGCGAGCTTCGCGCGCGACGGCAGCGACAGGCTCGTGTTCGGGCTGTCGCACTCGGAGTCGTTCTCAGGGGGCGTCAACCTGTACATGAGCGCAGCGGGCGGCGCGGGCCTGCATCGCATCACTGACGACGGGCGCAGCTTGAACCCAGTATGGGGAGCGAGCTACATCGCGTATGACCGCGAGCGCATGCGCCACGAGGCGCCCGAATACCAGATCTGGCTGACCTCGCCGAGCGGCACGCGCGTGCGCAAGGTCACGCACGTTGCGGTGGGGCCGCTGGTGGAGGGACTGGTGCCGCTCGCGTTCTCAGCGGACGCCAGCAGGCTGCTGGCGGAGCTCGAGGGCCAGGACACCAGCGGCGCGTACGCGGTGAACGTCGCGTCCGGTCGCGCGCGCAGCGTGACGGTCCACGGCCGCTCGGTCCTGGGCGCGGGCATCTCCAGCGACGGCAGCACGCTGCTGGTCGACGAGAACGCGTTCGAGGAACCTCCCTCGAATGGCCGCGTGGCCACGATTCCGTTCACCGGCGGGCGCCCGCACGTGCTCGTGGCGCACGGCTCGCAGGCCAGCTGGAACGGTTGATACGCGGGGGAACCGATGCGCCACCCACCCTCGATGCCCACCCG
>DATNLQ010000104.1:0-9660 GCA_035602785.1 Solirubrobacteraceae bacterium
TTGAGTGCGCTTTGGAGTAGCGCAGCGTGCGCGTCGGCTCGCCGCCTTGCTTGACGCTGTGGACATGCCGCTCACCTTCCTGTCAGCCGATCTCTCGGCCTGGTTGTTTTTGCGTTGTGGCATCGCGCCGTCACCCGTGCCCTTCGGTGCTCGGTGGCTGCGCGAAGCCGTAGATGTGCTGGCCCTGGACGACCGCTTCGCTCGGGAGGAACGGGCCGGCTATGCCGACTTCGTTGTGATCGTCGTTGCCGTCGATCGTCGTGATTCGCCCGTCCTTGTAGACGCTCTGCACGATCGCGACATGCACGCTTTCCGTTGGGCCGCCGCCGAAGAAAACGAGGTCGCCGGGCGCCGGTCTAGCGGTCGGCGGAAGAACTCTGCCGCCGTGTTCCTTCGCCCAGGTGTAGAGCGACCCGGAGTAGCCGTAGGTGGCGGTCGAGCCGGGAAGCGGAACGCCCGCGCGCTTCCAGACCCAGCTAGCGAAGAGGCTGCACCACTCCTCGCACGGCCCGAAAATCGTGCAGTTACTCCCAGGCGGGTGCTCGCCTTGCCCGAGCTGGCTTTCGGCGACCCGGACGATCCTTGAGCTGCTGGCCGGCGTCGGAGGCCCCGAGCTGGCTTCGCAGCCGCCGCTGACTGGTTCGGCGAGCGGCGGGCTCGTCGCCGTCGGCGCACCCGACCCGGTGAAGCCGTACTGGACGGCTCGGGCCATGACCTCTTCCGCATACGCCACGGTCGAGTCGCCGCACGCGCCGTAGTAGCGGCAGGCGGCTTCGTGATATTCGGCGAAGGTGCCACCCGTCGGTGGGGCGCCCTTGTCTTCGCGCAAGATCCTCGCGGCCGTGAAGATCGCGTCCGCTGGGTTGTTGATCGACAGCGGATGGCCGGGGTCGGCGTTGACGGCGTAGGTTTCCCACAGCGTCGGCCCGGAGCCTGGGCTGCATTCGCTGCCGCGCACGTAGGCGATCTGCATTGGTCCCGCGCAACCGGCTTCGTTGGTGCCGGCGCACTCGCCGTTGCCGCACTCCTGCGCCCCGATCGACGCGAGGAAGCTCCAGTCGATGTTGAACCGCTCCCCGGCTCGCTCGTATAGCGAGAGGCGTTCGGGCGGGATGCTTTGCAGCGCGTAGGCCGACGGCGTTGGCCCTTCAACGGTGGGTGACGGTGCTGCCTCTGGCGAGCAGCCGTTGAGGCTCGCGCCGAGCACAGCGACAGCGACCGCGAACGCCAGCAGCAGCGCAATCGCCGCCGTCGAGAATCCGCCAATGAGCCACATCAAGGCAGCGCGGCGCATCACGCACCCGCCAATCCGGTGACGAGATACCGGCCGCCGTGCTCGGCGACCACGACCCTGATCGGGTACGCGACAACTTCGCTGTCCTTGACGAGCCCGGTGACGACGATCGCTGCGCCCGTCGAGCTGGTGGCGCGTACAGCGACCAGCCTCGGGTGAAGCCTGCGGAGCGCTGGCGGCACCAGACGCGCCCGTTTCCGAAGTGCGTCGGCGAGGCCGCTGGCCGCGTCCTTCACGGCGCTCGCCGGCCCGTGCCCGTAGGCGAACGCCAGGTAGCCGTCGAGGAACGTTCGTGCGGTCCGAAGCGCCTTGGCAGGAGGTGCTTCGCCCTTCACCGGACCGACTGTGCTCGTCGGCGGGTGGGGCGCGCGGGGTTGTTGGCTGGCGGGCACGCCGGTGCTGGTCATCGCGAGCAGGAGGGCTGCCGCGATCAGCACGACCGAGATCGCGGTGAACGCTGCGCGCCGCTCGCTCTCGCCGATCGGCCTGTCGAGCTGCCGGCGAATCCACGCTGCGGCGGCGCTCATCGCCGTGCCTCCTCCTCGACCACCTCAAGGCGCGCTCGCGCGCGCATCGCGGTGTCACCGTCGTGCGTCGAGCCGAGGTAGCTGCGGCCCGCGCGGACCGAGGCGAGCCCGACGTCCGCGAAGGAGCGGCAGAAGGGATCGAGGACGAGGCAGCGCCCCCGGTCGTTGGTGTGCGAGCAAGCGGGCCGCCACCGAGCTGGCTGATCGGGTCCGCCGGGCAGCCGTCGCCAAGATGTGCCGCAGACCCCGCACGCGCGAGGCGAGGTGCTCGCGCGAACACACCAATCGATGACCTCCTGCGGCGATTGGGCCTCGCCAGCGGCGGGCACGCACCGCGCGCGTCGCTGAAGTCGCCGGGCAGAGATCGCGCGGCTACGCTGCGAAGAGCAGGCTCCCGCGCCTTGCCTCACTGCCGGGGCGAGCAGCGCAAGCCGTGCGTTGAAATGGAACTCCTGCTGCTTGGTGAACAGCGCGACCGTCGAGTGCCCGACGATCAGCGAGAGACGGCTGCGGTGCAGCGCGCGATCCTGGCGAAACCATCCGGCGCCCTCGACCAGCTGGAGCGCCTGCGGCTGGCTGCCACGTCCCGGCAATGAGAGCCAGAGCGTTCCGTCGTCGCGAAGGACACGGCGAACCCTGGCGAGAATCGCGATCAGGCACGGCGTGGGTAGGTCCCTCGGCGGGCGCAGAAAGCACGTCTGCGCCCAATCGTCGGGAAGCTCGCTCAGAAGGGCGAACGGGTTTGCGGTTTCGATGCGCCAGCTCATGGGTGTTCGTCCTCCTGGTTTGCGGGGTCAGCCGCGCCGGTGCCGTATCGCGCTCTGAGCAAGAGCGAGACGGGCTCCTCGGCACCGATCGCGGGGGCGGTAGATGCCGACGGCGGCTGGTCGCGAGGTGGACGCGCCGCGGCGGCGGGCTCAGGGGTCGGCTGCAACGAAGGCCCGTCGCCGAAGTCATCGCCGCCCGATCGCCGTGGCGGGATGCCCGGCGCCGTGGTGCTCGCCGACACGACCGGCGGCGGAGGCTCGATCGCGACGGGCGCCTGCTGCGCTGACGGCGCCACCGGCGGTGGTGGTGGCGGCGGTGCGGGGCGAGTCGGGGAGGTTCTCGCGCCCGCCTCTGCCACTGGCGTCGTCGGCGCGTCGCTCCTCGCTTCGGGGGCAGAGCCTTGCGGGCGGGCGCTGGCGGTCGTCGTATTCGCCGTCGGGGATCTAGGGATGCCCGTGTCGCCTTGGGGCAGCTCGTCCTCGGGAGGCTGAGCACGCGTCGGGGTCGACGGCGATGGCGGAGCGTCGCTCGCGGGCGCCCGATCTGTCGAACCGCGAGGGTGAGGCGAGGTCGAGTCCTCCTGCGCGTGCGTGTCTTCGTGGTCGTAGCTCGGGCGGGGACTCGGGGCGCCTGGCCCGTGCGTCGGCGTTTCGTTCGGCGCTGGCGCCGTCGCTGGCTCGCCGTCTCCGAACTGCTCGTCGCCGCTCGGGCCGCCACCGGAGGGTGCGCCCGTGGGCGGTGGTGGTGTTCCGCCGCTCGGGCCTTCGCTCGATGGTGGAGCTTCTTCTCCGCCTGGCGTCCCTCCGCCGGGCGTCCCGCCGCCGGGGGAGCCGTTGGGCGTGAGCGTCGGGAGTTTCCGCGGCAGGCGCGGGAGCCGAGGCAGGTTCGGCGTGGGCATCAGCCGCGCGAGGCGCGTGGCGTAGTACAGGTTCGCGAGGCGGTTGGTGCCGTCGTTCGCGGCGCGTGGCCCGACCGTCCCGGCGAGTAGGTCGCTCGTCAGTCGGTTGCGTTGCAGGAAGACGGTCCAGAGGAACGCGGCCTGCAATGCGAAGGCGAGCAGCCACCCGAGGTTCGAGGTCGCGTCGTCCAGCGCGGAGCAGACCGCGAGGACGATGGCGAGGATCAGGCTGTAGATGACCTTCCGGGCGAGGTAGCCGGCGAGCTTCGATACCCATGCGCGGAAGAACTCGTGCCCGCGGCCGGGGAAGATGCCGATCAGGAGCGCGACCGGCGCGAACGCGAGCAGCGTCAGCAGCAGGATCTGAGCGAGGATGACCCCGACCGCGAGCGCGCCGAGCAGCAGATAGGCGCCGATCTCGCCGAGCAGAATCACGATGGCGAGCAGCAGCCGCTGGTACTGGCCGCCCTTGCCCATCGCTTCCGCGGCGGGCTCGTCGGACGGGCCTAGCGGGTAGGTGCCGTCGCTCTTGCCGGGGTCGGACGCTGGGAGGTCTTCGTTATCGCCGTGTTCGAGCGCTTCGTGCTCGGCGCCGCGGCGGTGTGACCCCGGAGGGAACTGGAGGAAATGGGTGGCGTACTTGTTGCGGTCGTTGATGCACGTCTTGCCGTTGGCTTTGACTTCGGTGCCGTGTTCGAGCTGGGAGGCGAGTTGCGTGTCGGTCGCCGGGTTTGAGCTGAGCGGTCTGACTGCGACCGATTGCGGCTTTCCGTGGCTGACGGTCGCGCAGTGCTCGATCCCGCCGAACTCGAGAACCGTCCAGGGGTTCAGGACGAGAAGTTCGAAGAGCTGGTCGCTGGCTGCTGTCTTCGCCTGCGATTCGTTGCCGACGCTGCCTTCGCTGCCGAGTGACAGCAGCGCCGTGGAGAGCTGATTGGACAGTTTGCTCGCCGGGGCGATCGTCTTTTCGGGCTGGGTGACTATCCCGATCGCGAGGACGAAGAACAGCGCCGAGACGGCGAGCGCCCCCGCAGTCTCCGCGTAGCGGCGCTGGATGAGCGCCTTCCACATCGCCCAGCAGCCGACGAGGGTGATTGCCGCTATCAGCCAAGGCGTCCCGAAGGTGCTCTCGTACAGGTTGTGGATCGCCTGGGAGACCGGCGCGAGCGCACCCGATCCCGGCGTTGACCCGTTAACCAAGTCGAGGTTGAACGCGAGCGCGAAAAGGAGGATCACCCCGTTTGCGAGGAATGAGGTGATTTCCCACAGCACCTCCGCGCCGAAGTACGCGATCATCGGCGCGACCCCGGAGGCATCGACGCCGCTGGTGAAGCCGACGCTGATCGCCGGGAAGTACTGGTCTAGCTCGTAGTTCCCGACGGGGTAGCGGCCGACCCAGCCGCCGGGCGGGAGCTGCGGCGCCGGGTCGATGTTGCTGAACACGTCAGCGGCGTGCGCTGAGGGGTGCGCCCCGAGCAACGTCAAGAACGTCACGAAGAAGAGGACGATCAGGCTGCGGCGATGACGGCCAGCCCACCTCGCCGGCCGGAGGATCAGGGTCTTCATGCTTCGCTCCTTCCGGGCTGCTGGGGTGTGGTTCCGAGCGCTTGGAGGAGGTGCGGGTAGACGAGATCGATCTGCACCTCCCCTACGCGGCCGTGCAGGTCGCGCATCAGGCAATGCCCGGCGCGGAATTCGCGGACCTTGCCGATCAGCTCAGGCGTCGGGTCAAGGCCGATGAACCGCAGAGCCGCCGAGGCGCCGGCATCTGAGTCCTGCCCGAAGACGAACACGACGCCGATCAGGTCGGCGAGGTCCCCGAGGTCGGCGATCCTGTGAGTGCCGAGCAGCAGCGTCGCGTTGTACGCGCGGCCGAGCCGGACGAGACGGTGAATGATCTGCCGGCCCTGCGGCGAGGCGAGCAGGAACCAAATCTCGTCAAGGCCGACGATCTTGTGACGCGAGCGGTCCTTGGAGATGAGCTGCAGCGCGTAGGCCGCGACCAAGCTCAACGTCGCGACCGAGATCCGCTCCGCGCGCGTGTAACTCTCGCGAGCCGCCGTCGGTTCCGGCAGCGAGAGGCCAGGCATACGGATCGTCGTGACCGGCATCGCCGCCTGCACGTCGCTGCCGGCGCCGCCACCGAACCCGAGCCTCGCCAGGCCGAAGTCGCGGATTACCTCAAGCGCCTCCCCGGCCTCCCTCGCGCCGGCACGATCGGAGGCCAGGAGCTGCTCGACAACGCGCAGAAGGCTCCGCGATCCCTCGCGGACCGTGTCCTTCACCGCGAGCGAAACGGCGTTCTCCCACTGCGCAGGGCTGCCCGGCAAAAGCTCCAGCAGGTAGCTGCAGGCCAGCTCCTCGCGGATGTCCTCAAGCCCGATCCGCAGCGGATCGAGTCGCCCTTGCTGGGCCTCGGCGCCGGACAGCTCGAGCACCTGCAGCCGGTCGGCCAGCTCGGGCAGGTTCTCCCACCCGTGGTCGGGCTTCGGATCGAAGTCCACCACGAGCGATCCCCGGCGCTCGGCTGCGTACTCGATCGCCTGCGAGGCGACCGTCTTGCCCGACCCGAGGGTGCCGATCAGAAGGACCGCTGAGGCGCGATCTTCCCTTGGTGCCTGTGTCGGATCGAAGCGGACGGGAAGCGGTGCGCCGACCGGCGTGTACCCGAGATATGGGCCTCGCTGGGAGCCGACGATGCGGCTCGCCGTCGGGACCATCGCCCCGAACTGCTCGACAGTGAGCTGCTGGGTGTAGTCGCGCATCACACCCACCCGTCCGCTCGCGGGAGGTGCTCAAGCCAGAGCTGGTACTGAAGGCCGACCGGCCTGTGCAGCGCGAGGTCGCCGTACTGCTCCCGCAACGCCGCGACCCTGCGCTCTAGCTCCTCCTCGGTCGGGGCGCCGACCGCGAGACCGATCTGCCCGTAGAGCATCGGCGGGTGCCCGCCGGCCTGCAGTTGCGCCTCGTATTCGCGAGCGAGGACACGGTCGACGCCGGCAAGGACGCTCGGGCCGTGCGCGGCGCCATGAACCTGCTCGTAGAAGGCGTGCTCTACGTCCGCGATCCGCTTGCGGACCTGGGTGAGCGCTTGCCGGTTGCCAAGCCAGCGGCAATGCGCGACCGCGTCGACCGGCCACGGCAGCGACTCCAAAGGCGCGAACAGCACCTCCGCTGTCCAGCCGGGAAACTCGGGTGCTTCGGCGAGCGCGCCGACACACAGCAGCGCCTGGTAGGAGCGGCCTCGCTCGCTGTCCACGATCAGCGACTGCTCGCGCTCGGTGATCGCGGCCTGCGCGCACTGGCGAAGGTCGCTCCCGAGCGGCTCGAAGGAGACGCCGCCGCCGGGCGCGGAGACGATCAGAGCATCCGGGGACCAGTGCCGGTCAAGGACGGGCTCGCCGATACCGCGGCAAACCGAGCGTCGCAAAAGCCACTGAAGCTCTACGGTCCTCGCACGCCGCGAGGCGATGACGCCGTTCAGCCGCTCGAACGTGCGCTGCTCGCGCGTCTGGAGTTCGGAGAGCTCGCCGCCGGTGATCGGCGAGGCCGAGCCGATCCCGGCCGCCTCCTCGACGCGGCGACGAACTCGGTCGACGCTCCTGACCAAGCCGGAGCCGACGCCCGTCGGGCTCTTCCCGGCGAGCGATACCGCGAGGTAGCACTCGGGGATATGCGAGCCAAGGTCGCGCAGCCTCGCCTGGTGGCCCTCCAAGAACGCTTGCCACGCGGCGGGGTCTTGGTGGCGGCTGTCGAGCAGACCGGAGGTGTGCTCGACGTACTCATCAGCCGGATACGCGCGGCTGACCCGCCACAAGCTGAAGTCTGCGCCGACGGTGTGCGCCAACCGCTGAAGGCGCCGCTGGAGCCCCCACTTGCCGCCCGTCGGCAGGTACGGATAGGAGGTCATCGCCAGCCGGTAGAGCGCAGCGCTGTCACCGCTTCGCCCGAGCAGCACGTTGCCGTGCGCGTAGCGCAGGGAGAAGGTCGTCATGGCCGTACCTCCACGACCTGGCCCTCGTCCAGCTCGATGACTTCGGCAAGCCGCTCGCCCGCGCGCAGGCGATGGCCGTCAGCGCGGCGGACGATCAGTCGCCGCCGGCCGGGGATCGCGACCACCGGGCGTGCGAACACGAGCCGAGCGGGGCCGCGCACCTTGCCGTGGTGAAGCACCGGGGAGTGCTCGTCCGGCGCGACCCACACCTTCGGTGCCCAATCGTGGGCTTCGTCTTCGGCGCCGATCGCGGAGTCGAGCGAGCGACGAGCCGAGCGCATCCGAAGCGCCGCCCAGGAGGTGAGATAACGGTGCGCTGGACGTCCGTCGGGTGCTGCCTGCCCGGCGAGCGTCGCGATCATGCCCGGCGCGATCAGCAGCCGAAGCGGCCAATCGAGCCAGTCGAGCACGACGCCCGCCAGCAACGTGCCGGCGAACCCGGCAAGCGCCCCGAGGACAGCGCCCGGCCAGCCGTGGGAGCTGGCGCCGAGCAGCCCCACTATCGCCGCGGTGACGACCGCGAAGAAGATCGAGCGCTGGCTTACGACCAGCACCACGACCAGCGAGCAGAACGCCCAGCCGAGCCACTCCAACGGGACGCCGCCCGGCACAGGCAGCCGCCGCCCGTCGATCGCGTAGACCCGCCGGTCGGGCTTGAATATCCGCTGGTAGGAGCGGATCGGATGCGTGGAGTCACTCATCTGAAAGCAGCTCCGCTCAACCGAAGATCTGTTTGCCGATGGCTTCCGCAGCGGTGGCAATGTCCGCCGAGGCGAACACCATCCACGCGACCACGATCGCCGCGAACAGGAAAACCGCCAGCTCCGTGTACCGGCGATTGACGAGAAACATCAGGCTTACGACGCCGACGATCCCGCCATACAGCTCCGTCGCGTAGCCTTTCAGCAGGTTCGCGACGTTCTGCCCGACGTTGGTCCCGGACGCAGCAAGTGCCGCGACCGGGAACATCATCAACGCACAGATCGCCAACAGAAGGGCCAGAAGCCCGAGACGTCGTTTCTGTGAAAACACTGCAATCACCGCCTTTGCGCACTCGTTGATCCGGTGCTGGCGGGCTGCGTCGCAGTAACCGTCACACCGCTTGTGGTGGTGGGCACGCGGGATTCCGTGTTCAGCATCGAGAGCGCGCCGCGAATTAGCAGCAGCAGCACGCATCCCCACAACAACGCACGAGCCGCGATACGCGCCAGGCGCTTCACGCCGTCCGTCTGTGGCCGTGTGAAGCGGTCCTGGCTCTCACCTTTGTGGGTCCTACGAGAACTAGTCATAGGGCCGAAGGTAAGGAGCGGCTGTGCTATTTACTACAAATAACCATTTACGTATTCACGTAAATACGTAATCACTTATTTGCGGATTGCCACCGTGAATGCGGGCAGCGGTAATCGGCCCCGCTGCGCGGGGAGGAAGACGGCTATATCGGCGGCGAGCTGGGGCCGCGCGCGTGTTGGGGGCAGTCAGGTGAGCTAAACGTCGAGGCCGGCGATCGTCGCCAGCTCCTCGACATAGCCGCTGGCGCTCTGTGCCGCCTGCTCGACCAAGCGCAGGGCACTGAAGTCAGCGAGCGTGTACCACACAGTTCTGCCGTCCTTGCGGCGGCTCACCATGCCCGATTGGTAGAGCACAGCGAGATGCCGCGACACGTTCTGATGGGTCGTCGCGAGCTCGTCCGTGAGGTCTTGAACGGTCGCTTCCCCGCCCTCGAGCATCTTCAGGATGCGTATGCGATTGGGCTCTGCCACGGCCTGTAGCCGGCGGGCCACAAAGTCCAGGAACGGAGCTGACATATTTGGGCTCATCATTTGCCTCCACTGGCTCCCGTGAGCGCAGCGGCGCGCACCTCCAACGATGGGCGTTTTAGTTGACCCCACACCATCGTCAGAAGAGCCTCGCGTGCCGTTGACCCGGTTAGTGGGCCTTTGGCTTACTTGCCGAGATAGTCGAACTGTCCCTGTCTTGGACCTTGACCGACAGCGGGCCGGGAAAGTGGACGCGCCGGTCCGACCGACGAGTAAATTTTGAGACGCGAAGGACCCGGATTGGGCGGGATCGCGCTCGTTGCAACTGCGCGGCGTCTGTTGGGAGACCGAGCTTGCGTGAGGCGTCGCGGGCGGGCGGCGGGCGGTCCAGACGCTCGGCGGGCCGGCGCGACCCGCCGAGC
>DATNLQ010000032.1:0-3820 GCA_035602785.1 Solirubrobacteraceae bacterium
TCAACATTCCGGTCATGGCCGGACCTCCTCACTAAATTGGGGTCAGCCGGAGCCATTCTCCGGCCAGACAAGCCCCCGCGAGGAGTGTCCGGCCTAACTCCGACGGTCAACCCAACGGGCGACCCACGACATAGGGTCTAACAGTATCTTCACCAGCTGGCGACCCAGGCCGGGAAGCAAGGGAGAGCAATGTCGCGACGCAACCCGATCGAGCACACGCTCACCAGGCGCGACCTGCTGCGCTATGGGGGCTCGCTCGGGGTGGCCGCTGCCAGCATGTCCGCGGGCGGCGCTTTGTGGCGGACAGCCCTCGCGGGCGCAAAGACAGTACGCGTGCCCGACAGCCTGCCCAGCCCGCGGGTCCACGCCGGCACCGTCGACGAAGCCCTGCCCTTCGACCATATCGTGGTCGTGATGATGGAGAACCACTCCTTCGACAACCTCCTGGGCGCACTCGCCCGGTCGGGGCAGGCAAAGGCCCATGGGCTGCGATTCAACGCCAAGGGTGTCGCCCTGAACAGCAACCCCGGCCCAGAAGGGCCCGTTCGCTCGTTTGCGTTCCCCAACACCGCCCAGGGCAAGGACGTCACGCAGACGTGGAACGCCACCCACGAACAGATCGACGAAGGCCGGATGGACGGCTTCGTGAGCTCCAACCACTCCGACCAGCCGATGGGCTACTGGACCGCGGAGGTGCTTCCCTTCGCCTACTCGTTGGCGACCAGCTTCACGGTGGCCAACCGCTGGTTCTGCTCAGCTCCCTGCCAGACCTACCCCAATCGCCGTTTCCTGATGGCCGGCACGGCCTACGGCGACATCGCCACGGATCTCGCAAGCCTGAAGGAACCGCCGCCGCCCAACGGCACGATCTTCGATCGGCTGCATGCCTATGGGGTCAGCTGGCGCAACTACTTCACCGACCTGCCCCAGACGGCGATCATCCCGTCGATCATCAAGAAGTACCCGACCAACCTGGCGTCGATCGCGCAGTTCTACGCCGACTGCGCGGCTGGCAGCCTGCCGTCTGTCAGCTTCGTCGATCCCGAGTTCGGCGTGATCTCGGAGGTCGGCTCTCTGCTCGCCACCGTGCCTGGCCTGGAAGCCCTCGGCGCCAAGCTCGAAACGATCGGCGGCGACGAGGAGGATCCGCAGGATCTGGCCTACGGGGAGAATTGGGCATACAAGGTCGTAAACGCGGTTCTGCATTCGCCGGCCTGGCCACGCACTCTGCTCGTCTACACCTACGACGAGCACGGCGGCTACTACGACCACGTGCCGCCGCCTGCGGCCATCGCGCCCGACACGATCGCGCCGCAACTCGGCCCTGAAGACGTGCCGGGCGGCTATGACATCTACGGGCCGCGGGTCCCCGCGGTGGTCGCCTCCCCATACTCCAAGCCCAACGCGGTCACCAACGTGGTGCACGATCACACCTCGGTGCTGGCCACGATCGAGGCCAAGTGGAACCTGCCCGCGCTGACCTATCGCGACGCCAACGCCAGGACGGTCGTGGACTTCCTCGACGTGGGCAACGCCGCGCTGCTGGAACCTCCGACGATCGCCCAGCCGCCCGCCCCCACAAAAGCGCTGGCCGACGCGGCGACCGTGCCGGCGACGTTCGGCGCAGACGTCTTCATTGCCTCGGGATAGGCGCTCCTACCCGAGCCCCGGGTCGGGCGCGCCGAGCTTGGTCAGGTCGGGCGCCTTGTAGGCGTGGCCCGGGCAGCCGCCGAGCGCGAGCAGGCGTATGCCTTCGTCTCCCGGCCAGATCTTGCGCTTGGCCTCGGGGCCGACCCTGACCATCGTCTCCGGGTCGATCGCCTTGCGCTCGCCGTCGATCTCGATCTCGCCACCGCCGCGCAGGACCACGAAAACCTCCTCCTGACCGCTCTCGGCGTGGTCGTGTTCGGGGTACTGGTGTGCTTTGGGAGGCATGTCGATGACCTGCATGCCGAAGGCCTCGACGCCCAGCTGGGCGCGGGCGCGCTTGAAGGAGCCGGAGAAGGCCGCCTCCATGTCGTCGATTCTGCTGATCGTGTAGTCGGGCATTTTCAGCCTCCTGTGTAGCGGCTCAAAAAAGGAGGACAGAAAATAGCACGATCGTTCGTTCGATAGACTTGTCGTGTGGGAACGAAGGCGGCGAGCACCCGGTCTGCGATCCTCGCTCGGGCTGTCGACCTTGCTTCCGCGGAGGGCCTGGAGGGGTTGACGATCGGCAGGTTGGCCAACGACCTGCGAATGAGCAAGAGCGGGCTGTTCGCCCACTTCGGCTCCAAGGAGGAGCTGCAGCTGGCCACGCTGAACGCGGCCGCCGAGCGCCTGTTTGGCGAGGTGATCGCTCCGGCCCAGGCCGAGCCCGAGGGTGCCGCGCGGCTGGCGGCCTACTGCGAGCGCTACATCGACTACCTGGAGCGCAAGGTGTTCGCCGGCGGCTGTTTCTTTGCGGCGGTCATCAGCGAGTTCGACGACCGCCCGGGCGCCGTGCGCGACGCCATCCGCGCGGGCGTGCGCGCCTGGCTTTCAGAGCTCGAGCGCCAGGCCGCGATCGCGGGCCTGCCCGAGCCGGAGGCGCTCGCCTTCGAGGTCTACTCGCTGGCCCTGGGCGCCAACGCGTGTTCGCGCCTGCTCGACGAGGGACGCGCGTTCGCGCACGCCCGCGCGACGATCGCACGCCGTCTGGCCGGCGAGGGCGCCAGCCCGCTGCCAGGGTTGCGCTGAAGACGAGCTCGCGCTGACCGCCCGGCGGCGCTCGCGCGGGTCAGCCTTCGGGCGCCTCGGCGGCGACCGCAAAAACGATGTGGCGGCGGGCGATGGTCAGGTAGTCGTGCAACTCCACAGGACCGCCATCGAGCGGCTGCACGGTCACGTCGGTGAGCGTCAGGAAGTCGCGCTCTGACGCGTTGAGCACGTCGGACACACGGCTGCGGTAGCCGTCGCGTGCGAGCGTGATGGCGCCCTCGATGCGGTGGCGCTCGGTCTCGATGCGGATCCGCTCGAGACGGTGGTCCATCCCCGTGGAGTCGTGCTCGCCGGGCATCTCTTGCGCGCTCATGCGCTCATTATCGGGCCTGTCGCGGGCGGGCGGGTCAGCGGCTGACCACATACGTCTTGGTGATGCTCGTGCGCCGGCCGGTGGGGCCGGCAGCGATGATGCTCACCCGCGCCTTCATCACATGGTGGTTGCCCAATGCCCTGCGCAGGCGCGCCAGCGCGAGCGGACCCACGCGCAGGCGCACCGGCGTGGTCTGCCCGGGGCGCAGCGGACGCGCGGCCGCGACCAGCGGCACGCTGCGCGGCGATCCGCTCGACCGCCCCAGCGGCGCGAGCGTGGCGGTGACCAGGATCTTGCAGGCGCGCCGGCAGCTGACGGCCAGGGCGAGCGCACGCCTGGCCAGCACGCCGGTGGGCTGTGGGACGCTCACGTTGACCGTGGGCGCCACGTCCAGCGGCGGCGGCCACGCTTCCGGCGCCAGGCAGCCGACGACTGCCGGGATCACCGGGTTGAAGCGCTCGACCCGGTTGTTGTTGGTGTCGGCCACGTACACGTCGCCGTTGCAGTCGACCGCGATGGCGCTCGGTTGCGAGAATTCGCCCGGCCCGACGCCGCGCGTGCCCCACTTGGCCAGGAAGCGTCCTTCGGAGTCGAACTCCTGCACGCGGTTGTTTTCGCGATCGACCACATATACGTTGCCCGCGTCGTCCACCGCGACCCCCGTGGGCTCGTGAAAGCGCCCGTCGGCCGAGCCCAGCGAGCCCCACTCCCTCAGCACCGACCCTTCCGGGCCGAGCTCGACGATGCGGTTGTTGGCGGTGTCGGCCA
>DATNLQ010000046.1:0-4003 GCA_035602785.1 Solirubrobacteraceae bacterium
CGCGCAGGCGCTGTCGGGCCGCGACGCTGTCGTGCACCTGGCGGGCGAGAACGTGGCCCAACGCTGGAGCGCGAGCGCCAAGCGCGCGATACGCGACAGCCGCCTGCTGGGGACGCGCAACCTCATAGCGGGCCTCGAGCGGGCCGACGGGTCGCAGGCCGGCGAGCGACCGCGCGTGCTCATCAGCTCATCGGCCGTCGGCTACTACGGCCCCCACGGCGAGGAGCCGCTCGACGAGGACGCCCCGCCGGGGGACGATTTCCTCGCGCACGTGTGCGCGGACTGGGAGGCGGCGGCGGACGGCGCTCGCGCGCTGGGCATGCGCGTCGTGCAGGTGCGCACGGGCGTCGTGCTCGATCGGGGCGGCGGAGCGCTGGGCAAGATGCTGCCCGCGTTCAGGCTCGGCGTGGGAGGGCCGGTGGCGTCGGGACGCCAGTTCATCTCCTGGATCCACCGCGACGACGTGATCGGAATGATGCTCGCGGCGATCGACGACGAGCGTTGGAGCGGCCCGTTCAACGCCACCGCGCCCGAGCCCGTCTGCAACCGCGACTTCTCGCGTGCGCTCGGCCGCGCGCTGGGCCGCCCCGCGCTGCTGCCAGTGCCCGCGCTCGCCCTGCGCCTGCTCTACGGCGATATGGCCGAGATCGTCACCACGGGCGCACGCGCGGTGCCCGCCAAGGCGCTGGTGCTCGGCTACGAGTTCAGCCACCCCCAACTGGAGCAGGCGCTGCGCGCGGCGCTGGCGCAGGGTTCTCGGTCTCGATGATCACCCGGCAGGGGCGCTTGGCGAGCAGGTAGGCGGCGGTCGGCCCGATCCGCTTCTCCCCCGCGGGGGCGTGGATGGTCGACCAGTAGATGACGTCCGCGCCCACGCGTTCTGCTTCCTCGACCAGCGCCGCGCCCGGGTTGCGCGTGCGGATCAGCCCCGTGTGGATCTTGATGCCGGCGCGCCTGGCCTGGATGCGTGCGCTCTCGAGCACCGAGCGCCCGTGCGCCTCCTCCTCCTCCAGGCCGGCCTCCAGCGACAGCTGGCTGGGCACGGGCAGCACGTAGATCGCATACACGAGCCCTTCTTCGCCGATCAGCTTGGCGGCGCTGCCCAGCGCGGAGGCGCTGACGTCGTCGCCGAAGATCGGCACCAGGGCGATCTTGTACTCGAGCTCCTGGAAGTCTGCCGGGCGCTCGGCGCGCTCGATGCGGTAGTGGGCGCGCGGATGCAGCCCCTGGCGGCGCCGGTAGATGAAGTAGCCGGCCATGCCGACGATCATCCAGGGGATGCCGACCAGGCGGGCCTCGGAGTGCAAGACCGTGACGGCGATCCACGCCGCGAAGGTCCCGATCCCGCCGATCACCGCCGTCAGCGGGATGCTGGCTCCGCGAAAGGGCACTCCCCACGGCGCGCGGTAGGGGCGCTCGCGGTCGGGATCCTTAACGCGCAGCGCGACGATCGCGGCGTGCGCCGTCGTGAATGACAGCATCGCGCCGAACGAGTAGAGGTTGCCGAGCACCGAGGTGTTGCCGTAGATGATCAGCGCGCAGGCGAAGCAGGAGAAGAAGATGAGCGTGAACCAGGGCGTGCGATAGCGGGGATGCAGCGAGGAGAACAGCCGCGGCAGCTGGCGGTGCTCGGACAGCGACCAGGACAGGCGCGAGATGCCGATCATCCCGGCGTTGGTGGCGATGAACAGGATCGTGGCGGCGAGGATGCCGACGTAGTATTCGGCGCCCTTGAGCACGGCCCCGTGCAGCCCTAGACGCGAGATGACGCCCAGCACGGGGTCGTTTTCGAAGAACCCGCCAAGCGAGGTCGCATAGCCGGGGTGGCCGAAGCTCTGTTTGAGCTGCGCGCTGTAGCCAACGCCGTGGTGGACCACCGGCAGCGCCGACAGCGCCACGACGGAGATGCCCGCATAGACGCCGAGCACGGCCAGCACGACGTAATTGACGGCCTTGGGCACCTGGCGTCCGGGATCGCGCGACTCCTCGGCCATGTTGGCGACGGTCTCGATGCCCGTGTAGGCGAGCATCGCCAGCGACAGCGCGAAGATCAGTTCTTTCCATGTCGGCACGCTGCCGAGGTGGACCTGGTTGACCAGCAGCGAGGGGTTCAAGACGAGGACCGCGCCTACGCCGACGAGCAGGATCTGTGTGCTCAGGTCGGTGATGGCGAGGACGAAGTTCAGCTTGGCCGACTCGCCCAGGCCGCGGATGTTCAGCGCCGCCAGCAGCCCCACCACGATCAGGCCGCCGAAGATGTCGTCGGGGTTGTGCTTGAGCGCGTGCAGGCCGGGGAACGCGCTCAGGTAGTGCGGGACGAAGAACGCCGAGATGGCGATCGTGAGGATGTAGTCGAGGCTCAGCGCCCAGCCTGCGAAGAACGAGACGACGTCGTCGAAGGCGTGGCGCGCGAACGAGGAGGAGCCGCCGGCTTCGGGAAACATGGAGGCGCCCTCGGCATACGTTTTGGCCGTCAGCGCGAACAATCCGCCGGCGAACAGGAAGACCAGCGGCGTCAGGCCCAGGGCGTGCGCGGCGACGAGGCCGAGCGCGTAGTAGATGGAGGAGCCGACGTTGCCGTAGGCCGTGGCGAACAGGCCGGGGACGCCGACCGATCGCCGCAGTCCATGCTCTGAGAGGCGGGCCACGCGGGCAGCGTAGAGGGATTGGCGGCCGTCCGCGCGCGGTTGGCCGTCCCGTACAAGCGATCGCCTCGCGCTCTCGCGCGGGTGCGGGCGCCCGACCGCGACGCGAATGCAAAATCCCATTCATCGCGCGCGCCCAGGCAGGAACGCGCCGTATCATCCCGACGACCCCCGGGCGGGCGTTGGCGGCAGTGTGGGGCGGTACCCGCAGACCCGGAGACGATCGATCATGGAAACGGTACGACGCGGAAACTACGACTCGGGAGAGGACTTCGTCCTGGAATACGGCGAGCTTCGCTTCACCTTCAATGAGGGCGATTTCTCCGAGCGCTGCGAGCAGGCGGCGCTGAAGCTCGGGTTCGTCGGCGGACGGCTCGGCGAAGAGGAGCTCGAAGACCTCGTCAACTTGGCGGTCAACGGCGAGATCCTCGACCCGGCGTCAGGCCTGGGCGAACACGTCAACGACTGCTGGCCCGAGCTCGTCGGCCCGGCCGAGCGCTCGCTGGTGCACTGGCTGCGCCGCCTGGTGTTCCGCGGGGCCTGGCTTGACCAGCGCGTCAACGAGGGCGAGCTGGGCGTGACCTTCGACGAACACAGCGGCAACTTCGTCTACGTTCAGCCCGCGGTCGCTCGGGGCGGCGATCCCTCGACCGGCGGCGAACCCATCGAGCTTGCGCCCGAGCCCTCCTGGGGACGAGTCGCCTACCGTCGCGACGCCGCCGCGCGGCGCCCCGACCCCCCGTCGGCCTAGGAACTGGCCTCCTCGACGGCGGCCGCGCGCGCCTTGGCGATCGCCTCGGCGCCGTCCTCGCCGACCAGCAGCTCGGGTCGCAGCGTGTAGCTGGCGACGAGGTCGAGGATCGGCTGGCGCCCGGTCGATGTGAGCGTGGCGTCGAGGGCGATGACGGTCGTCTCGCCGCCCAGCGGGGCGGCTGCGGTGGCGATCACGGTCAGCGATCCGCCCTCGCGCAGGTTGCGGGCAGCCGCGAGCGCCCTGCGGGCGACGTTCGCGGCCAGTCCGTCGAGGCAGTCGACGGCCACCAGCGCGTCGCCCCCGCGCGAAGCGATCCGCTTGGCGGTGTCGATGGCCCGTTCGAGCGCCTGCGCCTGCGAGTCGGCCGAGGCGGCGAAGTCCAGCGCCGCGGCGGGCGCCACGGAGCCGTCCTGCCAGTCGGCCACCTCCTCGGGGCGCGCGCCGCACAGCACCAGGCTGACGTCGAGATCGGCTTGACCGCCGAGGGTCTCCAGCAGCCGGCGTAGCGTGGCGGTCTTGCCGGCGTGGCGAGCCCCCACGATCACCGCGCGCGAGCCGCGGCCGAGTGGCGTGAGCCACTCGATCGCGTGCAGGGTGGGATCCT
>DATNLQ010000072.1:0-9427 GCA_035602785.1 Solirubrobacteraceae bacterium
CGGCCCTAGATCGGGGCGCGGCCTGTCATCGTCGCGTCGCCCGCCACGCCCACAGCATCATCAGTGGCTGCAGCGCCAGCCGCGCGTACAGCGCCCAGCGGGGGATCCGAGGGAAGCGTTCGGGCTCGCGCGCCATGTACACATTCGCCGGAAACACTGCCGCCAACAGCGCCACCAGGCCGAGCCCCGCCAGCCGCCGCGTGGACGGCACCAGCACCCCCAGGCCGCCCGCGATCTCCGCCACGCCGCTGACCTGCACGATCCGTTTGGCGTGGCCCTGCAGCCGCGGCGGCACGATCTGCTCGTATGCACGCGGCATCACGAAGTGGTTGGCTCCCGCGCCGATGAACAAGCTCGCGAGCAGGCGCCGTGATCTCATGTTCCCTCGATCAGCGAGCGGCCGGTCATCTGCGCGGGCTGCTCGATCCCCAGCAGCTCGAGCACCGTCGGAGCCACGTCCGCCAGGATGGCGCCCTGCTCGCGCACGCGCACGCCCGCCCGGCTGGTCACGATCAGCGGCACCGGGTTCAGGGAGTGGGCCGTGTTGGGGCTGCCGTCCGGCTCGAGCATGTGATCGGAGTTGCCGTGGTCGGCGGTGATCACGCACACGCCTTGGCTCTCGTGGACCGCCGCCACCACCTCGCCCAGGCACTCGTCCACCGTCTCCACCGCCGTCACCGCCGCCTCGATCACACCCGTGTGCCCCACCATGTCCGCGTTGGCGAAGTTGATGATCCCGAAGCGCGGCTCGTCCGCCCGCCACGCGCCCACGAACGCAGCCGCCGCCTCGCGCGCGCTCATCTGCGGCTTGTGGTCGTACGTCGGCACGTCGCGCACCGACGCCACCATCTCGCGGCGCTCGCCTTCTTGGGGCGCCTCGTCGCCGCCGTTGAAGAAGTACGTCACGTGCGCGTACTTCTCTGTCTCCGCCACATGCAGCTGCGTCCCCCCCGCCCGTGCCACCGCCTCCGGCAGCGTGCTCGCGGGATGCTCCGGCGAGAACACCACCGGGTAGGGCCAGCCCTCCTCATAGCGCGTCAGCGTCACGTAGCGCCCGATCGCGCCCGCGCCGCCGCGCCCCTCCCAACCGGGAAGCTCCTCGACCGGGTCGGAGCCGTGCGGCGCCGACCCGGTCGCGCCGAAGCCCGGCTCGGCCAGCGCGCGTGTGATCTGGCGCATGCGATCGGGGCGGAAGTTGAATGCGATCACGCTGTCCATAGGGCGGATCGTCGCCTCGGCTGCTACCAGCGTCGGCTCGATGAACTCGTCCGTCTCGCCCCTGCGGTAGGCGTCCTGCACCGCCTGTTCGCCGCTGGCGGCATGATGAATTGCCCGCCCACCCGCGCGGCCGTGCACGAGCATGTCGTACGCGCGCTGGGTGCGATCCCAGCGCCGATCGCGGTCCATCGCCCAGTAGCGCCCCACCACCGAGCCCACGCGCACGCCCGCCATCGCGTCCAGCTCGGCCAGGTAGCCCGCACCCGCGTGCGGCAGCGTGTCGCGCCCGTCGGTGAACGCGTGCACCACCACGTCCGCGGGGGGGTGGGGATTCAATACGCGTCCGAGGGCGACCAGGGCGCGCAGGTGATCCAGCGAGGAGTGCACGCCACCGTCTGACACCAGGCCGATCAGATGCACGCGCTCTGCCTCCGCGAACGCAGCCCTCACGGTCTCGTTCTGCGCCAGTGACCCGTCCGCTATCGCATCGTCGATGCGCACCAGGTCCTGGCGCATGACCGCGCCCGCGCCGAGGTTCAGATGCCCCACCTCGCTGTTTCCCATCTGGCCGTCCGGCAGCCCCACCGCGCGCCCGCTCGCGGCCAGCTGCGTGTGCGGATAAGCGCTCCACAGCTCGTCGAACACCGGTGTGCTCGCCAGCGACACCGCGTTGCCCGGGCCCGGCTCGGCCAGGCCCCAGCCGTCGAGGACAATCAGGCACGCATGGCGCGCCGGCAGCGTCGCGGGCCCCGGCGCCAAGCTCATCGCGTGGCTGCTGTCGCGATCGCCGCGAACGACTCCGCGTCCAGCGACGCGCCGCCCACCAGCGCGCCGTCCACGTCGGGCAGAGTCAGCAGCTCGCCTGCGTTCTCTCGCTTGACCGACCCGCCGTACAGGATCCGCACCTGCTCGGCCGCCTGCCTGTCGCGATCGCCCACCAGCGCCCTGATGAACGCGATCGCCTCCTGCGCCTGTTCGGGCGTTGCCACTTTGCCCGTGCCGATCGCCCAGATCGGCTCATACGCGATCACCACCTCGGCCAGGCGCCCGGCCGCCACGCCCGCCAGATCCTCGCGCACCTGCTGGCGCAACTTGCGATCGGTGTCACCCTGGTCGCGCTCCTCCTCGGTCTCGCCCACGCACAGGATCGGCGTCAGCCCGGCATCCAGCGCGGCCGGCACCTTCAGCGCGAGCACCTTGTCGGTCTCGCCGCACAGCGCGCGGCGCTCGGAGTGGCCCAGCACTACGCCGCGCACGTCCAGCTCGTTGAGCATCGGCGCCGAGATCTCGCCCGTGAACGGGCCCTCGGACTCGTAGTGCATGTTCTGCGCGTACACCTCCACGCGCGAGCCGCGCGCGCTGTCGACCATCGCGCTCAGGTCTGTGAATGGCACGCAGATCGCCACGTCTACGCCGTCCAGCGCCGACACGCGTGGCAGCAACGCCTGGATGTATTCCTCGGCCTGCTCCTGCGTCTTGTACATCTTCCAATTCCCCGCCACCAGCGGGGTGCGGGTGGTATCTGGCGTGGGCGGTATCGCCGGGGCGGGCGCGCCGCCACTCACGCTCAACCGGCCACCCCGGCGCCTTCCAGCGCCTGGACGCCCGGCAGGACGTTGCCCTCGACCAGCTCCAGCGTCGCGCCGCCGCCCGTCGACAGGTGGTCGACCGTGTCCTCCATGCCGAACTGCGCAAGCGCCGCCGCCGAGTCCCCGCCTCCGACCACCGTCAGGCCCTTGGCTTTGGCCACCGCCTCAGCCACCGCCCGCGTGCCGCTCGCAAACGGCTCGATCTCGAACGCGCCCATCGGGCCGTTCCAGAAGATCGTGCCCGCCCGCGCAATCTCGTGCGCGTAGCGCCCCGCGGTCTCGGGACCGATGTCCAGGCCCATCCAGCCCTTGGGCACCTCCACGCCGTGGATCACGCGGTACTCCGCATCCGCCTCCAGCCGGTCGCCGACGACCAAATCGCTGGGCACCAGCAGGCGCGCCCGGCCAGGCTGGGGCGTGTGGGTGTCGCTCGCCCGCGACAGCAGGCTGCGCGCGTGCTCGACGTCCTCATCGCAGCACAGCGACTCCGCCACTTTGTGCCCCTGTGCACACAGGAACGGAAAGCACATCGCCCCGCCGATCATGACCACATCTGCGATCTGCAGGAAGCGGTCGATCACGGCGATCTTGTCCGCCACCTTGGAGCCGCCGATGATCGCCACCAGCGGGTGCTCGGGGTGCTCGAGGATGCGCGTCAGCGTGGCCACCTCGCGCTCCAGCAGCCGCCCTGCCGCGCTGGGCAGCAGGTGAGCGACCCCCTCGGTGCTCGCATGCGCGCGGTGCGCCGCCCCGAACGCGTCGTTGACGTACACGTCCGCCAGATCGGCCAGCGCGCGCGCCAGCTCGGGGTCGTTGTCTGTCTCGCCGGGCTCGAAGCGCACGTTCTCCAACACCAGAACGTCGCCGTCGGCGAGATCTTCGGTCAACGCGCGCACGTCCTCGCCGACCACACCCGCGGCGAGCGCGATCTTCGCGTCGGTCAGCTCGCGCAGGCGCGCCACCACCGACGCCATCGACAGGCTCTCGTCGCTATGGCCCTTGGGCCGACCCAGGTGCGAGACCAGCACCAGCCGCGCCCCTCGCGCGCGCAGCTCTTCGATCGTCGCCAGCGCCGCCACGATCCGCGTGTCGTCGGCGACCACCGGCCTGCCGTCCGCGCCGACGGCCAGCGGCACGTTGAAATCGACGCGCACCAGCGCTCGCCGGCCCGACACGTCAAGGTCGTCGATGCTCCTCATCATCACAGCACCTTCTGCACGAGATCCACGAGGCGATTGGAATAACCCCACTCATTGTCATACCACGCCACCACCTTGAGCATCGTGCCGTCCAGGACCGCCGTCAGCTGCGAGTCGAAGATCGCCGAGTAGGGCGAGGAGACGATGTCGCTGGACACGATCGGATCCTCGGTGTACCGCAACAGCCCGGCCAGAGGACCGCTGTCCGCCGCGGCTTTCATGGCCGCGTTGACCTCCTCCACGCTCGTCTCGCGGACGCACTCCACGGTCAGGTCCACGACCGAGCCCGTCGGCACCGGCGCGCGGATCGCGAAGCCGTGCAGCTTGCCCTGAAGCGCCGGGATCACCAGGCCGATCGCCTTGGCCGCGCCGGTCGACGCGGGGATCAGGTTGATCGCCGCCGCCCGCGCGCGGCGCAGGTCTTTGTGGGGCAGGTCCTGCAGGCGTTGATCGGCCGTGTAGGCGTGGATGGTGGTCATCAGGCCGTGCTTGATGCCGACCGTGTCGTTGACCACCTTGGCCACCGGTGCCAGGCAGTTGGTGGTGCACGAAGCGTTGGAGATCACGTCGTGCGCGTCGCGGTCATAGACCGCGTCGAAGTTCACGCCCAGCACGACCGTCGCGTCCGGATCGGTCGCCGGCGCCGAGATGATCACCTTCTTGGCGCCCTGCGCGAGATGCTTGGCCGCATCCTCGCGCTTGGTAAAGCGTCCCGTCGACTCGATCACCACGTCCACGCCCAGGTCGCCCCAGGGCAGCGCCGCGGGGTCGGTCTCAGCCAGCACCTTCAGCTCCTTGCCGTCGACGTCGATCGCCGCCTCGCCGCGGACCTGGACGGCGCCCGGGAAGGGCCCCAGGATCGAGTCGTACTTGAGCAGGTGGGCCAGCGTGCGGGCGTCTGTCAGGTCATTGACTGCCACCCACTCGATGTCTACGCCGAGCTCCTCGCCGCGGGCCTTCGCCGCGCGGAAGACGTTCCGGCCGATCCTGCCGAATCCGTTGATCCCGACGCGTACTGACATGCACAAGCCTCCTGTTTTTTGCGATCGACCGCGGCCGGGAGGCTATCAGCGGGCCAGTAGCCGAGCCTAAACCGAGTTGTTTCGCGGGGACTTGTCGATGTCGCGGTGGGCGACCGCCACGTCCAGGTCGGGGTCCTCGCGGTAGCGCTGCGCGAGGTGCTCTGCGATGGCCACCGAGCGGTGGCGGCCGCCGGTGCAGCCGATCGCGATGACCAGATGGGCCTTGCCCTCACTGACGTACTGCGCCAGCAAGAAGTCCAGCAGCGCGTGCAGCCTGTCGTATAGCTGCTGCAGGCGCCCGTCGCGCGCGATGTAGGCGACCACCTCCCGATCCAGGCCGGTCAGCTGGCGCAGCTCGGGCTCGTAGTGGGGGTTGGCCAGGAAGCGCACGTCCAGCGCCACGTCCTCCTCGCGCGGAGGCCCGTGCTTGAAGCCGAAGCTCATGAACGTGACGGCCAGGCGGCCGATCGTCTTGCGCGGCAGGAGCTCTTGCGCGATCTTGTCGCGCAGCGCCGCCGCGGACATGCCGGTGGTGTCGATCACCAGGTCCGCCTGGCTGCGCAGCGGCTCCAGCAAGGCGCGCTCGGCGGCCACGCCCGCCGCGACGCTGCCCTCGGGCGCCAGCGGGTGGCGCCGGCGCGTCTCCTTGTAGCGCGTCACGAGCGTCTGCTCGGCGGCCTCCAGGAACAGCACGTGATGGCTGAGGCCGAGGGCGTCCAGGTCATCGACGACCGCGCGTAGCGCCTCGAAGTACACGCCGCCGCGAACGTCGGATACGACCGCCGCGCGCTCCACCTTGGAGCCCTTGTGCACGAACAGCTCGACCAGCGATCGGATCATCTCCGGCGGCAAGTTGTCCACGCAGAAGTAGCCGGCGTCCTCGAACACGTTCATCGCCGTCGACTTGCCCGCGCCGGAGAAGCCGGTGATCACGACCAGGTCCTGCAGGCGTGACTGCACGATCGGCTTGTCGGCCTTGGCGGCCGACCGCTGACCAGCGGCGCCTCGCAGGGGACGCAGGGGCCTGATGACGGCCATGATCCTCATTGTGCCGCGCCCGACGGACAAAGCGTGTCAATTTGACAAGAAGACGAGTTGTCGCGCTGCGCTTGCGCCCGGTGTCATCCTGCTCGGTGCAGGTATGCGTACAACTCGCGTCCGACCTTGGCGGGCACGCCGGGCACCGCCTGCAGTTCCTCGTTGGACGCGCCCACGACCGCCTCGGGCGAGCCGAAGTGCGTGAGCAGGGCGCGCTTGCGGGCCCGACCGACGCCGGGCAGCTCATCGAGCAGCGAGCTTGTCATCGCCTTGTCGCGACGGCCACGGTGGTGGGTGATGGCGAAGCGGTGCGCCTCGTCGCGCACGCGCTGCAGCAGTTGCAGCTCGGGCGTGGAGTGGTCGAGCACGAGCGGTGCGGATCGACCCGGCATGAACAGCTCCTCGATGCGCTTGGCCAGCGACACGACCGTCACGCCGCGCTCGCGAAAACCGCGCAGAGGCTCCAGCCCAGCCGCCAGCTGGCCCTTGCCGCCGTCGATCACGACCACATTGGGCAGCGCTGCGAAGCTCGAGTCGTAGGCGGGGTCGTGCGGGGAGATGTCCGCTTGGCGCTCCCATTGGGCAAAGCGCCTTGTCAGCACCTCGGCCAAGGCGGCGAAGTCGTCTGACTCTCCCTCAGCCAAGGAGCGGATCTTGAAGCGGCGGTAGTCGGCCTTCTTGGGCGCGCCGCCCTCGAAGACGACCATCGAGGCCACCGTCTGCGTGCCGCCGAGATGAGAGATGTCAAAGCACTCGATGCGTATCGGTGGCACGTCCAGGCCGAGCGCCAGCTGCAGGCCTTCGAGCGCGTCGACCCGACTCTGGCGGCGTCGCTCGGAGCGCAGCCGCTCTTGGTCGAGCGCCAGGCGTGCGTTGCGTTCCGCGAGCTCGAGGATGCGGCGCTTCTCGCCGCGCTCGGCCGCGCGCAGCTCAACGGGCCCGCCGCGGCGACTGGCCAGCGCCTGCGCCAGCGCCGGGTGATCGGCCAGCTCGCGCTGCACGACCAGCAGCGCGGGAATGGAGATGTGCGCGGCGTAGTACTGGAGCATGAACTCCTCGGCCACCTCGGCCAGTCCGCGCTCGGTCTCGTTGGCGAGATAGAAGGACTGGCGGTCTGACAACACGCCGTCGCGCACCTGGAAGACCTGCGCGTTGGCGTCGCGGCCGTCGAGCGCGACGGCGACCGCGTCAAACGTGCCTACCGACTCGTTGGCCACCCGGCGGCGCTCCAGCAGCGAGCGCACCGCGCGCAGCCGGTTGCGCTCGAGCGTGGCCTGCTCGAACTCCTCCGCGACGGCCGCCGCGCGCATGCGCGCCTCCAGGTCGCGCTCGATCGCCGCGAAGCGGCCCGACAGGAAGTCGGTCACGCCGTCGATGCTCTTGCGGTAGTCCTCCTTGGAGACGTAGCCTACGCAGGGTGCCTCGCAGCGCTTGATGTAGTAGTCCAGGCACGGGCTGCCGCTGTGCCGCCCCGGCTCGGGTCCGGTGCAGGAGCGAAACATGAACACCTTGGCCAACACCTCCAGCGTCGCGCGCACCCGTTTGGCGTTGGAGTAGGGGCCGAAGTACGCGCGCCCGGCGCGATGGCGCTCGCGCGTGAAGTAGACCCGCGGAAACTCCTCGTCGAGGGAGATGCCGATGAACGGATAGGACTTGTCGTCGCGCAGGCGGATGTTGAAGCGCGGCCGGTACTGCTTGATGAAGCTCTGCTCGGCCAACAGCGCCTCGGCCTCGGAGGCCACCACCACGCACTCGATGCGCTGCACGCTCGCGACCATCTCGCCGTGACCGGGGCTGCTTGGCACCTGTGCTTTGGCGAAGTGCGAGGCCACGCGCTTGCGCACCGACTTGGCCTTGCCCACGTAGATCACGCGGCCCTTGGCGTCGCGGAACAGGTACACGCCCGGCTGGTCGGGCAGAGCGCGACGCTGCTCGGTCAGGCTCGCACGGGCATCCGTTGCGTCATGTGCGCCGGACGCATCGGGCACGTCGCTTGCGATGTGGTCGGTCGCCTCGGTGGCCATCGGACATCGAGGATAGGAGCGCGCCGGCGAGGCCTTGGTGCTAGCTCCCCGCGGCGCGTCGATAGCGCCCGACGGCGAGCGGGGCGAACACGCCCATGATCACGAAGGCCCACACGACGGCCCCCCACACGCTGTTGTGGGCGGGCGCCCCCAGCCACAGATGGCGCATCGCGTCGACGATGATCGTGAACGGGTTCACGTTCGCGAACGCCCTCAGGACAGAGGGCATCGAGCTCACCGGCACGAACGCCGAGGAGATGAACGTGAGCGGGAACACGGCGATGAAGCCGACCGAGTTGGCGGACTCGGGCGAGGACACGAGCAGGCCCACGAACGCGAAGAACCATGAGAACGCGTAGCCGAACAGCAGCAGCAGGCCGATGCCCGCGATCGCATGCAGGGCGCTGGCGTGGAACGCGAAGCCGATGATGACCCCCGTGACCAGCAGGATCGTGACGGACAGCGCGTTGGTCACGATGTCCGCCAGCGTGCGTCCGGCGAGCACCGCAGGACGCGCCATCGGCAGCGAGCGGAAGCGGTCGATCAGGCCCTTGTGGACGTCCTCGTTGAGGCCGATCGCCGTGACGAACCCGCCGAAGGCGATGTTCTGGACGATGATCCCGGGCAGCAGGAAGTCGACGTAGGAGTAGCCCGGCGTCCTGATCGCGCCGCCGAACACGTAGCGGAACAGCAGCACGAACATGATCGGCTGCACCGTGAACGCCAGCAGCAACTCGGGCGCGCGCGGCAGGCGGATCAGGTTGCGCTCGGCGATGATCAGGGTGTCGGAGACCAGGCGCCTCACGCGGCGGCCTCCCGCTCGTCAGAAGCCTCTTCGGCGGCGTGTCCGGTCAGCGCCAGGAAGACGTCGTCCAGCGTCGGGCGACGCAGCGCGAGGTCGTCCACGCCCACGCCCGCCTCGCTGAGCAGGCGCACAGCCTGCACGATGCTGCCGCTGCGCTCGCGCACGCTCAGCTTGACGAGGGTGCCCTGCGCCTGCGGAGTCTCGTCGGACATCGGCGCGAGCGCCCGGATGGCCGCATCCGCATCCGCATCTGCGTCGAGGCGGACCTCTAGGCGCTCGCCGCCCACCTTGTCCTTCAGCTGGTCGGACGTCCCCTCGGCAATCAGCCGGCCGTGGTCGATCACCGCGATCGTGTCCGCCAGCCGGTCGGCCTCGTCGAGGTACTGGGTGGTCAAGAGCACGGTGGTCCCCTCTGCGACCAGACCCTCGATCACCTCCCACAGGCTCAGGCGGCTGCGTGGGTCAAGGCCCGTGGTCGGCTCGTCGAGGAACAGCACGGGTGGCTTGGCCACAAGCGCCGCCGCGAGGTCCA
>DATNLQ010000085.1:0-3567 GCA_035602785.1 Solirubrobacteraceae bacterium
CCGAGCCACGCGGGCAGCGCTGTGCCCTTCACCGCGCCCGGCGGCGTCGCCGGGCGCAAGGCGATCCTCCCCCGAGGAGTCCGGCGCAGGAGAGGACGCCGCGTGCTCAGCCCCGCGTTGGAAAAAGAGCTGCGAAAACTCGGCAAAGGCCGAACCGTGCTCAAATGACGCGCCTCGCATAGACGGGCGCAGGCAACGCCTGCAATGCGCGGGCGCGAGGGCCCGCAGCCGGACATCGACTTGGCAGCGCCGGCAGGTAGGTTTCCAGCGATGCCCGCCCCACCGCCGGCGAGTACAGCCGAGGCCGACGTCGTCGTGGTGGGCGCGGGGGCTGCCGGCCTGTACGCCTCGCTGTGCGCCGCGCGCGAGCGCGCCACGGTGGTGCTCGTGTCCGCCACGCCGCTCGCCCAGACCGCCAGCTACTGGGCGCAGGGAGGCCTGGCCGCCACGCTCGCTGCCGACGACAGCTTCGAGCTTCACCTCAGCGACACCGAGCTTGCCGGGCGCCATCTCGTCAGGCGCTCGGCCGCTGAGATCCTCGTGCGCGAGGCGCCTCACTGCGTGCGCGACCTGCAGGCGCTCGGCGTCCGCTTCGACGCAGACCGCTTCGGGCACCTCGCGCTCGGCCTCGAGGGCGGGCACTCGGTCAGGCGCATCGTCCACGCCGGCGGCAGCGCCACGGGACGGCGCGTCGTGCGCCAGCTGTCCGCCCTCGCCGCCGCCGAGCCGCGAATCACCGTCTTGGAGAACACCCGCGCGCAGGCGCTGTGGACCGATGCAGACCCCACCCACCCCCGCTGCCGCGGCCTTGTGTGCGACGACGGGCGCGTGATCGGCGCCGCCCGTGCCACCATCCTGGCAAGCGGCGGAGCCGCAGCGTTGTGGGCGCGCACGACCAACCCTCCCGGCTCGCAGGGCGTCGGCCTGCAGCTCGCCCACGCCGCCGGCGCCGCCCTGGCCGATCTAGAGATGCTGCAGTTCCACCCCACCGCCGTCATCGGCGTGCGCGGACGCGAGGGCTTCTTGGTCACCGAGGCAATCCGCGGGGAGGGCGCCACGCTGCACGACGCCAGCGGCGAGCGCTTCGTCGACGAGCTCGCGCCCCGCGACGAGGTCTCGCGAGCGATCCACCAGCGCCTGGAGCAGTCCGGAGAGCAGTCCGTCGGCCTGGACATGCGCACGATTGACCCCGCCCACTTCCCCAACGTGGTCGCAGCGCTGCGCGAAGCCGGTCTTGACCCCACGCGCGAGCTGATCCCCGTGGCACCCGCCGCGCACTACATGATGGGCGGGATCGTCACCGACTTGGATGCCCACTCGACCGTGCCCGGGCTCTACGCCGTCGGCGAGTGCTCCTGCACTGGCCTGCACGGCGCCAACCGCCTGGCCTCCAACTCGCTCAGCGAGTGCTTCGTGTTCGCCCGCCGCGCCGTCGCCCACGCGCTGGGCGGGGACGGCGATACGGCCGCATCGAAGCCGTCCCCACCCGACGCACGGGAGCTGAACGCGCTGCGCGCGCTGCCCGCCCCGCCGATCGCAGGCCACGACACGCGCGCGGCCCTCTGGCGCGACGCTGGTGTAGTGCGCTGCGAGCCGGGTATGCGCAGCCTGCTCGACGACCCGCACCCGCTGGCCCGACTGATCGCCCGCTGTGCGCTCGCGCGCGCCGAGAGCCGCGGCGCGCACCTGCGCCAGGATCACCCCGAGCGCGATCCCGCGCTCGACCACCGCCACGCGGTCATCGCCGCCGACGCAGCGCTGCACTGGCAGACCTGGGAGTGACGCTCCGATCCGTTCCCTCGCCGCAAACCGGCGCAGGGGGATGACGCGACCAACACCACGACCCCAGCGGGGTCGTTCATAAGAATTTGGCGCTGCGTCTTTATTTCTGAACCTTTCGGAAACCTTACGTGTTATCTGATTACGGAAGGTCTTGCGCCGATTGGAGTCTTGAGAGGACGGCGGGTGTGCTCCCAGGCCATAAGACCGAAAGAGGGAAGCGCCATGTATCAGTTCAGTCGGGCCATCTACAGGGAGCTTGCTCCCCAGATAGTGGCTCCTGCCCACGGAGCCCCCGCCATCACCAACCACACCGCCGTGCTGCGCGCCTGCGAGCAGGTGATCACCCGGCTGGCCACCGACCGCCACTACTTTGCCCGGCCCGCCCGCACGCTCTTCTTCGACATCCGCAACTACTTCCCCATGTCCGCCCAGGGCCACGTCCACCGCGTGATCGTCCGCTACATGGGCTTCGCCCAGCAGTACCTCGCCGAACACCCGCTCGAGGGCTATGCCGCGGTCAGCGGCGCGCCTCCCCAGTGCCGTGCCACCACCCGCAAGGGCTCCGCCTGTCAGCGCACCCCGCTCGCGCACAACGGCTATTGCCCCTCCCACCAGCACCTCGCCGACACCGAGGACCGCGAGCTGGTCGCCGCCGCCTGACCTGACCGACGCGCGCAGCGTCTGGGATCTTGGCGCATCCCGACCTCACGCGCGCCCTCGCGTACGCTGCCGGGCATGCTCTTGGGCGTCGACGTCGGCGGCACCTTCACCGACGCCGCCCTGGTCGGCGATGACGGCGTCGTACACAGCGCCAAGGTTCCCTCCACGCCTACAGACCAGTCGATCGCGGTGCTCACAGCGGTGGCGCTGGTGCTCTCGCGCGCCGGCGCACACGCGCGGGAGGTGACGCGCTTTGCCCACGGAATGACCGTCGCCACCAACGCCCTGCTCGAGGGCAACACCGCGCGCACCGCGCTGATCGCCACCGCCGGCTTCACCGACGTCATCGAGCTGGGCCGCCAGGCTCGCGCGCACCTGTACAGGCTCTGCCAGGCGGCACCTGCGCCGCTCGTGCCCGCGCCGCTGCGCTTCGCCGCCCCCGAGCGGATGGGGCCGCACGGCGTGCTGCAGGCGCTCGGCGCAGACCCCGCCCGCGCCCTCGTGCAGGAGATCGCAGACGCCCAGCCCCAGGCCGTGGCCGTCTCGCTGCTGCACTCCTACGTCGACCCCGCCCACGAGCGCCTGCTCGCACAGCTGCTCTCAGAGCTCGCGCCCGACGCGCACGTCTCGCTCTCCAGCGAGCTCGTCGGCACCTTCCGCGAGTACGAGCGCACCGCCACCACCGTGCTCGACGCCGCCCTGTCGCCGCTGCTGGCCGACTATCTGCGCCGGCTGGCCGCTGGCGCGCACGCGGCCGGGCTGTGCCAGCCGCAGGTCATGCAGTCCTCCGGCGGGCTCACAGAGATCGCCCACGCGGGAGCCCACGCCGCGCTCACCGTGCTCTCCGGCCCCGCCGGCGGCGCCGGCGGGGCGCTGCTGCTCGCCGGCCTGGCCCGCGAGCCCGACGTGCTGTGCCTGGACATGGGCGGGACCTCCTGTGACGTCTGCCTGATCTGCGACTCGCAGGTATCGGAGACCGCCGATCGCCTGATCGCCGGGCGACCGCTCGCGCTGCCCGCGCTCGACATCCACACCGTCGGCGCCGGTGGCGGCTCGATCGCCTGGCGCGACCCCGGCGGTGCGCTGCGGGTGGGCCCCGCCTCCGCCGGCGCGCAGCCCGGGCCC
>DATNLQ010000106.1:0-4476 GCA_035602785.1 Solirubrobacteraceae bacterium
CGATCTTCCTCGACCGCGACGGCGTGCTCGACGCCGCCGTCCCCGATCCGGTATCCGGCTGGCCCGAGTCCCCGCTGCATGTCGCGGACGTGCGCCTGCTGCCGGGCGCAGCTGCGGCTGCGCGCCAGCTTGCCGATGCCGGCTACGCGCTGGTCTGCGTGTCAAACCAGCCGGCCGCCGCCAAGGGCAAGACGACCATCGAGCAGCTGCTCGCCGTCCACGAACGGGTGCTTGCGCTCCTCGCCCAGGAGGGCGCGAGCCTGGACGCCTCGCGCCTGTGCCCGCACCACCCCGAAGGGCTCGTCGCCGAGCTGTCCGGCCCGTGTCCGTGTCGCAAGCCCGCGCCGGGCATGCTCACCGACGCAGCCGCCGCGCTGGCGCTTGACCTCGGCGCGTCGTGGATGATCGGAGACACCGACGCCGATATCGCGGCCGGTCGCGCCGCGGGATGCAAGACGGCGCTGCTCGAGTATCCGGGCAGCGCCCACAAGCGCACGGGCGACGCCGCAGAGGACATGCTCGCGGCCGACCTTGCGCAGGCCGCCGCTGTGCTTCTGCGCAACCCTGTGCTCTAGCCGCCGACGGGCGCCCTGGGGTCTCCCGCCCCCCTCGCGACGCCCGTCGTGGCCGTTATCGTGATAACCAGTGCTCGACCACATCTCCACGCGCATCTTCGCCGACGGGGCCGACCTCGACGGCATCCTCAAGCTCGTCGCCGACCCGCGGATCGCCGGCTTCACGACCAACCCCACGCTGATGTGGAAGGCGGGGCTGACCGACTACGCCGACTTCGCCGCGCGGCTGCTCGAGCGCATCACCACCCATCCGATCTCCTTCGAGGTGTTCGCCGACGACCCCGACGAGATGCGCCGCCAGGCGCTTCTGATCGCCTCGTGGGGCGAGAACGTCTACGTCAAGATCCCCGTCACCACGACCGCAGGCGAGTCGATGGCGGGCCTCGTGCGCGAGCTGTCCGAGGACGGCGTCAAGGTCAACGTCACCGCGCTGTTCACCACTGCGCAGGTCGAGCTGATCACCGCTGCGGTCAAGGACGGCGCGCCCTCCTACATCTCCGTGTTCGCCGGGCGCATCGCCGACGCCGGCATCGACCCCGTGCCGATCATGGAGCGCTCGGTGGCGATCATGCTCGACGCACCCCGCTCGGAGCTGATCTGGGCGTCCCCACGGGAGATACTCAACCTCGTGCAGGCCGACCAGGTTGGCTGTCACATCATCACGATCACCCACGACCTGCTCAAGAAGCTCGACTGCCTGGGCAAGGACCTCGAGCAGTACTCGCTGGAGACCGTGCGCATGTTCCACGGCGACGCTGCGGCTGCGGGCTTCACGCTGTAGTCGATGGGCAGGCTCTTGGCAGGAGGCGGTCCTCCGCGCTCTCTCATGCGAGGATTCGCGCGTTGAAGCGTGCCTGCATAACCGGCGGCGCCGGGTTCATAGGCAGCAACCTCGCCGATCGCCTGAGCGCCCAGGGGGTGGAGGTCGTGGTCGTCGACGACTTTCGCACCGGACGACGCGAGTTCGTCGCCGACGCCCTCGCGCGCCCGGGCGTGCGTCTGATCGAGGGCGACGTGCTCGACCCCGACGTCATGCGCGAGGCGGTCGCCGGCTGCGACTGGGTCTTTCATCTGCAGGCCAACGCGGATGTGCGCTTCGGCCTGGAGGACCCTCAGCGCGACCTGCGCCAGAACACGATCGCCACGTCCAACGTGCTGGAGGCGATGCGCTCCCAGGGCGTGCGCCAGATCGCGTTCTCGTCGACGGGCTCGGTGTACGGAGAGCCCGAGGTCTTCCCCACGCCCGAGGACGCGCCCTTTCCGATCCAGACCTCCCTGTATGGCGCGTCCAAGCTGGCCGGCGAGGGGCTGATCGCCGCCTACGCGGCCGGCTACGGCTTCACCGGCGTGATCTTTCGCTTCGTCTCGATCCTCGGCGAGCGCTACACGCACGGCCACGTGTTCGACTTCTACTGCGCGCTCAAGCGCGACCCCACGCGCCTGCGGGTGCTCGGCGACGGGCGTCAGGAGAAGTCCTATCTGTACGTCAGCGACTGCGTCGAGGCGATGCTCGCAGCGGCCGAGCGCCATCGCGACGAGGCCGGCGCCCACGTGTACAACCTGGGCACACAGGAGACGGTGGTGGTCGACGATTCGGTGGCGATCATCACCGAGCACCTGGGCCTCGAACCGCACATCGAGCACACGGGCGGCAGGCGCGGATGGACCGGCGACAGCCCCCTGATCGCACTCGATACCGAGCGCATCCGCGCCTTGGGCTGGCGCCCGACGCTCGCGATACGCGAGGCCGTGATACGAACCCTGCAGTGGTTCGATGCCAACGAGTACGCCTGGCAAGACCAGGTTGGTGCTAGCCGATGAGCGTCATCTTCAGCCGTGCACCGCTGCGCATCTCGCTCGGCGGAGGTGGCACCGACCTGCCCTCCTACTACCGCGAGCACGGCGGCTTTCTGGTGTCGGGAGCGATCGACAAGTACGTGTACATGCTCACCCACACCGTCTTCCAGCGCCGCTATCGGATGAAGTACTCAGAGCTCGAGGAGGTCGACGAGATCAGCCAGATCCGCCACCCGATCCTGCGCGAGGCGCTGGCCCGTCACTGGCGCGGCAACCCGCTGGAGATCGCCTCCGTGGCAGACGTCCCGGCCGGGACCGGGATGGGCTCGTCGGGCGCCTACACGGTGTGCCTGCTCAAGGGCCTGGCCCAGGCCCGTCAGACGTCGATCACCGCCGGCGCCTTGGCGGAGGCGGCGTGCGAGATAGAGATCGACGTGCTCGGCGAGCCGGTCGGCAAGCAGGACCAGTACGTGGCCGCCCACGGCGGAATCTGCGCGTACACGTTCAATCCCGACGACAGCGTGGAGGTGCAGCCGCTGGAGCTCGAGCCGGGCGTGCTGCGGCGCCTGCGCGACCAGCTGCTGCTGTTCTACACCGGCGAGGCGCGCTCGGCCTCTCACGTGCTCGCCGACCAGGACGAGCGCTCCAAGGCGGCCGACCAGCAGATGCTCGACAACCTGCACGCGACCAAGGAGCTCGGCCGGCGCAGCTGCGACCTGCTGAGCAAAGGCGACCTCGACGCGTACGCGGAACTGATGCACGAGCACTGGGAAAACAAGCGCCGGCGCTCGCCCGGCATGACCGACGAGCACATCGATCGCCTGTACACGCTCGCCCGGCGCAGCGGCTGCCTGGGCGGCAAGCTGGTCGGCGCGGGCGGCGGGGGCTTTCTGCTGGTCTACGCCAAACAGCCCGAGGACACGCGCCAGGCGATGGCCGCCGCGGGCGCTTTCGAGCTCGCCTTCGAATTCGAGTTCGGCGGCGCGTACGCGAGCGAACACGCATGAGCGCCCTGCAGGTGGCGATCGTCGGCTGCGGCCTGATCGGCGCCAAGCGCGCGGACGCGCTGAGCGCCCAGGATCGCCTGCTGGGCTGCCATGACGTAAACGAGCGGGCCATGGCCGCGCTCGCCGAGCGCTTCGGTTGCGAGCCGTGCGCGTCTGTGGGGCAGTTGCTGGATCTCTCTCCCGACGTGGTCGTCGTGGCCACCCCCCACGACCGGCTGGCGGGTCTGACGCAAGCGGCGCTGGCGGCTGGGGCTCACGTGCTGGTCGAGAAGCCCGCGGGGCTGTCCGCCGCGCAGGTCGCTGGGCTGATCGACTGTGAGCGCGACAGCGGGCGCATGGTCAAGGTCGGCTTCAACCATCGCTTTCATCCCGGCATCGCGCGCGCGGCCGAGGAGGTCCACTCGGGCAGGCACGGCGAGCTGATGCACCTGCGCGCCCGCTACGGCCACGGGGGCCGCCTGGGCTATGACCGCGAGTGGCGCGCCTTCCCCGAGCGCTCGGGCGGGGGCGAGCTGATCGACCAGGGCATGCACCTGCTCGACCTGACGCACTGGCTGGCCGGCCCGCTGCCGCTGTACTCGGCGCTGCTGCGCACCCATTTCTGGGACACGCCGGTGGAGGACAACGCCGCGCTGATCCTCGGCGAGCGCGACTCGCGTACCGCGCCCTGGGCGATGCTGCACGTGACGTGGACGGAGTGGAAGAACATGTTCTCGCTGGAGGCCTACTGCGAGCGCGCCAAGATCCAGGTGGACGGCCTCGTGCGCTCCTACGGCCCACAGCGCCTGCGCGTCTACCGGATGTCGCCCGAGCTCGGGCCGCCGGAGCTGCAGGAGATCGACTACCCCGACGAGGACCGCTCCTGGGAGCTCGAGTGGCAGAGCTTCGCGCGTGCGATCGAGGCGGGCGACGCGAGCCTGCTCAACGGCGGCCTGCACGATGCCCACTACGCCTGGCAGCAGGTCGAGGCGGCCTATGTGGGCGGTCCCTATGAGGCGATGCGCCAGGCGATCGCGTGAGCGGCGAGCTGGACGGTCGCACTGCCCTGATCACGGGCGCCACGCAGGGGCTGGGCCTCCAGATCGCGCGCTCCTACC
>DATNLQ010000116.1:0-16459 GCA_035602785.1 Solirubrobacteraceae bacterium
GTCGGTCGGACGGCTGGTGGTCTGTCCCACCCCGATCGGCAACCTCGAGGATGTGACGTTGCGTGTGCTCGCGGCGCTCGCCAACGCCGACCTGATCGCCTGCGAGGACACGCGCCACACCAGGGTACTGCTCGACCATCACGGGATCGCTGCGCGCCTGGTGAGCTTCCACGAGCACAACGAACGCGCGCGCGCTCGGGAGCTTGCGCAGCGGATACGGGCGGGAAGCGTGGTCGCGCTGGTATCCGACGCGGGCACGCCGTTGGTGTCCGATCCCGGCTTTGCGCTCGTGCAGGAGTGTCTGGCGGAGGATCTGCACATCGAGGTGCTGCCAGGGCCGAGCGCCGTGCTCACTGCGCTCATCGCCTCCGGTCTGCCGGCAGAGCGCTGGTGCTTCGTCGGGTTCCTGCCGCGCAAGGCCGGCGAGCGCGAGCAACTTCTCGAATGCGCCGAGGAGACGCTCGTCGCGTTCGAGTCGCCGCGACGCCTTGCCGCCACGCTCGCGCAGCTCGCCGCGCTCGATCCAGAGCGTCCGCTCGCCGTTTGCAGGGAGCTCACCAAGGTCCACGAGGAGGTCCGCCGCGGAAGTGCCGCTCAGCTTGCGGACTACTATCGCGAGCGCGCCGCGCGCGGCGAGGTGGTGCTCGTCGTCGGCGCGGCTGCGCCGGGCGAAGGCAGGCGGCCCGAGGCGCTGTCCGCGGCGCGCGAGCTCGTCGATGCCGGCGTGCGTGTGCGGACGGCCGCGGCGGTGGTTGGCAAGCTGACGGGCGTGGGTGCGAACGAGCTGTACCGGGAGCTGACAGCATCTCGAACGTGACTCGCGCAACAGGCTACTACACGATAAGTGCTAAATCGTGTACGATGTTTGGGATGGAACAGGCGACCACGAGATTGAATGTCACGCTGGACTCAGAGCATGCGGCCAAGCTCTCCATGCTGGCCGAGAGGACACACGTCCAAGAGGGAACCCTGGCACGGTCGCTGCTTTCGAGTGCGCTCGACGAGGCCGATCCGGACCCCCGCATGATCACCGCTCTGCTCGATGGGATCCCGGGAGCGTGGGAGCGCGCGCAGCTGGGTTTGAGGCAGGCCGCGGAAGGCAAGACGATTCCTCTCGACGAGCTCTAGGTCTTCCAGCGGGCTACGAGTTGGCGCGCATCGAGCTGACCCCCGCCGCCGTGGAGGACATCGATCGCATGGTTGTGACTCACAGTCTGCCATCCGACACGCGGGCGCGCATCAAACGTTCGCTGCGCCTGCTGGAACAGTTCCCCTCGGTTGGGCGTCAGCTCGAAGGAACATGGGGGCCGCTTCGCTTCATCCTCGGACCCTGGCGTTGGCTCTTGCTCGTGTATGTGCACGACGAGCAGCGGGACGTCGTGCAGGTGCTCACCATCCAGGACGCGCGCGCATCCGCGTCGGTGACGAGTCTGATCGCCCCCCGGTAGCGTGGAAGCAACCGTGTCCTACTACGTCACCACCCCCATCTACTACGTAAACGCGGCCCCGCACCTGGGGCACGCGTACACGACGATCGCGGCGGACGTGATGGCGCGCCATCACCGCCAGCGTGGCGAGCGGGTGTTCTTCTTGACGGGCACCGACGAGCACGGCGAGCCGGTGGCGGACGCTGCACATGCGCTGGGCATCGAGCCCCAGCAGTTGGCCGATCGCAACGCGCAGCGCTTCAAGGCGCTGGCGCCGCAGTTGGGCGCGAGCAACGACTTCTTCATCCGCACGACCGATCCCCAGCACGAAGCAAAGGTGCAGGAGGTGCTCTCGCGCGTGCGCGACAACGGCTATGTGTACAAGGGCACCTACGAGGGCTGGTATTGCCCGCGCTGCGCGGACTTCAAGGCGGACAACGAAGTGGACGAGGGCAACCGCTGCCCGATCCACCACATCGAGCTGACGCGCGAGCAGGAGGACAACTACTTCTTCAAGCTGTCCGCCTTCCAGGAGCGACTGGAGGCGCTGTACGCGCAGCGCGAGGACTTCGTTGCTCCGCGCACCCGCTACAACGAGGCGCTGTCGTTCATCCGCTCGGGCTTGCGCGACGTGCCACTGACGCGCCACAAGCTGACTTGGGGCGTGCCCGTGCCGTGGGACTCAGAGCACGTTTTCTATGTGTGGTTCGATGCGCTGCTGAACTACTACTCGGCGCTGTCGTATGCCGATGACGATGACCTGACGGACACGTTCTGGCCGGCCAGCTACCACGTGATCGCCAAGGACATCCTGCGCTTTCACACCGTCTACTGGCCAGCGCTGCTAATGGCCGCCGAGATCGAGCTGCCCGAGCATGTGTTCGTGCACGGCTACCTGCTGATGGAAGGCGAGAAGATGAGCAAGTCGCTGGGCAACGTGCTCGACCCGTTCGCGGTGATCGAGCGCTTCGGTGCGGACGCCCTGCGCTTCTACCTGCTGCGCGACGTGCCCTTCGGCCAGGACGGCTCGGTGTCGACGGCGTCGTTTGAGCTGCGCTACGAGAGCGAGCTGGCCAACGAGCTCGGCAACCTGGCCAGCCGGGTGATAGCGATGGTCCACCGCTACCGCGATGGCGTGCCGGCAGCGGTGGCGCTCGACGGGGAGCTGGCCAGAGACTTCGACGGGCTGGCGCAGGACGTCGAAGGATTGATCGAACGGGCCGAGCTGACGCAGGCCCTCGACGTGATCTGGCAGCGGGTGCGCCGGCTGAACCGCTACGTGGAGGAGCGTGCGCCGTGGCAGCTGGCCAAGGACGAGGCTGCAGCCCAGCAGCTCGACCAGGTGCTCTCATCGCTGGTGGTGGGGCTGCGCGTGGTGGCGGTGTTGCTGCACCCGTACATGCCGGCGAGCACGGACACGCTCTTGAATGCGCTCGGCTGCGAGGACCGCTCACTGTCGATCGCGCGCTGGGATGCGAGTGAGCAGCCCGGAGGCGACATTGCAGTTGGGCTTGGAAGGGAGATCGAGAGGGTAGCGTCGCTGTTTCCCAAGGCGCCGGAGGGTCAGCCGAGGTGATCGACTCCCACACTCACCTGGACCTGTGCGAGCCGCCCAATACGGAGCTGGTCGCCGCCGCGGATGCGGCGGGCGTCACGCGCATGCTCACGGTGGGGATCGACGGTGCCTCGTGCCGCGCGGCGCTGGCCGCCGCGCAGGACTTTCCCCAGGTGTACGCCGCGATCGGCCGTCATCCGAGCTCGGCCAAGGGCTTCGACGACGCAGACCTGGCCGAGCTGCGCGCGCTGGCCGCACACGAGCGCTGCGTGGCAATCGGCGAGACGGGGCTGGACTTCTACCGCGACACAGCGCCGCCCGCTGACCAGGAGCGCGCGTTCGCCGCGCAGATTGCGCTCGCCCGCGAAACGGACAAGCCGCTGGTCATCCATTCCCGAGCGGCCGAATCGCAGACCCTCGCTCAGCTGGCCCGCGAAGCGCAGGGCGTGAGCGTGGTGATGCACTGCTTCTCGATGCCCGAGCAGCTGACGCAGTGCGTGCAACGCGGCTATGCGATCTCCTTCGCTGGCAACGTCACGTACAAGAGCGCCGCCGACCTGGCCGAGGCGGCCACGCGCGTTCCCGACGAGCTGCTGCTGGTGGAGACAGATGCCCCATACCTTTCTCCCCAGCCGGTGCGCAAGCAGCGCAACCAGCCGGCGTTCGTCGCGCACACTGCAGCCTTCCTGGCACAACTGCGCGGCGTGAGCACGGATCTACTGGGCGAGACGGTGACGCGCAACGCGGCGCGCGTGTTCGGTTGGGCATACCCATGACTGGGCACCCCCCCTGCGGCCGGGCAGGCAAGTGAGCGCCGTGGCGGATGTGCCGGTGCAGCCGAGCCTGCGGCGCATGCGCCAGTTTGCGGTGCGCCCCGACCGCGAGCTCGGCCAGAACTTCCTGATCGACTCGAACATCCTCGGCGTGATCGATCGCGCGGCGCAGCTGTCGGGCGAGGATGTCGTGTTGGAGATCGGCGGCGGCCTGGGAGTCCTGTCCGAGCACCTCGCCGAGCGGGTCGCGCACGTGCACGTGGTCGAGGTCGACGAGCGCCTGCGCAATGCGCTGTGCGAGGCCACCGACCCGTACACGAACGTGACCGTGCACTGGGCCGACGCGATGACCATCGACCTGGCGGGCCTGTTGCCACGGCCGGACAAGGTGGTCGCGAACCTGCCTTACGGGATCGCCGCGAGCGCGCTTCTGCGGACGATCGAGGAGCTGGCGAGCGTGCACAGTTGGGTGGCGATGGTGCAGCGGGAGGTCGGCGAGCGGCTGGCCGCCGCTCCGGGCAGCGGCTCCTACGGCACACCGTCGGTGATCGCGCAGCTGGCGTGCGAGGTGGACGTGCTGCGGTCGATCCCGCGCACGGTGTTCCATCCGGTGCCGAACGTCGACTCGGTGCTCGTGGGTATGCGCCGGCGCGAGCCCCTCGCTGTGGGCGCCAGTGGCGCTGTGTCGCCAGCTCGCGACGATCGCTCGAGCGTCTCGCCCGCCTTGCGCGCGCTCGTGCGCGGCGCGTTCGCCCATCGTCGCAAGACGATCGCGGGGTCGCTGGCGCTGTCGGGCGGGGCTTCGGACCGCTCCCGCGAGCAGGTGCGTGGAGCGTTGGAGCAGCTCGGCCATCCAGCCGATGTGCGCGCCGAGCGCCTCGCCCCCGAGGACTTCCGGGCGCTCGCGCGTCTGCTGGCGTTGTGAGCATCCTGCGGACCCTGGCGCCCGCGAAGGTCAACCTGGGGTTGTTCGTGGGGCCGACGCGCGCTGCTGACGGCCGCCATGAGCTGGTGACGGTGATGCAGTCGATCTCACTCGCAGACGAGCTTGAGCTCGAGCAGGATGTGGCGGGCCTGGAGCGCGACGAGGTCGTGTGTCCGGGCGTGCAGGGTCCGCCCGGCGAGAATCTCGCGGCACGCGCGCTGGCGGCGTTTCGTGCGAGCAGTGGTTGGGAGGCCCCGCCGCTGCGCTTGCGCATCCACAAGCAGATTCCCGTGGCGGCGGGTCTCGCGGGCGGCTCGGCAGACGCCGCCGGCGCCCTGCGTCTGGCTGGGCACGCATCCGGCTTGGGCGATCAGCAGCTGCTGCGCACGCTGGGGGCGCAGCTGGGCGCGGATGTTCCGGCGCAGATCTCCCCCGGTCGCTGGCTGGCCAGTGGCGCGGGCGAGTGTCTGCAACAGCTGCCGGACCCCAACCCGGAGTCGTTTGGGCTGCTGATCGTGCCGAGCGCCGCGGGTCTCTCCACGGCGGCGGTGTACGCGGAGGCCGACCGGCTGGGTCTCGGCCGCTCTGGCGCGGACCTGGAGGATCGACGCCGAGCGCTGCAGGCGGCGCTCGAGCTGAGCGCAGCGGTGCCGGCGGTGCACGAGCTGCTGGAGAACGACCTGCAGCGCGCGGCCATCTCGCTGTGCCCGCAGATCGCAAGGACGCTCAAAGAGGTGCGCGAGGCTGGAGCGGACCTCGCGCTGGTGAGCGGCTCGGGTCCGACGGTCGTGGGGTTGTTCCCTCATGCCAACGGTCTGGGACGGGCTCAGCGCGCGGCGGCTGGACTGCACGGGCGCGTGCCTGCGCCGATCTGCGCAACGCCGGTCGACGCCTCGTCGTCGCAGTGCGTCACAATCTCCGGCTGAGCGCTATGAGCAGGTCAACCATCAACGTCATCGTTGCGGTGTGCGCGGGAACATTCGGCACGGCCCTCTATGCCGGGCTGATCCTGGTTCCCGCGTGGACGTCGTACTCGCGCCTGTGGGAGCGCCTGGCTGCGACGGTGCTGTCGCTGTATGTGCTGACCGTGCTGGTGGGCGTGGGGGTGGTCGGCGCGCTCGCCGTCGTCTACTTCTGGGGCTGACCGGCGTGCCAGATCTCGCGGCGCTGGACGCGATCACCGAAGCGGTCGAGTCCGGGGCCGGCCTGCCGGAGGTGGTGCGCGCGGCGGCCAAGGCACTCGATGCGAGCCTGGCGGTCACAGACGCCTGGGGGGCCACGCTGGCGGTGGCGGCCCGCTCGCCGGCCGAGGAGCGCTCGCTGCTGTCGCGCGGCAAGGGCGTGACCAGCAGCCCGCTGCGCGTGGCTGACACGGTGGTGGGGACTCTGCACATGCGCGCAAAGGCCGAGCCGGGCGTATCCATGCGCAGGCTGTTGGTGACGATGATCGCCTCGGAGGTCGAGCGTGTGCGTGCGCCCGAGCGGGTTTCGGAAACGGCATCGGCTGATTTCCTGCGGGCGGTGCTTGCTCGCGAGCTGAGCGGCCGCGAGGAGATCGTCGCGCGGGCCAGGGAGCTCGCGCTGGAGCTGGAGGGCGGGGCGAGCATGATCGTCGCGCGAGCCCATCCCCAGACGCCCACCGACGAGGGCTGGCGCGGACGCGTGCGCGCGGTCGCCGAGCGGGGCGCGCGGGCGGTTGTCAGCCGCTCGATCGCCGCGCTGTCAGAGCGCGACGTGGCGCCCGGCGGCGCCGGGCAACCGTCCGGCTCGGGCTCGCGCTGGGTCGGCGCGGAGGTGCTGCTGCTCGTGCCGGGCGGCGAGGAGGCCACGGCGGCGCGCGCCGCCGAGGCGGTCCTGCACGAGATGCAGGCCGGCCTGGCAGGCTACACGTTCGCGATCGGGCGCAGCCGGATCGCCGAGGATCCGGCCGATCTGCCGCGCGCGGCCAGCGAGGCGCTGTTGGCGGCCAACGTGGCCCAAGGAGACGCGGGCGCCGCGCCGCTGGCCTTCGAGCAGACCGGCGCATACCGCCTGCTGCTGTCGGCGATGAGCGAGAACCCCAGCGAGCTGCAGCGCTTCTATGCCGAGACGGTCGAGCCGCTGGTGGCCTATGACGAACAGTACGAGACCGATCTGGTGCGCACGCTGGAGACCTTCCTGGAGGCCGACGGCAATGTAGCGGGCACCGCACAGCGGCTGTTCACCCATCGCCACACGATCTATTACCGCCTGGAGCGGGTGCGCGAGCTGTCCGGGTTGGACGTCAGCTCCAGCGACGGCCGCGAGAAGCTCAGCCTCGGCCTGAAGGCGATGCGCGTGTTGGGGATCAGCTCAGCTGATGGCCCCGCCTCGGAGGCGGGCGCCGAAGGCGGACGCGTGCCGCGCCGCCCGGGACGCGGAGCCTGAGCGCTGGTCCCGAGCGCGCGCCAGCGGCCGTCAGCGAGCTGTGCGGGACAGGGACTCCGACGCCGAGTGCGCGGCGCTCGCGACGTCAGTGCGCAGCGATGAAAGCGTCGACCGTCGCCCTCACCTTGGGCCAGTACTGGAAGGAGTGCTGGTTGCCGGCGAGCGCTTGGAGCTTGACCGGGCAGCCAGCGCCTTCCAGTGCGGCCTGGAATTCAACCTGCTGGGACTCTGGCACCTCATCCTTTTCGGAGCTGAACAGCAGATAGGGAGGGCAGGTCGTGGGGATGTTGTCGATCGGCGACCATTCGCTCTCGATCGATTCCGGGCAGCTCTTGGCTTTCGCTGAGCATCCCGGCGCGGTGCGCACGTCGCCGCCCAGCCCGTCCTTGAGTTCTTTTTTGTTGGCCATTTCCATCAGCGTGACCAGGTTGGTGGGTCCGCTGAGCGACACCACTGCCGCCACCGGGAAGCGTGTGGCGGTCATCTCGGCGAGCTGTCCCCCGGCCGATCCGCCGACGAGCACGATGTTGGTCGCGCTGCCGTGGTAGGAGGTCGCGTTCGCGCGCACCCATTCGGCCGCCGCTGTGATCGCTTCGGGCTCGAGCGGAAACGCGGGTTGTGTGTTGGAGTCCTGCGGGTAGTTCGCGTCGAACACCGCGAAGCCGGCGCTCTGGAGGTCTTCGGCGACCCACGGGACTTCCGTTTCGTTCGCCTGCTTGCTCCAGCCTCCGCCGTGCACGAGCAGCACCGACGGAGCGCCCGCGCTGTGGGCGGGAAAGACGGTCAGCTGCTCTTCTTCCAGCGGCCCATAGCTCAAGCTGGAGATCGCCGCCGGCTGGGTTGCCGACGAGGCTTTCGTCTTAGCCGCCGCCAAGCTGCACTGCATCAGTGACAGCGCCGCCACAGCGACGGCAGCGCTCAGCGCTCGTTTGACCCCCCCATCCAGCACCCGCCCCATTTGGTCTCCATTCCCTTTGGCTCACCAGGCTACGCCCGCAGAGGGCAGCTCTGGAGCTTAGCGTGGTCCTGCCCACATGTGACGTGCGCCGAACTCCATGACGTACGTGGCGCCGTGCCGTCCCGCTCCCACAACGCTGGGCAGCGCGGCCTGCACCGCGACGCCCGCGTCGCGGTATTCGCCGGTGAGGATGATTTCCCGGTGAGGACGCGATGCCATCCACGCGGCCACGATGTGCACCGGCGTGGTGTCGGCGCCGGTGCCCCAGGCGATGTTCTGGGCAACCGAGATGCTGGCCCCGTGCGCGGGGTAGCGGGTCACGACCACCAGCGAAAGCGGCGTCTGGCCGGACGGGCGGACGTCTGCGAAGTAGTCCCATTGCACCATCGTCGCCACCTGGCTGGTCGCGACCCCGCCGAGTTCCCGGTTCGGTCGCAGCGCCGGTAGATGATGCGCGGCGCGGACCCGATCGACGAGGCACAGTGTCGCGGCGTCCACGGCCGGCGTGTTGGACGCCGTCGGATGCAGGTCGGCCCCCGGACACGGTGCACTGGTGCCCAAACGAGCGCCAACGGCGCCGCCCGGCGAGCGTCCGGCTGCGAGCGCGCCCACGCAGCAGCCGAGCGCCGCCACGAGGATGGCGCTGATGCACGTCGCGATTCTGCTGATTCTCCCCCGCAGAGTGCACGCATACTTGCAAAGGAGGACATCGGGATGTTGCGTCGTAGCGATGCGGTCGTTGCGCGGGGCCGGTTGACGCCGGCGCGGGTCTGGCGTGCGAACCGGGCGGGCCTGCGCGCGATGCACGATCTATCCTGTGACAGTCCCTTTGGGGGGTCGTCCAATGGCAGGACATCAGGTTTTGGTCCTGAGAATCGGGGTTCGAGTCCCTGCCCCCCAGCTCGTGCGGCGTTGACGTGCGTCCAGCGCCTTCGGCGGACGCTCGTGCAGCGAATACCATCCCCCCAATGACCGGCCCGATCGTTGTGATCCTCGCGGCGGGACAGGGCACGCGCATGCGCTCCAAGACGCCGAAGGTCTTGCACGACCTATGCGGAGTGCCGATGGTGCTGTGGCCGGTGCGGGCGGCGCTGGAGCTCGGGGCGGACAGAGTGGTGGTCGTGGACTCGCCCGATGAGGCGCTGCGCGACGTGCTGCCGGAGGGCGTGCAACTGGCTGTGCAGGCGCGTGCGAACGGAACCGGCGGGGCGGTGGCTGCGGCGATGGAGCGACTGGATGCTGGCTCGGTGCTTGACCCGGCGGCCCCGGTGGTGATCCTCAGCGGCGACGTGCCGCTCGTGGGAGCCGACGCGATAGCGGGGCTGATCGACGCGCACCGCCACAGCGGCGCGGCGGCGACGATGGCGAGCACGATCCTCGAGGACCCCACGGGATACGGCCGCGTCGTGCGCGACTCCGCCGGAGCGGTGGAGCGCGTCGTCGAGACCAAGCGCGAGGGCGACGCCACGCAGGCCGAGCGCGAGATACGCGAGGTCAACACGGGCATCTTCGCGTTCGATTCCTCCGCGTTGCGCGGCGCGCTGGGGCGGCTGACCGCGGACAACGCCCAGGGCGAGCTGTACCTGCCTCAGGTGCTCGACATCCTCAGGTCCGACGGCGCCAGCGTGGCGGCACACGTGGTGGAGGACGAACGGCTGGTGCTCGGCGTCAACGACCGCGCTGCGCTGGCGCGCGTGAGACGGCTCGCCCAGCAGGCGATTCACGAGCGCCACATGCGGGCGGGCGTGAGCATCGTAGACCCGCTCGCCACGGTGATCGACCTCGACGTGGCGATCGGACAGGACACCGTGATAGAGCCGTTCACCACGATCAGGGGCAGCACGCGGATCGGCGCCGAGTGCATCGTCAGGCACTCCTATCTGGTGGACTGCGTGCTCGAGGACGGCGCGACAGTGGGGCCGTTCGCGTACCTGCGGCCGGGGACCGTGCTGGGCAGGGGGGCCAAGGCGGGAACGTTCGTGGAGATCAAGGGCTCGAACATCGCGGCGGGCGCAAAAATCCCCCATCTCTCCTATATAGGCGACGCGGACGTGGGCGAGGGGAGCAACCTGGGGGCGGCGACCATCACGGCCAACTACGACGGCCGCTCCAAGCACCGCACGACCGTCGGGCGACGGGTGCGGACAGGTGTCGACACGACGCTCGTCGCGCCGGTGACGCTTGGAGACGAGGCCTACACGGGCGCTGGCTCGGTGATTACCGACGACGTGCCCGATGGCGCGCTCGGCATCGCGCGCGAGCGTCAGACGAACATCGACGGCTATGCCCGGCGTGGTGAGGAGCCCTGATGACCGGCGAGCGCAACGACGTTTACACTGCATGAGGAGATGAGCGCGATGAGCGCGATGGACACTCGCACGCAAACCTCCCGGGCGAGCCTGCCGATTGACTACAACAAGCGCCTGATGCTCTTCAGCGGGCGCGCCAACCCGCAGTTGGCGGTCGACATCGCGGACAAGCTCGGGGTGGAGCTGGGACCGGTCGAGCTGAGGACGTTCTCCAACGGAGAGGTGTACTGCCGCTACGACGAGTCGATCCGCGGCGCGGACGTGTTCATCGTGCAGTCCACCTGCGGCAACCCGCAGACGGGGGTCACGGCCAACGACTCGTTGATGGAGCTGCTGTTCATGATCGACGCCGCCGTGGGCGCGTCGGCGCACAGGGTGATCGCGGTAACGCCCTGGTTTGGCTACTCGCGCCAGGACAAGAAGTCGGCGCCGCGCGAGCCGATCTCCGCGCGTCTGGTGGCGCGCATGCTCGAGGCGGCGGGCGCGGACAGGGTGCTGACGATGGACCTGCACGCCGGCCAGATCCAGGGCTTCTTTCAAAAGCCGGTCGACCACATGACCGCGCTGTTCATGCTCACGCAGTACTTCGCCGATCTGGGCTTGGAGGATCTCGTGGTGGTCGCGCCGGACGCCGGGCGCGTGAAGCTCAACAAGAAGTTCGCGTCCAAGGTCGGCGCCGAGCTGGCGATCCTCGACAAGGAGCGCCCCGCCCAGCAGGTGGCCGAGATCGGTTATGTGATCGGCGACGTCAAGGGCAAGACGGCGGTGATCGTGGATGACATGATCGACACCGCAGGCACGCTCAAGGCGGCGGCCAAGACGGTCAAGGAGGAGGGCGCCGCGCGCGTGTATGCGGCGGCCACCCACGCGGTGTTCTCTGGCGATGCGTTCGAGAACCTGCGCACGTCGGGGCTGGAGGAGATCGTGGTCACCGACACGATCCCCGTGGCCCCCACCCGGCCGGCCAACGTGCGCGTGCTGCCGTGCGCGGACCTGCTCACCGATTCGATCCGGCGCATCTTCGTCGATGACTCCGTCAGCGAGGTCTTCGGCGGTGAGAACCAGCTGTTCTGAGTGCCCGCCATGGCCAGCCCCGGCTCGGCTGCTCCCCATCCCGCATCCGCCGCTGTCGCGCGTGGCCCACGCGCCTGGTGGCAGGGCCTGCCGCGCCGCCGACGCATCCAGCTGCGCGTGCTGCTCGCGGTCGTTGCCCTGCTCATCCTGCTGATAGGCGCCCTGCTGGCGCGCTGGCTGCAGACCCAGAACGTCGAACGCGACGACGAGCTGGCGCTGATCCAGGCGGAGGCTCGGGGCGATGTGACCGGCATGCTCGTTCGGCTGGACGGCTGCCGTCGCAGCTCCTCGTGCGTAGAGGGGGTCAGGCGCAACGCAGCCGACCCGCGCCTGCGCCGAGTGGGCGCGGTCAAGATCCTGTCGGTGATCTCCCCCACCGAAAACGCGTTGAGCAGCTCCAGCGGCAAGACCCGGCTGGCATGGACGGTGCTCGGCAAGCTGCCGGTCGTGCAGTGCATCGAGGTGCATCGCAGCGGCAACTTCTTCAGCGGCATGTCGGTCACCCTGTTGTCGTTGAGCGCGCCGATCGCCAACGAAGCCAACTGCACGAAACCCTCGACGATCGAAACCGAAGAAGAAGAAGCGACAGAGGTGGAAGAGCGATGAACGGCGGCTGCTGGGCGATTGCTAGAGTCTGGACTCGCCGATGGCCAATACCACCACCAAGCTGAACGTCTCCAGCCGCGCCAGCGCCGGCTCGCGCGCGGCGCGGCGCCTGCGCCGCAGCGGGCGCGTCCCGGGCGTGCTCTACGGCGGCGGCGCCGAGTCGGTGGGCTTTGACGCTGACGCACGCGAGCTGCGCCTGGCGCTGGCCAGCTCCGGGGCTGTGCTCGACCTCAGCGTGGACGGCGCCAAAGCCACTCCGGTCGTGCTCAAGGAAGCCCAGCGCCACCCGGTTCGCGGCGAGACGGTTCATGTCGATCTGCTGCGCGTGAGGCTCGACGAGGAGATCAACGCGGTCGTGCCACTCGAGCTCGTTGGCGTGGACGATGCTCCGGGCGTAAAGGAAGGCGGCGTGCTCGAGCAGATCACGCGCGAGCTCAACGTGCAGGCGCTGCCGACCGCGATCCCCGAGTCGATCGTCCACTCGGTCGGCGAGATGCAGATCGGCGAGACGATCGTGCTCGGCGCGCTGAAGCCGCCTGACGGCGTCACGTTGCTCGACGACCCCGAGGAGACGGTCGTGGCGACGCTGTCTCCGCCGCGGCTGCAGGCCGAGGCGGACGAGATCGAAGCGGAGACCGAGCTCGTGGGCGAGGAGGGCGCAGGCGAGGCCGACGGCGGTGGCGACGCTTCCGAGGGTTCCGCGGGCGGGGAGTAGCTGCCTCTGCGACGCCCCTTCCCCCTCCGGGGACGAAGCGGCGGCGGTGGCGGAGCCGTCGACTGGTTGATCGTAGGGCTGGGCAACCCCGGCCGCGAGCACGTGGGCACGCGACACAACGTGGGGTTCATGGTGGCTGAGGCGCTCGTGGCGCGCTGGCAGCTGGGACGCGCCAAGGACCGATTTCGCGGGCGCATAGCGGAGGGTCGCGTGGGTGTAGCGGGAGTTGGCGCCAGCGCGGCATCGTCGTCCGCAAGCGCCCCGCTGGCCGATCTTCGATCGGTGGCGATCCTGTGCCCGCAGACCTACATGAACGATGCAGGCCGCTCGGTCGGCCCCGCGCGGGGTGCGTACAAGCTCCCCCTTGAGCGTGTGTTGGTTGTGCACGACGAGATCGACCTGCCGTTCGGCGACGTGCGTACTCGCCTCGGCGGCGGTCTGGCGGGCCACAACGGCCTGAAGTCGATCAAGCGCGAGCTCGGCAGCGCGGATTTCATGCGCGTGCGGGTGGGTGTTGGGCGTCCCGACTCGACCGACCCGGAGATCGTGTCCGCGTATGTGCTGGGGCGCTTTCGCGAGGGCGAGGCGCAGGTGCGCGATCTGATCGAGCGGGCCTGCGACCACGTCGAGCGCGCGGTGCTGGGTGAGGAAGACGACGGCTCGGCGCCGGGCCGGCCGGGGCTGGAGGCCTAGATGGCGGGCGACGGCGGCGCGCTGCGCACCCTGCTGGGCTTCATCGGCGAGGACGAGCCCGCGCTGAGGCTCGCGCGCGAGGGCGGCCATGCGTTCGTGTCGAGCTCGCTGCGCCCTTACCTGATCGCCGCGCTCCTCGACGCGGACGACGCGGCGCGCGCGCGGGCGTCGATGGTCGTGGTGGGCGACGATCGCGCCGCGCGCGACCTGGCGGGCGACCTGCGCGCGTGGCTTGCGCCGCGGCGCGTGCGCTACTACCCATCCAGAGGTGTTGCCTACGAGTCGCACCTCGCCCCGCCGGCGCATCTCGTGGGCCTGCGCGTGGCCGCGCTCGACGCCCTGCTGGCGGCCGGTTCGCCCGCTGCGGACGCGCAGGGCGATCAGCCGGTGGTGGTCGTAAGCGCGGTAGCGCTGTCTGAGAAGGTGCCCGATCCTGCGTTGCGACCCCACTCGTTCACGCTGCGCGTGGGCGAGCTGCTGGACCTGGACGAGTGCGCGGCAGAGCTCGTCAGCGCCGGCTACGAGCGCGCCGACCAGGTGGAGGAGCGCGGCCAGTTCGCGCTTCGCGGCGGCCTGCTGGATATCTTCCCGGCGACCGAGGAACGGGCGGTGCGCGTGGACATGTTCGACGTGGAGATCGAATCGTTGCGCTGGTTTTCGACCTTCACGCAGCGCTCGCTCGGGGCCGTGGACGAGGTCGAGATCGCGCCGGCGGCCGAGCTGGCCCTCGAGCATCGCGAGCTCGCTGAGATCGCGGCCGCAACCGGCACCTTCACCGGGGGCGAGCGCGCGGGCGAGGAGCGCCCGGACATCGCAGAGCTGCTGCCGGTCGAGCGCTTCGGCGCGCTGCTGGACCTGGTGGGCGAGGAGACCGAGCTGCTGGTTGCCGCCGAGGAGGAGCTCGGCCCGGCGCTCAAAGACCACTGGAGCGACGTGTGCGCGGCGTTCGGCGATGCGGACGCCCATCACCTGTACGTGAGCCCCGAGCGCATCAGCGAGACGCTCGAGCAGCGAACCAGGACGTGGCTGTCGGCGCTGTCGAGCGGCCAGGAGATCGAGTTGCGCGCCCAGTCGGCCGACACGGCCGCACGCTCGCTGGCAGAAGCCGAGCCGGAGCTGGAGAAGCTCGTGCGCTCGGGCTATCGCACGGTTGTGGCGTTTCCCCGGCGCGGCGAGGGCGAGCGGGCGGCGTACAACCTGGGTCGCCTGAAAGCGACCTGGCTGGCCGAGGATGTGGACGCCGGCAGCCAGGCTTTGGAGCCCTCCTTGCGCTTTGCAGCGGCGTCGCTGCGCGAGGGGTTCGTGGCGCCACAGCTTAAGCTCGCCGTCTTCCCCGAGCACCGCCTCCTGCGTCGTCGCCGGGCCGAGCGCCCCGGCGAGGGCGCGGTCGGCGGCTCGTTCTCGCGGCGTGGCGCCCTGCGCTCGTTCACCGACCTGCGCACCGGCGACATCGTGGTGCACGAGGACCACGGCGTGGCCCGCTTCGCGGGCTTTGAGACGCGCACCGTGGCCAACGTCACGCGCGACTACCTCTATCTCGAATATCAGGGCGACGACAAGGTCTTCGTCCCCACCGACCAGCTGGCCAAGATCTCGCGCTACGTGGGCGCCGGCGGCGAGCATCCACCGCTGAGCAAACTGGGCGGCACCCGCTGGGAGACGATGAAGGCGCGTGCGCGCCGCGCCGCGCAGGAGCTGGCCGGCGAGCTGCTGACCCTGTACGCCGAGCGCAGGCGGCGCTCAGGGCATGCCTTCGAGCCCGACTCCGAGTGGCAGCGCGAGTTCGAGGCGCGCTTCCCGTTCACAGAGACGCCCGACCAGAGCGAGGCGATCGAGCTGGTCAAGGCCGACATGGAATCGCCGCGCCCGATGGACCGGCTGATCTGCGGCGACGTGGGCTATGGCAAGACCGAGGTGGCGCTGCGGGCGGCCTTCAAGGCGGCCGGCGAGGGCAAGCAGGTGCTGATGCTGGTGCCCACCACGATCCTCGCCCAGCAGCACTACGGCACGTTCGCGGAGCGGCTGGCCGACTACCCGTTCACGCTCGAGCACGTGTCGCGCTTTCGCAGCGCGGCCGAGCAGAAAGCGGCGATCAAGGGGTTCGCGGAAGGACGCGTGGACATCCTGATCGGCACCCATCGCGTGCTCTCGCGCGACGTGCGCGCCAAGGACCTGGGCCTGCTGATCGTAGACGAGGAGCAGCGCTTCGGCGTCAAGCAGAAGGAGCTGCTGCGCCAGCTCAAGCTGAAGGTGGACGTGATCGCGATGTCGGCCACGCCGATTCCGCGCACGCTGCAGATGTCGCTGGCGGGTCTGCGCGACATCTCGGTGATCGAGACGCCCCCCGAGGGTCGCCGGCCGGTGAGGACCTACGTGGGCGAGTACGAGGAGGAGCTGGTCAGGCGGGCGATCGAGCGCGAGCACGCCCGCGGCGGGCAGGCGTTCTTCCTGCACAACCGCGTGGAGTCGATCGAGGAGACCGCCGAGCGGCTGCGTGCGCTGTGTCCCGGCGTGCGCTTTGCGGTGGCCCACGGCCAGATGGGCGAGGGCGAGTTGGAGAGCGTGATGATGGACTACCTGCGCGGAGGCGCAGACGTGCTGGTGTGCACCTCGATCATCGAGTCGGGCATCGACATCCCGCAGGCCAACACGCTGATCGTCGAGCACGCAGATACCTTCGGGTTGGCCCAGCTCTACCAGATACGCGGGCGCGTAGGGCGCAGCCGCGAGCGCGCGTTCGCGTACCTGCTGTACGACTCCGCCGCGGCGCTCACGCCGGAGGCAGCGCAGCGGCTGTCGGCGCTGTCAGACCACACCGAGCTGGGCGCCGGGTTCAAGATCGCGATGCGCGACCTGGAGATCCGCGGCGCTGGCAATCTGCTGGGCGACGAGCAGTCCGGGCACGTGGCGGCGCTCGGCTTCGAGCTGTACATGCAGATGCTCGACGAGGCGGTCAGGGCGGCCGGGGACCTGGCCGAGGACGAGACGCCACCCGAGCCGGTGCGCCTGGACGTGAAC
>DATNLQ010000119.1:0-4916 GCA_035602785.1 Solirubrobacteraceae bacterium
CCCAGCGCCCACCAGCGGCGGTTGTCCTCGTTGATCTGAAGCGATCGAATCGTCTCGGCGCTCATCACACGGCTCCTTTCTCGACGGGCCGGTATGCGGCCATCTCGGCGCGACGCTCGATGATCAGCGCGAGCGCGCGCGCCAGCGCCCGGGCCTCGTCCTCGGCGAGATCGCCGATCAGCTCCTGCAGCGCCGACAGGCGCGCGGCGTTGAGCGCCTGTGGCGCCCTGCGCCCGGCATCCGTGAGGCTCACCCGCTTCATGCGTCGGTCGCCGGGGTCCTCCTCGCGTGTCACCAGGCCGCGCTCGAACAGCCCCTCGACGGCGCGGCTCATCGCCGGCAGGGAAAGGCCCAACGATTCGCCCAGCGCCTTCACCGAGCGCTCTTCGCCGTCCATCTCGAGCGCGCACAGCGCCTTCAACTGGGTGAAGGACAGGTCGAGCTCGGCGATCGCGTTGAAGGTGCCGACGTTGGCCGTGCGCATCAGGTAGCTCGCCAGCGCGAACATGTCGCGGGTCAGGACCTCGCGATCGGCCATCTTGCTCGGCGTGATAGTTGCTTGCATGCACGCAATCATATCGCCGGCGCAATGGTTGTCTGTGTGTCATGCATCACACAGGGCATCGCGCTACGCTGCGAGATGCCAGTGCCCGAGCCGGAGAACCCCGACGAGCAAGACCAGGGCCCTGCCGAGCAGGGGCCCAACATCATGATGTCCTCCGAGGAGTTCGCGGGCAAGTGGGCCAACGCGGCGGCGATCGCGCGCACACCGCACGAGTTCACGCTCGACTTCATGCGCATCGGGCCGCAAGGACAGCAGGGGATGGTCGTCTCGCGCGTGTCCTTCTCGCCGCTGCTGGCCAGTCAGCTGCTGGACCTCCTGGGAGAACAGTGGCGCGCGTACACTGAAGAGTCGGGAATACCTCCCGAAGGCGACAGCGATGATTGAAGACGGGCCCGAGTGCGATGTGTGAAGACGAGCCGTTCAGGGGCGACGAGGAGATCGAGCCGACCAAGGTCTCGCTGAAGGGGCCCAACGTGGTCAGCACGCTCGACGCGCCGCCGAGCCCCGATGCGCTGCGCGCGCAGAAGGCCGCCGTACGCAGGCACCTGAAGGGGCGGCGCGCCGACCAGGACCCGCCCGAGGCTCCGAGCGCCTGAGCGCTCAGTCCTGCGGGAAGGGGAGCTCGACGACCTCGGCGCTCACGCCACGCTCGCCCACGCTCAGACTGGTGCCCGGTGGGGCCTCGCGGCGGACCAGCGCGAGGGCGATCGGCCCGAGCCGTGGCGAGCTCGCGAAGCTGCCCACGCGCCCGACCGTACGCTCGCCGAGCAGCAGCTCGTCGCCGGTGTCGACCGACGCGGACAGCGCCAGCCCGCGCAGGTGGCGGTTGGGCTTACCCCTGTAGTACAGCCGTGCAACGGTCTCCTGGCCCACGTAGCAGCCCTTGGTGAAGCTCACCGCGCGCTCGTTCAAGCCGGCCTCCTGGGGGATGACCGTGTCGTCCAGGTCGATCCCGTAGCGCGGGCGTCCGCGCTCGACGCGCACGCACTCGGCGGCCTGCTCGCAGACGGGCAACGCGCCTCGCTCGCGCAGCGCCGCCAGCAGGTCCTGGGTGTCGGTGGGGTCGCACAGCAGGTCCAAGCCGACGTCGGTGCGCACCGCCAAGACCGGCGTGCCGGCGATCTGCGTACGCGTGTTGGCGTGCTCGTCATGCGCCAGAGCGCCCGCCGTGCCTGCGATCGCGTCGGCCTGCGGGCCGATCAGCGACAGCAGGCCGCGCTCGAGCGTGCGTTTGTGCAGGTCGACCCGATAGCCGACCTTGAAGCGGCGGATCATGTCGAACAGCGCCTGTAGGGCCACGCGCTCGGTGTCCAAAAGCAGTTCCGGGGGGCCCGAGCTGTGGCCCGGCGGGCCTGCCGTCTTTGCCGGGATCGCAGCGCCGTCCTCGCCTGCGAACAGGATGCGCAGGTCGCCGAGCATCTTGCCCTTGTGCGTCAAGAACGCCGCGTAACGACCCTCGCCCGCCCGCAGGTCCAGCAGTTCGTTGGTCACCTGCCCGTTGAGGAACTCCAGCGCGTCCGGTCCGGCCAGGGCCAGCTTGCCCCGCTCGGATCGGTCGAGCACGCCGCAGTCCTCGCGCATGGCGCTGTACTGGCTGCTCGGCGTGTCCGTCTCGATCGTGGCCACGACTTCGAGAATAGCCGCGCTAGTGTTCTCGCCAGATGGGACTCGCAGACACCTTCCAGCAGACCGTCGCCTCGCTGCCCGAGGACTGGACCGATCTGGAGCTCGACCTGCGGATCGCCGACGAGAGCCGCTACGTCGAAGCCGCGCTGTACCTGGTCACGTGCAACGCGCGGCCCTATTCACACCACGACTGGCATTGGCGCCTGCTTGTCGCGCACAGCTTCGGCCACGCCGCCGCGGCGCCGGCCGTGCACGGAGCGCTGAGCCTGCTCGACCAGGCCGCGATCGAGGGCGAGCTCGCGCTGCGCGAGACGCGCAGCGGGCGGGCGGAGGTCACGCAGATGTGGGGGCGCCCGTACTCCGCGCGCGAGGAGTTTCGCCGCCTGCGCGCGCAGTAAACGATGGCACGCGTGCTTGCGCTCGTGCCCGACCTGCTGTTCGGGTCGCGCGTACAGGCTGCCCTGACGAGCGCCGGTCATGAGGTCGAGCTGATCGCCGACGAGCAGCGACTACGGGCCCGCCTCGCAGACGACGCGATGGCACCTAGCGCGGTGCTCGTCGTGGACCTGACCGACGATCGGCTGCACGGCGCTGACCTAGTCGCGGCGCTGGTGCGCGAGGGAGCGCTGGGCGACATGCGCACGCTGGGCTTCTACTCGCACGTGGACGCAGCCGCGCGAACGGACGCCGAGCGGGCAGGGTTTGACCTGGTCGTGCCCCGCTCGCGCATGGCCCGCGAGGGCGCACAGCTCGTTGACCGCCTGTCCATGGGCGCGTCGTAGAAGCCGGACGGGAGGTGGTGCGCGTCTGCCGCCAGCGCTGGCTACGTGATGGCGAGCGCGCGACGGCGTCGCAGCGGATGCTCGGAAGTCGCCCCCGGCCCGGGCAGCGCGCGCACGTCGCGCACCGACAGGCGCGCGCCGCACGTCTCGCAGATGCGGTGCTCGTCGACCGCGCCACCACAGCCGCGGTGCTCGAGCAGGACCGGCTGGCCGGCCGCTGGGCTGGTGTAGCGGTTGCCCCACTGCATCAGCGCGACGATCGCCGGCCACAGGTCAAGGCCCTTGTCGGTGAGGCGGTACTCATAGCGCGGGGGACGCTCCTGGTAGAGGCGCTTCTCGAGCACGCCCTGGTCGAGCAGGCGCGTCAGACGCGCGTTGAGCACGTTGCGCGCGATCCCCAGATCGGACTGGATCTCGTCGAAGCGGCGCAGGCCGAGCAGCACGTCGCGCACGATCAGCAGTGACCAGCGCTCGCCGATCACCTCCAGCGCGCCAGCGAGGCTGCATACCTGGTTGTCATAAGCATTTCCGAGCATGGCTCTCTGTAGGCCAGCATAGCCGCAGCGAGTTGCGTCATGCAACTAATCTTTGCTAGGGTGCGTTTCATCATGCAACGGAAATGGGTCGTGGCGCTGATCGTGTGTGTCGGGGTGTTCATGTCGAGCCTCGACCTGTTCATCGTCAATATCGCCTTTCCCGCGATCTCCAAGCACTTCCACGGCGCGTCGCTGGGCTCGCTGTCGTGGATTCTCAGCGGCTATGCGATCGTGTTCGCCGCGCTGCTGGTGCCGGCGGGGCGCTGGGCGGACGCGTTCGGTCGCAAGCGCGCGTTCCTGCTGGGCCTGGCAGTGTTCGTGCTCGCGAGTGTGGCCTGCGCAGTTGCTCCGTCGGTCGGCTTCCTGACCGGCGCGCGCGTCGTGCAGGCCGCGGGCGGCGCCTTGATGCTGCCCACGTCGCTGGGACTGATGCTGCCGGAGTTCGCCCCGCACGAGCGCCACGTGGCGATCGGCGTGTGGGCCGCGACGGGAGGGGTGGCGGCCGCATCGGGCCCGCCGCTCGGGGGACTGCTGGTGCAGGCCGACTGGCGCTGGGTGTTCCTGGTCAACGTGCCCGTGGGCCTGCTCGGCCTGGCCTTGGGCCTGAGGACGCTTGCCGAGCGGCGAGAGGTCGACGCGGCGCGCCCGGACCTGCTCGGCGCGGCAGCGCTGATCGCAGCGATCGGCTCGCTGGTGGTAGCCATCGTCAAGGGTCAGGAATGGGGCTGGGCCTCGCCTGCGATCCTCGCTCTGCTGGTCGCGACCGCCGTGCTGCTGCCGGCCATCTGGTGGCGCTCGGGCCGTCACGCCGCCCCGGTCATCGACCCGGCGATGCTGCGCGTGCGCAGCTTCGGCTTGGCCGTCGGCGGCTCGCTGCTGTTCTTCGCCGGCTTCGGCGCGATGCTGCTCGCGGGTGTCCTGTTCCTCACATCGGTCTGGCACGAGCACATCCTGACGGCGGGCCTGATGCTGTTCCCGGGACCGGCCATGGCGACCGCCTTCAGCGTCCCGTCGGCGCGCCTTGGCGGGCGTCTTGGCTATCGGCTGCCGGGGACGATCGGCGCGCTCCTGTTCGGTGCGGGCTCGGTGTGGTTCATCACCCATACCGGCCAGAGGCCGGCCTACTTCTCCGAGTACCTGCCCGGGCAGCTGATCGGCGGGGCGGGGGTGGGGCTGGTCATCCCCACGCTCACGGGGGCCGGCGCCTCCTCGCTGGCGCCCGAGCGCTTCGCGACCGGTGCAGCGGTGCTGACGATGGGCCGCCAGATCGGCGCGGCGCTGGGCGTGGCGCTGCTCGTGGCGGTCCTCGGCACGAGTGCGACCACCGCGGCGGACTTCCACACCGCATGGCTGATCACGGTCTCCGGCGCCGTCGCGACGGGTCTGGCGATGGCGGCGCTGGGGCCG
>DATNLQ010000138.1:0-52213 GCA_035602785.1 Solirubrobacteraceae bacterium
GTGGTCAAGCTGCGTAACGCAGCGGTCGTCACCGGCTACAGCCCGACCGTGGTGCTGAAGGCCGGCCCAAGCAAGGCCAAGAGAGCGAAGAAGTCGCGGGCGAAGCCGAAGAGAACCTAGCGGCCGAGCTCGGAGATCAGCCCGTGCTGGGCCAGCAGCCCCATCACGCGCTCGACCTCCTCCTCGACGGTTTCGCGCGAGCTGCCCAGCACCAGGTCCGGCTCCGAAGGCGCCTCATACGGCGCACCCACGCCGGTCATCCCAGACAGCTCGCCCGACTGCGCGCGCGCATACAGCCCCTTCGGGTCGCGCTGCTGACAGAGCTCCAGGGGGGCGTCCACGAAGATCTCCAAAAAGCGCAGCTCGTCTGCCTCGTGCAGCGCGGCGGCCGCCACGCGGTCGGCCTCGTAAGGACTGACGAGACTCACCAGCGCAACCGTCCCCGACTCGGCCAGCAGCCGCGCCACGTGGGCGGTGCGCCGCACGTTCTCGCGCCGCGCCACCTCGTCGAAGCCCAGATCGCCGTTGAGCCCGTGACGCAGGTTGTCGCCGTCGAGCAGGAAGGCCGGCTGGCCGGCCTCGATCAGGCGCTCCTCCACCGCGGCCGCCACCGTTGACTTGCCCGCACCGGGCAGCCCCGTGAACCACAGCGTCGCCCCGCCATGCCCGAGCGAGCTCCAGCGCCGCTCGCGTGTCATCCTCGTGCCCTGCCAGCGCACGTTGGGGCTGCGCTCGCTCTTGACCTCCTCGGGGGGGGCGGGCTCCTCGACCTCGGTGTCCAGGATCACGCCTGCTGCGACCGTTTCGTTGGTCGCCTCGTCGATCACGATCAGGCTGCCGGTGACGCGGTTGCGCCGGTAAGAGTCGAACACCAATGGAGAGCTGAGGCGCATATGCACGCGCGCGAGGTCGTTGAGCTTGAGTGTGCCCACGTCCTCTTCGCGGCGCAGGCTCTCCACGTCGATGCGGTAGCGCACATCCACGCCACCGACCATCGCCGTGCGCGTGGTGTGCTTGACCAGATAGCGCCGGCGGGGGCTCAGCTCGTGCTCGGACATCCAGCACAGCAGACACTCGAAGCTGCTCGACACCGACGGCTGGTTCTGCGTGCGCACAATCGTGCTGCCGCGCCCCACGTCGATGTCGTCGGCCAGGCGCAGCGCCACCGACATCGGCGGGAAGGCCTCCTGCACCGGCCCCTCGAAGGTGTCGATGGCTGCGACCGTGGTGTGCTGTCCGCTGGGCAGCACCACCACCTCGTCGCCGGGTCGGATCACGCCGCCGGCCACCTGGCCGGCATACGCCCGATAGTCGGCCACGGCCGTCGCTGGCGGACGAATCACCCACTGCACCGGGAAACGCACGTCGATCAGGTTGCGGTCTGATGCGATGTGGACGTGCTCGAGGTGGTAGAGCAGTGGCGGGCCCTGATACCAGGGCATCGCCTCGGAACGGTCGACCACGTTGTCGCCCAGCAGCGCCGAGATCGGGATGAACGTCACGTCGGGCATCTCCAGGCGCGCGGCGAAGCGGTCGAAGTCCTCCACGATCGCGTCAAAGACGCCCTCGTCGAAGTCGACGAGGTCCATCTTGTTCACGCATACCACCATGTGCGGAATGCCCAGCAGCGAGCTGATGAACGCATGGCGCTTGGACTGGGAGATGACGCCCTTGCGGGCGTCGATCAGCACGATCGCCAGATCGGCCGTCGAGGCGCCCGTGACCATGTTGCGCGTGTACTGCTCGTGCCCGGGCGTGTCGGCGATGATGAAGCGGCGCTGGGCGGTCGCGAAGTAGCGGTAGGCGACGTCGATCGTGATGCCCTGCTCGCGCTCGGCGCGCAGGCCGTCGGTCAGCAGCGAGAGGTCGAGGAAGTCGTGGCCCATGCGGGCGCTGGTCTGCTCGACATGCAGCAGTTGGTCGCTGAGAACCTGCTTGGAGTCGTACAGCAGCCGGCCGATCAGCGTGCTCTTGCCGTCGTCCACCGAGCCCGCCGTGGCGAAGCGCAGCAGGTCGGCCGGGCGCTCGGTCAGCCGCCGCAGCACGTCCTGTGCGTCGCCGTGCACGGCGACGGTGCCCGCGGGCGCCGCGAGCCAGCCGTTGCCATTGGCGTCCGCGCCAGATGTCGAATCGGATCCGCTCATCCCGTTCACCAACTTAGAAGTAGCCCTTGCGCTTGCGATCCTCCATCGCCGCCTCGGTCACGCGATCGTCCGCACGCGTCTGGCCGCGCTCGGTCACCTCCGTTGCCGCGATCTCGGCAACCACCTCGGCCAGGGTCGCCGCGTCTGACTCCACGGCGCCCGTGCAGCTCATGTCCCCCACCGTGCGGTAGCGCACGCGCGCGCCGAACGGCTGCTCGCCTTCGACCAGCTCCACGAACGGGCTGACGGCATAGAGCATTCCGTCGCGCGCGAACACCTCGCGCTCGTGGGCGAAGTAGATCGACGGCACCTCGAGTTCCTCCTCGGCGATGTACTGCCACACGTCGAGCTCGGTCCAGTTGGAGATCGGAAATACGCGTGCGTGCTCCCCCTTGCGGATGCGTCCATTGTAGAGGCTCCACACCTCCGGACGCTGTTTCTGTGGCTCCCACTGGCCGAACTCGTCGCGGAAGGACAGGATGCGCTCCTTGGCGCGCGCGCGCTCCTCGTCGCGCCTGGCCCCGCCGAAAGCCGCGTCGAACTCGTGCTCGGCGATCGCATCCAGCAGCGTGACCGTCTGCAGGGCGTTGCGCGAAGCGTTGGGACCCGTCTCCTCCACCACGCGGCCGTCGCGGATCGAGTCCTCGACCGAGGCCACGATCAGGCGCTCGCCGAGCTCGGCGACGCGGCGGTCGCGGTACTCGATCGCCTCGGGAAAGTTGTGGCCCGTGTCCACATGCATCAACGGGAACGGGAACGGCGCCGGCCGGAAGGCCTTCTCGGCCAAGCGCAGCAGCACGATCGAGTCCTTGCCACCGCTGAACAGCAGAACCGGACGCTCGAATTCGGCGACCGTCTCGCGCATCACGTGCATCGCCTCGGCCTCTAGCGTGCGCAGGTGGGAAAGGTGGTAGGTAGCGGGCATCCGTGCGGTGGGGCTGAGCCTAGCCATTGCGCGATAAGGCACTTGTGAACTTTAGGGTGCGTCTGCGCTTTGTCAAGCCTCGCCCGGGCAGCGGCGCTTAGCCCGGGCGACGGCGCGACGGTAGACGGCCAGCGTGTCGGCCACGTGGCGCGCCACCGTGAAGTCGCGCTCGACCCTGGCACGCCCCGCGCGGCCCATCTCGCGGCCGCGGTCTGGACGCTCGGCGATCTGGGCGATCGCGCGGGCCCAGGCTTGGGGCTCGCGCGGCGCCAGCAAATAGCCCTCGCGCCCGTCCTCGACGATCTCCGGCGGACCGCCCACGTCGGTTGCAAGCACCGGCACGCCGAGCGCCATAGCCTCGATCAGGGAGCGCCCGAACGGCTCCTCCCACGAGGGCAGCAAGAGGACGTCCAGCGCGCACATCAGCTCGGGCACGTCCTCGCGCTCTCCCAGCCATGACACGCGCTCCTGCAGGCCCGCGTCGGCCACGAGCGAGTGCAGGCGGGCCAGGTAGCGTCGGTTGTCAAAGCGCGTCGCGCGAGCGACGAACTTGGCTGAGCCGATCAGCAGCATGTGCGCGTCCAGACCCTTTGCGCAGGCCAGCGCCAGCGCTTCGATCGCCGTGTCCTGCCCCTTCCAGGGACTCAGCTGGCCGACCACGCCGAGCAGCAGGTCGTGCGCGCCCGCGTCGCCCAGGGCCGCGCGTGCGCGCTCGCGGTCGATGCGCGCCGGGTCGAAGCGCTCGAGGTCGACGGGGTTGTAGAGCACCTCCAGACGTGCGCCCGGGGCGACCGCGCGCACGGCCTCGGCCGTGTAGCGCGAATTCGCGATGACCGTCGTGGCGCTGGCCGCGATCAGGCGCAGCGTGGCCGAGCTGACGGCGCCGGGGGGCAGACAGTCGCGCACGTGCACGACCTTCGCCGCACGCATCGGCCCGGCAAGGGCGAGCACGATGCCGGCGCGGATCGAGTTGGCGTGAATCACATCGGCGCGATGGCGGCGGGCGGCCAGGCGAATCTGGGCGCCCGCGATGCTCAGCTCCGCCAGCGCCTTGGGCGTGTGCAGCGGGTGCAGCCTGAGGCTGCCGGCGGTTCCGGTGATAGCGGTCGTCGGCAAGCCGAGCTCCTGCACGGCCTGTTCCAAGCGCCCGCGCGGGCTGGCGACGAGCGGGGAGACCTCGGGCGAAAGCCCCGCCAGCAGACTGAGCAGCGAGCGCTCGGCGCCGCTGACGACCTCGGTGTGGTTGACGTAGAGGACGTTCACCCGCGCGCGCTCCTGGCCCGGTCGGCCTGTTCGAGCAGCACCTCCTGCAGGCGCCCCACCACCAGCGGCCAGGCAAATTCTTGCGCCCGCTGGGCCCCCGCCCGACCCAGCCGCTGGGCGAGATCGAAGTCGAGCAGCAGCGTCGCGATCGCCTCGCCCACCGCGCGCGGGTCGGCGGGGTCGACCAGCAGCCCCGTCTGCCCGTCGAGCACCGCGTCGAGCGCACCCCCCACGTTGCCCGCCACCACCGGCTTGCCGTAGGCGGCCGCCTCGGTGTAGACGATCCCGAAGCCCTCGCCCGCCCGCGCGCCTGCGGGCAGGCGGCTGGGCATCGCCAACAGCCGCGCGCGCCGCAGCCACGTGTCGCGCTGGGCGTCTGACAGCGCGCCAAGAAAGCGAACCGAGCCCGCCACCCCCTGCGCACGGGCCAGCTCTTCGAGCTCCGCGCGCAGCGGCCCCTCGCCGATCACCGCCCACTGCACATCGGGCACCCGCTCGCGTACCAGCGCAAGCGCGCGCATGAGCACGTCGTGGCCCTTGTAGCGATCCTCCAGCCGCGCGACCGTCACGAACGTGGGCCGCTCCGCGGGCAGCGGTCGCGGATCCGCGGGCAGATCGACGCCGGGGGACACGCGGCGCATCTCGGCAACCGGGGCGCCGGTCGCGCGGATCAGACCTTCGGTGTAGGCGCCGACCGCCACCACCACGTCCGCCTGGGCGGCGGCGAACGCGGCGAGCCGTGCTTTGGCGGGGATCTCCTTGGCGTGGAAGTACTGCACGGTCCTGGCCCCCAGGGCCCGGCGGATGGCGGCCGCGGCGGGGCTGGCGACCAGGTGCAGGCTGAGGATCACGTCGGGACGAAAGCGCAGGGCGTCCATCATCGCGACGGCGTTGAGCGCCACGTTGCGCGCGCCGCGCAGGCGGGGGTCGCTGGGCGCGCGCCTGACCGCGACCGCCTCACCGCGGGACAGCGCGCCCCGGTCAAATGCCCCGGCGCCCGCGCTCGCGAGTGCGACCACCCTCGTGTCCATTGCCGTGACGCCCGTTGCAACACGATGCGCGGTCGTCTGGATGCCGCCGTGGGCGGGCGGGTAATCGGGTGTGATCAGCAGCAGCCGGGGCCTGGCACCGGCAGCGGCTGCCCCGGCAGCGCGTGCGCTCAGCATCGCCCGATCGCGCGTCAGGCGCCTGCGCCCTGCGAGCGCGCGACCCGAGAGCGCCTAGCGCGGACGGCGTTGCGCACGCCAGCGCGCAGGCGTGCGCCGTCCAGCAGCGACGCCAGCAGCAGCTCCCAGCCTCCCCGCAGGCGCCTGCCGTTGACCATGTCGGTGGCGCCGACCCGGTAGTAGTACATCCCCCACACGTTCTTCGCACGCGTGAAGCGCTCCCACGCGGGCGCGGAGGCCAGCTGGGCGGCGAACTCCTCCGGCCCGATCGGGTCGCGCCCGGCCACACGTCTGCGCTGATTCTCGGCCACGCGCCAGGCGCCCTGCTGTTTGTCCCAGAAGCTGTCCAGCTGCATCGAGCCTGCCCGCTTTCGATAGTAGACAAGCGGTTCGGGCAGGTTGATCACCACACCCTGGTCGGCCATCCGGCAGAAGAAATCGAACTCGTCAGCCGCTCCATAATCGGTCGAATAGCCACCCACGGCGTCGAAGTCAGAGCGCGCAAACAGCACCGAGGAATGAATCACATAGAAGATGCCTCCGGTCTGTCTGACCGAGTCGTAGTCGGCCTCGCTGGTCGGACCCATGACCGCGGGCGAGACGACCTTCTTGGCGTCGTTCATGTTGTGGCCGTGCGTGCCCAACAGCGCGATACGCCGGCTGCCGCTCCAGGCGCGCAGGAATTCCAGCTGACGCTCCAGCTTGGTGGGAGCCCACACGTCGTCGGAATCGCACTCGGCGATCCACTCGCCGCGCGCCGCCGCGATCCCCGCGTTGCGCGCGGCCACGACGCCCGAGTGACCCGGGAGCCTCACGTAGTGAATCGCCACGCCGCCGGCCTGCCGGGCGGCGAAATCGTGCACGAACTGCTCGGTTGCGTCCTGCGAGCCGTCATCGGCCACCACGATCTCGCCCGGGGGCAGCGTCTGCCCGACGATCGACGTCAGCGCGTCGCCGATTCGGCCCACGTCGTTGAACGTGGGCACGACGACCGAGATCGACGCAGCGTCTGCGGGCACACTCGACGCGCGGCCGGCGGGCGGCTCAGGCGACGTCGTCATAGCCCCACTCGGACACCAGGTCGCGGCCCAGGTACTCGCTGAGCGCGACCACCTCGCCCTTGAAGCGTTGGCGCAGCTCGCCCGTCAGCCGCGCGTCGGGCTCGCCGGGCGCGGTGAAGAAGATGCGATCGCGAATCGCCACGGCCGAGCTGCGGCTGAACCCCGGCGGCGTGATCGCTTTCACCGATACCTGGACGGCACGCGCGAGCGGCCCGCGTCCGGAGGCCAGCGCGTGCACCAGCTGGTGCACGCGCTGTGCGCGCACCTGCACTGTGGGGTTGACCTGACGGGGGAGCACCGGAAGTTCCTCGGCGACGTCCAGGAAGCGCAGCACCCTGCGCACGGTCGCCTCGTTGTCGCGCCTGAAATCGTCATAGATCAGCACCAGTACCTGCTCGGGCGCGAACACAGCGTGATAGCGGCGCAGCTGCTCGACGTAGCGCACATGGTCGGAGTAGAGCAGCACATTGGGGCGATGGGAGCGACGGGGCACCCGTTTGCCCCGTCGCCGTTCGTCCTCGAGCGCGAGCGCCTTGCGCAAATCCTTCACCGTCTCCACGTGCGCCTGCACGAACTGCAGGTGCAGTGAGTGCAGGAAGCTGGCCGGCTCGCGCAGGATCGCGATGATGCGGGCCGCCGGCTGCAGCTGCGCGATCTCGCCCGCGGCGGTGTGCGAAGTCAAATAGGACGGCGAGGCCTCCCCGGCCAGCTGTCCCGGCGCGGCGGGCGCAAACAGCGACAGGTACTGCTCGAGCGTGTCCGGCACGGTGGACGTGGCCGGTATGTGAAAACGGTCGCGCAGGTCGCTCGCCAGATACCGCGGCTCCTTGACCTCCGGCATGAAGATCTGCGGGTGACGCTTGAGCATGGTGTAAAGCGCGGTCGTCCCCGACTTCGCCTGACCGACGATGAAGAAATCAGGTACTCGCTGGGCCTGCTTGGCAGCGCCAGCGCTCGGCTCAGCCGATGTCGTCATAGCCCCAAAGCGCGACCATGTCGCGGTCCAGGTACTCGCTCAATGCGACCACCTCCGGCTTGAAGCGGCGACGCAACTCGAGCATCAACTCCCGATCGGGCGGATGCGGGTCGCCATAGACGATCCGATCCCTGATCGCCATGGCCGACTCGCGGCTGAGCCGTCGCGGCGCCAGCGTCTTGGCGGCCGCCTGCACCGCCCTGGGCACGGGCGTGTCGCCCGCGGCCAATGTGTGAACCATCGAGTACAGGCGCCGGGAGCGCACGCGCACGGTTGGGTTGGCCTCTCTCACCGTTACGGGATGCTCGTCTTCCACTTCCAAGAAGCGCCACACCTTGCGCACGGTCGCCTCGTTGTCGGTCCGGAAATCATCGTAGATGAGAACCAGCACCTGGTCGGGCGCGAAGCGCTCGTGGTAGCGGCGCAGCTGATCGACATAGCGCACGTGGTCTGAGTAGAGCGTCCCGTCCGGCCAGTAGGGCCTGCTCGGCAGGCTTTTGCCCTGGCGTCTGTCGCTCTCCAGCGCGATCGCCCTGCGCAGATCCTTCTCGGGCTCGACGTAGACCTGCACGAATTGCATGTGCAGCGAGCGCAAGAAGCTCGCCGGCTCGCGCAGGACGGCCACGATGCGTGCGGCCGGTTGCATTTCGGCGATGCGCCCGGCGGCCGTTGCGGACCACAGGTACAAAGATGACGCCTCGCCCGCGCGCTGCTCTGGGGTCGCGTCGGCGAACAGCGCCAGGTACTCCTCGATCGTGCCCGGAGTGCTGCCGGTCCCTTGCGGACGCAGCGCGGCCAGCGGGCGCATCTCGTCGGCGAGGAACCACGGCTCCTTGTTGTAGGGCAGGTAAAGCTGCGGGTGCTGCCTGAGCATGTCCCACAGCGCCGTCGTCCCACTCTTGCCGTGACCGACGACAAAAAAATCCGGGATCCTTCCCTTGTGCGGGCGAGCCGCGCCCTGCGGGCCTGCCTTGACCGTCATGTTCGAGAGTGTAACGGGACGCTCAAGCCGGTTCGAGCCCACGGCGGGCGCCATCGACTACATTTGGGCGTGTGATCGGCTTGCTCGCGTCGGGGGCCGGCGTCGCGCTCGACGTCGACCGCCGTGAACGCTCTTAGGTTGCTGCGGGCAGCGTTCGTCTGCCTGCTCGTGGCGATCGGGGCCGGCGCGCTCGCCGGCTGCGGGTCGAGCTCGTCGGGTTCGGGGTCGAGCTCGGCCAACGCTTCCAGCGAAGAAGCCGCCGAACGCAATGAAGAAGCGGCCAGCAAGCGAGAAGAAGCGGTCGAAATCGCAAAAGACCGCGAAGAGCTTGCAGAGATAGAAAGCAAGAAGCGCGAAGAAGCCGCAGAAGCGAATGCCAAGAAGAGAGAAAAGGCCGCGCTGACCGCTGCCAAAAAGCGCGAACAGGCCGCCAAGCGGCAGGCCAACAAGCGCGTGAAGGAAGTGGAAGCCAAGGCCAAGCAGCGAGAAAAGGCCGCAGAGTCCAAGGAAAAACAGCGCGAAGAAGCGGCGCGCACCAAGGCCAAGCAGCACAGCAAGCCAACCGCCAAGAAGACGCCCGCCGTCCAGGGCGCCGTCGAAACCACGCCCGCGCCGATCACCACCCCCGCGCCCACGCCGGCCAGCGGACCCGCGCCTGCGCCGTGAGGCGCGTAGAGCCCCGGGTTTGGCCCGTGTGCACGGACACTAGAATGCCCAGCGTGCTTCGCTTTGCCTTGGGTCGTGGCGGCCGTGGGGTGCTGCCGCTGTGTCTGCTCGCCGTGTTCTGCGCAGCAGTCCTCGCCGGCTGCGGCGGCAGCGGGGGCACAGGAGGTTCGGGAGCTGGAGCGGGATCCGGCGAAGCCGCATCGACCTCGCCCGCGGGGCAAAGCAGCGAAGAAGCCGAAGAACAGCGCAAGGAACAGGCAGCCGCCGCGGCCGCCAAGAAGCGCAAGCTGGCCTTCGAAGCCGAACTGAAGAAACGACGCGCCGAAGACACCAAGCGCGCTGAAGCCGAAGAAGCGCAAGAACGCGCCAAGAAGGCCAAGGCCAAGCACTCGAACAAGAAGACCGGCGGCACGTCCAAGCACGCGAGCAAACCCACCGCCAAAGGCAAGCACCAGGCCGCCAAAGGCGAATCCGAAGGCCCGTCCTCGGCTGAAAAGGCCAGCGAAGAAGCTGCACGCAAGCAGTTCGCCAAGGAAGAAGCCGCGGAAGCACACGCCGCCAAGTAGGAAGGCTAAGCGCTGCGCGCGTGCGGCGTGGCCAGCCAGTTGACCACCGTCGTGCTCTGGGCGAAGGCCGCACGCGGGAACGGACCGGCGCCGGTCACGCAGAAGATCTCGTAGTCGAGGTCGGTGAGCAGGTCCCACGGGGCCCCCGGCGCGACGCCATGCAGCTCGGCGGTGTCGCGAACGTGCTCGAAGATCACCACCGGCCGCGCTTGGGAGAGGATCGAGCGGGCGCCTTCGAGCACGGCCAGCTCGGCGCCCTCGACGTCGATCTTCAGCACGCTGGGTGAAAGCTCGCCCACCTCGGTATCGAGCGTCGAGACCTGCACCGTGATGTATTCCGGATCGCCCCGGCTATCGTCGATCTGTGGGTGGCGGCGCAGGCCGCTCCAGCCGTCCAGGCGCCGGAAATAGCAGAATTGCGCCTCCTCGGCGCGCGCGCCGACGGCTTTGCAACGACAGTCGACCTGCGGGAACGCGCGAGCCAGCTCGGCGGCGAGCAGCGGAATCGGCTCGAAGGCGACATGGACCGCCTGCGGCGCCACGCGCACGGCCTCGCGCAGAACCTGGCCGCGGTTGGCGCCAACGTCGACGTAGGTCCCTTCACCGTGCAGCGCGCAAGCGAGCACGGCGCTCATCCCCACCTCTTCCAGCTGGGTCTGGCGGGCCACGGCATTGACCGCGGCGAGCAGCTCGGGCCGATCCAGCCGGCGCGAGGCCGACGCTAACGCCCTGGTCACGAGCTGCATCGCCATCGAGCTTGGCAGGCTATCGAACCAGCCGCCGGGCCTCGCGCGCGCCGGCGAGGATGCGGGCGGTGACGGTGACCATGCTGCGCGGGTCGCGGGTGCGCAGCGCAGCCATCAGCGCGTGACGAACGGCCAGACCTAGGCGCCGGCGCACCTCGGGGTGAACCGCTGCCAATCGAGCCGACAGCAGGATGACCATCAGAGCCATCGTCTGCGCTCGCGCCAGCTGCACCTGCTTGGCCGGGTCGACCCAGGTGGTCGAGAGCATCGTCGGCGAGAACCTATACCAGCCGAGGCGCTCGTCCACGTACACGGCGCTGTCGCCCGCTCTGCATGCGCCCACCGCAACGCAGTAGTCCCACGTGTCCGCGCCCGCCGCGATCAGCTCGAGGTCGAGCGCGGCTTGGCGCACGAGCGTAAAGGAAGACGCCGCAACCGCCTTGTCCAGGAGCGCGGTCCTGTACAGCCGCTCGCCCGTGAGCAGTCCGCCGGGCAGACCGAGGCGCCCGAAGCGCGCGCTCTGCTCGCGCGAGCGTTGCTCGTCGTGGCTGCCGTCGGCCAGCATCACACCGTGATCGCAGAATGCAAAGCAGGCCTCGGGGTGCTCGTCGAGCGCGCCGACCAGGCGCTCGAGGAACAACGGCTCCCACACGTCATCGTGGTTGAGCGTGCTGAGCAGGTCGCCGTGGGACTCGCGGACGCCCCGCACCACGCTTGCACCTGGCCCGAGATTTTCAGGATTGCGCACGAAGCGCACCGACAGCCCGTCGGGCACCTCGGTCGCATGCGCAAGCGGCTGCTCTGAGCAGTCGTCGATGACAATCACCTCGGCGGGCGCGACGGTCTGTGCGCGTACTCCCATGAGCGCTTCGGAGAGCATCCGCGGCTGGTTGTAGGCGGGGATCACCACGGAGATGCTTGACACGGCGCAGCGAGTCTAGAGCGATCAACCGACCTGCAGGTTGCCGCGCAAGCAGGGCGATATCGTGGAGGGCCGTGAGCGCGGTGCACAGCATCCCGGGGCCGGCGTCCGGCCCCGACGCGCATCCGCCGCGCTCGGTGCTGTTCGCAACTGCGCTGTGGGGCAGGGACGGCGGCGTCGCAGCGCACGTGAAAGAGAGCGCAGCTGCGCTCGCTCGCAGCGGCGTCGAGGTGCACGTGCTCGCAGCGAGGATCGCCGACGACGAGCGGGCCGACGGAGTGACGCTGCACCACCGTCCCATGCTCATGGACACGCGTGTGCGCGTCGAGGAGCGGCTGGGCGACATCTCGATGCTCGACGCGCAGATCGCTCACATCCATCAGGTCGACGACCGTGCGATCGTCACAGGCCTGCGCGCGAGGTCGCCCGTGGTGATCAGCGCGCATGCGTTTCCCGGGTGCACGTCCGGCGTCTACTACTTCTCCCCCGGCCAGGAATGCACGCGGGCGCACGGGCCGGGATGCATACCCAATCTGTTGATCAGGGGCTGTGCGCACACGCGCTACCCGAGAACCCTGCCGGCGAAGTACGTGGGGGTGACCCGCGGGCTGGCGATGTACAGGGAGGCGGACCTGGTGGTCTCCTATTCCAGCGCCGTCGACAGGCACCTGGCCGCCAATCACCTCGACCATCGAGCCGTGGTTCCCTACTTCCCGACGATGACCCCATGTGAGGGGTCCGGACATGGCACGCGACGGCGCGTGGTCTTTGCCGGACGTCTGGTGGCGCCCAAGGGCGTCGACGTCCTGATTCGCGCGGTCGCCCGGGTGGACGCCGATCTGGCGATCTGCGGGACCGGGCGGCGCGAGCCTAAGCTGCGCGCGCTGGCGGCGCGCATGGGAATCGCCGAGCGGGTGCAGTTCAAGGGCTGGATGGGACCTGAGCAGCTTGCGCGCGAGCTCGCCGACGCGTCGGTGCTCGCGGTCCCGTCACTGTGGCCCGAGCCCTTCGGGATCGTCGGCATCGAGGCGTTCTCCGCCGGGCGCCCGGCGGTCGCCAGTGCCACAGGCGGGATCCCTGATTGGCTCAAGGACGGCGTCTGCGGCATCACGGTCGCGCCCGGAGACGTCGACGCGCTCGCCGTGGCGCTCGGCCGGCTGCTGGACGATCCCCAGCTGCAGCACACGATGGGGCTGGCGGGCAGGGACCTGGTGGCCGAGCGCTTCTCGGCCCAACGCCACGTGGGCACCCTCCTTGCGGCCTATCGACACGCGCGCGGACGATGGCAGGAACGGTCCGGGCGCGCCCAGGCCCCGCAGGCGGCCTGAGCGCCTGCGTCGCTCACTCGCGTCTGGCGCTGACGAGCTCGCCCAGCAGCTCCATCACCGCGTCGACGCTTCGCGCCAGGCCCATCTCCTCCGCAGCAAACGCGCGCGCCCGCGCGCCAAGCGCCGCGCGGCCCTGCTCGTCGCCAAGCAGGTCGCCAACCGCCTGCGCGAGTGCGGTGGGCGTGGGCGCCACGACGCACGCCGCCTGCGCGTCGAGCAGTCGCTGCCAGGTGTTGGGACCGTGCAGCGCCACGACCGCGCTGCCCGACGCGAGCGCCCCTGCCAGGCTTCCCTTGCGCGAGGACGGCCCCGCGGCGTCTGCAAACAGCAGCACGTCGCAGGCCGCAAGCGCGTCAGACAGCTCCTGGGCGGGGAGCCGCTCGGAGAAGGAGATCAAGGACTCCAGGCCGCGGTCGCGGGCCGCTACAAGCCAGGCGCGGCCCGCGTCAGACGAGCGCCCGGGCGCGCCCAGCAGGCGCAGCTGCGCGCGCACGCCGCGCTCGCGCAGCAGACCGAGGGCTTCGAGCACGAGCGACAGCGACGCGCCCTCGTAGGAGTAGCCGAACAGGCCGATCGTCGCGCCGGAATGCTCGCCCGCCGGCTGGACCGAGAGGGCAGGCTGTGCCGACGGGGCAGGCTGTGCGGAGGCGGCAGGCTGTGCGGAGGGCGCGGGCAGATTGGAGAACACCGGCGCCACGAGCACGCGCCTGGTGGGCAGCCACACCCGCGAGGCCAGCCATTGCTGGCGTGCGTCCGCGGTCACGATCGCGCCGCGGCAGGCGCGCATCACGTCGATCAGCAGCGCTCGCTGGGTCAGCGCCCACAGATCCCCTCGCCATCCCGAGTAGCGCCAGGGGTAGGCCAGCTCGTGCAGCATCGCCACCAGTGGGATCCGCGCGGGGTGCAGCGCGCGCAGCGTCTGGTGCACGAAGACGGGCAGGCCGCGGTGCGAGTAGGAAAACACCGAGTAGTGCATCAGCACAGCGTCGGGCGGGTCCTCGTCGAGCTCGCGCGAGAGGCGACGCGTCCAGGCGGAGAGCTCCGCGCGAGCGGCCCCCAGCGAAGACTGCTCGCGGGTCAGCCAGTGCAGCGATGGCAAGACGTTCTCCTGGGACATCGCGTGCATGAGCAGCGTGGCGTGGTCGCGCACGCCACACGTGGGCCGCACCGAAGCCCCCACGACGGCCACGCGCAGCGGTGTCCCGACACAGGTCTGCACCGCGCCGCCAGCCACGCTCAGCCGCTGCACAGCTCGCCGCGATAGGCCGCCTCGACGGCCTGTGTGAGCGCGCCCAGATCGCCGGTCGCCACAATCGCGCCGTTGCGGCCCGGCTCGATCAGGTCCTTCATGCCGGTGTCCTCGGTGACGATCACCGGAACGCCGCACGCCAGGGCCTCCGCGGGGGCGTAGCCGAAGCCGTCGTTGTATGTGGGGTGCACGCACAGACGCGCGCCGCGCAGGCGCGGCAGGGGGTCTCCGTGACCGGCCCAAATGCGCGGATCCTGCGCACATGCCCGTTGCACGAAGCGGCGCATACCGCGCGATTTCCAGCCGCCCACCAGGACGAGCCGCAGGTCCGCGTAGGGCAGGGCCCGCACGGCATCGATCAGCAGGGGAACGCCCTTGACCACCGACAGGCTCCCGCAGAAGACGATGTCGAAAGTCGATGAAGCCGCGTCGCTGGGACCCGGCTCGAAGCGAGGGTCCGGGGTAAGCACCAGACGCGTCAGCAGCTCCTCGCCGACGCCCTCGGCGATGAACGAATCGCGTGTGTAATCCGAGGAGACGTAGATGCGGTCGACCTCGGAGTACTCGCTGAGGTTGCGCTCGACCAGGCGCGTCGCCCAGGATTCCTCCAGCGGATACTGGCGATGGGCGAGCGCGTGCTGGCGCGCCAGCAGCCGAAAATGCGAGGTCGCGGACACGAGGGCGGTGGACATGCCCCCTGCGCGCCGTGCCGCACGGATCTGCGCCAGCGCGGTGCCGTTGAAGGCGATCAGGTGCTCGGCCGCCGGCAACGCCCCCGCCGCGTAGACGTCGAACAGGCGGCTCTTGCGCAGCGCGCGCTGCGCCGCCGCCAGGTGCAGTGGCGGCAGCGCCAGCGGCGCGTTGACCGCACGCCGCGCCAGCCGACGCCACCTGCGCACGGGCGGTCTGGAGGGATCTGGGCCGCAGATGCAAACCGGTTGGGCCCCGCGGCGCGCCAGTGCGTCGGCGATCTCCTGCGCGTGGCGCCCGAGACCACCCTCGCCAAGCTGGGCCGAACAGGTCAGCACGACGCACCCAGCAGGCAGAACCTCCTCCTGGCGTCGCTGCGCCTGCGTGCGCCAGCCTGTGCTTCCTATCGCCTGCTCGGGCTCGGCGCGCGACTGCTCAGCCAACCCCGTCATAGCCCCACAGGCCAACCAGGTCGCGATCCAGATACTCGCTCAGCGCCACCACCTCCTTCTTGTAGCGGGCGCGCAACTCCATCATCGCGCTCTCCTGCGGCGCCTGCGGCTCGCCGTAGACGATCTGCCTGCGGATGGTGCGGATCAGGCGGCGGCGCGTGCGCTGCGGGATGAGCGCCTTGACCGTCGTGTTGAGCACCTTCGCGGGGCCCGAGCGGCTGTACAGCTTGCGCATGAGATCGTCCAGGCGGACCGAGCGCACCCTCACCGTGGGATTGGCGTCCATGATGTGAATCGGCGCCCCGTCGTCCACGTCCAGGAAGCGCAGGACCCGGCGCACGGTCGCCTCATTGTCATTGCGAAAATCGTCATAGATGAGCACCAGCACCTGCTCGGGAGCGAACTGCTGGTGATAACGGCGCAGCTGCTCGACGTAGTGAACATGATCTGAATAACGCAGCACCTGGCGCCCGCCGCGATCTATCTGCTCGTTGGCGACCGCCCGGCGCAGGTCTGTCTCGGTCTCCACATGTTCCTGCAACAGCTGCAGCTGCAGCGAGCGCACGAAGCTGGCGGGCTCGCGCAGGATCGCAATTATCCGCGCTGCCGGCTGCACACGCGCGATCGCCTGCGCGGCGGTGTCTGACTTCAGGTATGACGGCGACGCCTCCCCGACGCGCTGCTCGGGTGTCGCCGCCGCGAACAGTGACAGATACTCCTCATATGTCTGCGGCAGGTGATTCGACGGCTGCGGTTCGAACTGAAAGCGCAAATCGTCGGCGAAGTAACGCGGCTCCTTGACATCCGGCATGAATATCTGCGGATGGCGGCGCAGCATCTCATACAGGGCCGTGGTTCCACTCTTGTGGTGACCGACGATGAAGAAGTCGGGAACCCGCTGTTGTGGCGCGCGCGCCGCAGCCGTGCGCTCAGCTGAGACGGTCATGGCTGCGAGTATATCTGCGACAACCTGACCGACTCCGGGGCCCGAGCGCGTCGACCTGTCGTCAGGAATACGCCCCGACTATACTGCCAGACTCCTCGGCGATGCCCCCGGCCAGCGCAAACAGCCTTCAACGCGCCCTGCGCAGGCGCATCCAGGCCCGCCGAGTGGCGCGGCGCGACAGCCATTTTCACACTGCCTTGCGGGTCGATCCGCAGGCGCCCGCGCTGGTGCTCTCACCGCACTGGGACGATGCGGTGCTCGACTGCTGGAGCCTGCTGACAGGCGCGCAGGAGTGCACTGTCGTAAACGTCTTTGCGGGCTCGCCGCCGCCGGGTTTCCTGACGCTGTGGGACGCGATCACCGGAGCCAGCGACTCGGCCGAGCAGACGCGTGCGCGGCTGGCCGAGGACGCGGTCGCGCTCGCACTCGCACAGCGCACGCCGGTGAACCTGCCCTTTCTCGACAACCAGTACCGCACGCAGCCCGGCCCGCCGCTGGAGCAGCTCGACCGCGCGCTGTGCGCGCAGATGCCCAGCGCATCGCACGTGTACGTGCCCGCGGGCGTGGGCGGCCACCCCGACCATAAGCTGGTTCGCCGCTACGGAAGGATGCTTGCGCGCGCGGGCATGCCCGTGACCCTGTACGTCGATCTGCCCTACTGCGTTACCCATGGCTGGCCGCACTGGGTGGACGCCAGCGAGCCCGACCCAACTCTCAACGTCGACGCGTTCTGGCTGTCGTTCCTGGACGGCGTGCCGGAGATGCCGCCGCTGCGCTCCGCGCACGTCGAGCGACTGGACGACGCCGCCGCGACGGCCAAGCTCGCGGCGATGCGCAGCTACCGCACCCAGTTTCCGGCGCTCAACGGCGGCGCCAAGCAGATGCTGGCCGACCCCGCGGTGCATCGCTTCGAGGTTCGCTGGGATCTCGTCGGCGACGGCGCCGGGCGCGCGCAGGCTCAGCCGAGTCCGTCATAGCCCCACTCGGCGACCAGGTCGCGGTTCAGGTGCTCGCTCAGGGCCACCACCTCGCCCTTGAAGCGCCGCCGCAGCTCCAGCGCGTAGCCCTCGTCGAGCCGCTGCACCTCGGCGTAGACCATGCGGCGGCGCATGGCCGGCAGCACCTGCGTGCGCACACGCTCGCTCATCAGCGCCTTCAGCCCCGTCCTCGCCGCTTTCGCGACCGGCCCGGTGCCGGTATACAGCTGGCGCCCCACCGCGTCCAGGCGCCTCGCGCGCAGCCGTTTCCTGGTCGTGTTGGCCTCCATCACCTGCACCGGCGCCTGGTCGTCGACCTCCAGGAAGCGCAGCACCTGCCTGACCGCGGCCTCGTTGTCGCGCCTGTAGTCGTCATAGATGAGCACCAGGATCTGCTCGCGCCCCAACACCGCTTCATAGCGGCGCAGCTGCTCGACATAGCGCACGTGGTCTGAATACAGCAGCGCCTGGGGCCAGTAGGAGGGGCCGGGGACCTGCCTGCCTTCGCGGCGCGCCTGCTCGAGCAAGATCGCCTTGGCGAAGTCCTGCTCGGCCTCCACGTGATGCAACACCCAGTGGTTGTGCAGCGAATAAAGAAAGCTCGCGGGCTCGCGCAGGATCGCGATGATGCGCGCGCGCGGCGCTACCGCGGCGATGTTGGCGGCCGCATCGCGCGACCACAGGTACATCGGCGAGGCCTCGCCGGCGAGCTGGTCGGGCTGGGCCTGCGCGAACAGCGCCAGGTACTCTTCATAGCTCTGCGGCAGCCGATTGCCCCGCTGCGCCGGGTTGGAGTAGCGCAGGTCGCTCGCAAACCAGCGGGGCTCCTTCAATGACGGCATGTAGATCTGCGGATGGCGCCTGAGCATTGCGTACATCGCCGTAGTGCCGCACTTGGTGTGTCCCGCGACGAAGAAATCGGGGACCCGGCGGCTGCCGGTCTGCGGGGCGCCGGCCTGCGCCGCCTCGGCCTGCTCAGCGGATGTCGTCATAGCCCCACTCCGCGACCAGGTCGCGATCGAGGTACTCGCTGAGCGCGATTACCTCATCCTTGAAGCGTTGACGCAGCTCGAGCATCAAGCCCTCGTCGGGCAGCGGCGGAGCGCTGTAGACGACGCGCTTTCGCAGCGGGTGCAACACCTGCTGTCGCAGGCGGCTGCTCGTCAGCGCGCGCAGCGCGCCTCTGACCGCCCGCGCACCCGGACCGGTGCCGGCCCGCACGGCGCGCACGGCGCTGCGGACGTGCTCGGAGCGCACGGCCACGGTCGGGTTGGCGCGCTTGGCCTGGAGCGAGACCGTGTCGTCGACCCCCAAGAAGCGCAGCACGCGCCTGACCGTGGCCTCGTTGTCGCGCCTGAAGTCGTCATAGATCAGCACCAGCACCTGCTCGGGGGCGAACGAGGAGTGATAGCGACGCAGCTGCTCGACGTAGCGGACACGCTCGCTGTACATCAGCGCCTCCGGCCAGTGGGCGTCGCGGGGAATCTGCTCGCCCCGGCGCCGCGGCTCCTCCAGGGCGATGGCCTTGCGCAAATCCTTCTCCGTCTCCGAGCGGTTCTGCAGCATCTGTAGATGTAGTGAATGGAGAAAGCTCGAGGGCTCGCGCACGATTGCGATGATGCGGGCGTCCGGTCGCAGCTTCGCGATCCGCCCGGGCGCGACGCGCGACCACAGATAGAAGGTCGACGCCTCGCCGACCAGCTCCTGCGGGCCCGCTGGCGCGAACAGCGATAGGTACTGCTCAAACGTTTCCCGGTACCTGCCAGTCTGCTCGAAGGTCTTTGCGCCGGCGCCCTCGGGAGTGTGTGGATTGCGCGCGAAGAACTGCGGCTCCTTGACGGCCGGCATGAAGATCTCAGGGTGGGCTCGCAGGGTTTCATACAGCGCGGTGGTACCACACTTGGCGTGTCCCACGATGAAGAAGTCCGGCACGCGAACGCGCTGGCTACGGCCGGCGACCAGCGCCTGCTCACTCGATGCTGTCATAGCCCCACAGGCTCACCAGGTCGCGGTCAAGGTGCTCGCTCAGCGCGACCACCTCTCCCTTGAAGCGCCTGCGCAACTCGAGCATGAAGCTCTCGTCGGGCGGCGGGGGCTCGCCGTGCACGACGCGCCGCCTGGTGAAGTCGAGCAGGCGACGGCGCGCCTGCCGGGGCGCGAGCGCCTTGACCGCCGCCTTGGCCACCCCCGACAGCGGGCCCCTGCCCACCGACACGGCGTGCACGAGGTCGTCGAGCTGCTGGGAGCGCATGAGGATCGAGGGGTTCACGTCGAGCACCTCCAGCGGGCGCGTGTCATCCACTTCCAAAAAGCGCAGGACCGTGCGCAGCGTGGCGTCGTTGTCGGCTCTGAAGTCGTCATAGATGAGCACCAAGATCTGCTCTGGTGCGAACAGCTGCTCATAGCGGCGCAACTGCTCGACATAGCGCACGAGCTGTGAGTACTGCAGCAGCTGCGGGCGGTGTGACTGGCGCGGAATCTGGCGGCCGTTGGCCCGTTCCTGTTCTAGGGAGATCGCCGTGCGAAAGTCCTTCTTCACCTCCACGTGGCTTTGCAGCAGTTGCAGGTGAAGCGAGCGCAGGAAGCTGGCCGGCTCGCGCAGGATCGCGATGATCCTCGCCTCGGGCGCGACCTGTGCGATCTGCGCTGCCGCGGTGCGCGACCACAGATATGACGAGGACGCCTCGCCGGCGCGCTGCTCGGGAGCGGCCGGCGTGAACAGGGACAGGTACTCCTCCAGCGTCTGCGGCCCGCGCCCGGCTCGTCGCGGTATGAAGCGCGGCTTCATGTCGGTCGAGAAGAACCACGGCTCCTTGGCGTCCGGCATGTAGATCTGCGGGTGCGGGCGCAGCATCTCATACAGCGCCGTCGTGCCGCTCTTGGCGTGCCCTACGATGAAGAAGTCGGGCGTTCGCAGCGGCGAACGCTGCTCTTCGGCCACAGATTCACTCGATGTCGTCATAGGCCCAAAGCGTGATCAGATCGCGATCCAGGTGCTCGCTGAGCGCCTGTACCTCTCCCTTGAAGCGCCGGCGCAGCTCCAGCATGAACGCCTCGTCGGGTGCGCTCGGCTCGCGGTAGACGACGTTGCGCTGGGCTGCGTGCAGCGCCCCGCGGCGCATGGCGGTGGGGGTGAGTGCCTTGATCGTCGCCTTGACCGCCTGGGAGACCGGGCCGCGCCCGACCGACACCGCGTGCACGAGCTCGTGCAGGCGCTGCGAGCGCACGGCGACTGACGGGTTGGCGTCCAGCAGCTCGACCGGCACCGTGTCGTCGACCTCCAGGAAGCGCAGTACTCGACGCACGGTGTTCTCGTTGTCGGCGCGAAAGTCGTCATATATGAGCACCAGCAGCTGTTGCGGGGAGAACACGGCCTCATAGCGACGCAACTGTTCCACGTAGCGCACGTGCTCGGAATACAGCAGCGTGCGCGGCCAATAGGAGTGGCGCGGGATGTGGCGGCCCTCACGCCTGGCGGCCTCGAGCGAGATCGCCTTGGCGAAGTCGCTCTCGGTCTCGATGTACGTCTCCACGAACTGCAGGTGAAGCGAGCGCAGCAGCGCGGCGGGCTCGCGCAGGATCGCGATTATCTTCGCCTGGGGACACACCGACGCGATGCGTTGCGGAGCCGTGCGCGACCACAGGTACAGAGGCGAGGTCTCACCCATCACCTGGTCGCCCCCGGCATCTGCAAACCAGGACAGGTATTGCTCGAGCGTCCGCGGAGTGCCCTCGCGGCGTGGTGGCGTGCGCTCGAGCAGCTCGGTGGCAAAGAACCACGCCTCCTTGCTCGCCGGCATGAATATGGCGGGATGGCGTCGCAGCATGTCAGACAGCGCCGTCGTGCCGCTCTTGGGCTGGCCAACGATGAAGAAGTCGGGCACCCGACCCGGTGCGCGCACCGACGCGGGCGACGTCGGCGCGGAGCCTCGGCTGTCAGGCGAGCTGACGCTCACGACGCCCCAATCCAGGCGCGGCCGTGCCGAAGGCAATCTTGCGCCCCGACCCGGCGAACCAGTAGGCGATCACGCCGGCCGTGAACCAGAAGAACGGGCCGAGCGCCGCGCTCGACATGACCGGGCCCGAGAAGCCGATCACCGCCATTGCGATGATCGGCGACACGATCGCCGCAATCTCCATGCGCAACTCGAAGTCCACTATGCGCCTCAGCTTCGGCAGCGCTTGGACGAGCATCGTCACCAGCAACCCGACCCACAGCAGCAGGCCCGGCAACCCCAGTTCATCGAGGACGAATTTGTACTGGGACTCGGCGCCGGTAGCATGGCCTTCGATCAGGTTCTTCTGGATGCCTCCGAAGCCGGCCGACGCGCCCACCGTCCCGAGCCCGAGCCCGAATGGCGCTGCCAGGATCTGGCTGGGGATGTGCGCCACTTCGTTGGTCTTGGTGTCTTTGGCTTCTGTCACGTTGCTGGGAGCGATTTCTGTGTAGCGCGAGAACGCCGAGCCTCCCACGTAGGACACCAGCACCGCCCCGAGCGGCAGGGCCAGCACCAGGACGGCCAGCAGAGCGGCTAGCGGTCGGGTGATCTGTCTGCCGGCTGAGCTGAATGCCAGCGCGGTGAACGCGAGCACGGCGATCACCGCGCCGACGACCTGCAAGCGACCAAGCCCGGTGGCGACGCCGGCGAGCGCCCCCAGGCACAGCAACAGCACGGGCCATCGTCGGCGCAGGCCCCCGGTGGCCAGCAGTGCAAGCGTTCCGGGCAGCGCCACCAGGCCGACCGCGCCACCGAAGCCGGCATCGGTTCCGAGCGCCGGAGGACGCACCCGCGCGGAGCCTCCGCTGGCGAAGGTGCGGGCCGAGACTCCATTGGCCCCGAACACCAATTCGCGATAGCCGGGCCCCCAGCTGGCGAGCTGACCGGGGCTCAGCCGGCTTTGATATGTGCTCACCGCTCCGTTGGCCAGCGCGAGCACCCCGAGAATCAAAAAGAGCCTGCGAAAACGCTCCTTCGAACGCATCACCACATAGCCGAAGAAAAAGAACGGAAGCCACTCCAGCTGCTGGCGAAAGCCGCCGAGGATCTTCAGGATCCCGTGGGTGTTCGGGTTGAAGGCCTCTACTAGTACGAGCGCACCGTACGCCAGCACCCAGCCGGACATTGGCGGCAGCGTGATCGATTCCCGTTTGACCAGCAGGCGCAGCATCGCGCCCAGCACCACCGCGAAGATCAGGATGTCGCGGATGACCGAAGCCGCTTCGTGCCCGCCGCTGCCGAGCTTCACAGGCCCCTCGAGCAGTCCGAGATAGAGGACGATGAACGTGAGCGTCATCGGGTAACGGTCGCTGCCGATGAGGGCCACTATGCCCAGCCCTCCCACTATCAAGCCGAGCACCAGCAGGAGGTTGGGCTTGGACACCTCCAGGCTGATCGCCAGTGCGAGGGCCAGCGGGATCGCGGCGCTGGCGCCGATCAACATCAGCTCGCGTATGCGCCGGTTGAGCACATACGGGTGGCTTTCGCCCATTCCGGGCAGCAGTGCCGAGAAGGCGCTCATCGACCGATGAGCTTGCGACGGGCGCCGGAGTCCGCCGGCGCCCAGCTGAAGCCGTATCTTTCGATGTCCTTGCGGGGCACGCAGTTGACGACCGCGCCGATCAGCGGCGCGCTCGCGGTCCGCCCGAGCAGTTGAGCTAGGCGCTTGGCCGCCAGATCGCGTGTATGGCCGATGCGCGCCACCATCACGATGCCGTCGACAGTCGAAAGCAGCGGCATCGCGTCGCTCACTTCAAGCGGCGGCGGCGCATCGATCAGCACGTAGTCGTACTCGTCGGCGACGGAGCGCAGCAGGGTGCTCATGGCACCGCCGGCCAGCAGCGCGGGCGGATTGGCGACCGCCCCCCCGCCCACCAACACCGATACCGACCCCATGCCGCCGGACTCCACCACCGTCGAGACGCCGCCGACCGCCTCCTGGGCGCCGGCGCCGATACCCAGATGAGCGGGAGAGCTGACCGACTGCATCGCCTCCTCGACGCCCACCTTGCCGGCGAGCACGTCGGCCAGCCCGTATTGCCCGCTGGCATCCAGCAGCCTGGCTTGGGTGGGCCGGCGAAAGTCGGCCTCGACGACCACCACCTTCGCACCGGCCTCTGACTGCACGCGCGCGAGGTTGGCGACCAGCGCGGACTTGCCGTCGCCGGCCTCGGCGCTGAGGAAGAGGATCATGCGAGGGCCGTTGTCAGGGCGACGCTGGAGCATGTCGCCGAGCTCGAGCGTCGTGTGCAATCGGCGCAGCGGCTCGAGCAAGGCCTTGGCCGGCGCGCGGCGCCCGTCGGGGCGCACGACCGGGTTCTTGACCGCGGGCAGCGCCGCGAGGATCTGCGTCTGGAAGATCGCCTCGATCTCGCCGAGGGAGCGCAGGCGGCGGTCGAAGCGGCTGAGCATGTAGGCCGCGATCGAGGCGAGCACGATCCCCAGCACGAATCCGAAGATCGCATTTTTTTTCGGCGACGTCAGCACCGGGATGGCTTGCGCTTTGCCCACCTGCTGGACGCCCGAGTAGCTCGCCAGCTGGGATTCGAGCGCGTTGATCTTCGTGGCCAGGTTGGCGGCGGCGATCGTCGAGGAAGCGCTGAGTCCCTTCGAGGCCTTGCCCTTGGTGGTCGGCGGCGGCAGTTCGATCCTGCGCAGCTGCTCGGTGGCATTTTCTATCTGCGTGCGCAGGCCGCGCGTGTAGTTGGCACGGTTTCGCCGGATGAACGCCTGGGCGTAGGCGTTGGCGAGGCTCACGGCCGCGCGCGCGGTGCGCGCCTTCGTGGTGATCGTGATGAAGGAGCTGGTCGCGCTCGCTGTCGCCTTGGCCTTGCCGCGCACTGCGGCTATATCCCCTTCGGCGCGCATGCGCTTGCGCACGACTTCACCGATGATCGGCGAGTTGATGACGCCGACTTCATTGGTCAGGGCGCGACCCGCCACGGATTTGGCGCCGGAGTTGCTGCCCGCCTGCTGTTCGCCATTGCTGCCCAGATACAGCTGCGTGGTCGCCGTGTATGTGGCGGTCTGATGCTTGTAATACAGATAGGTACCCGCCGCCACGACGATCCCGACGGCAAGGATCAGCCACTTCCGCTTCCAGAGCGGAGCGATGATGCTGGTCGCGTCGGTGGTGGTGTCGTTCATCGACTTAGGTGGCCCATCCATGGCCGGTGCACCAGCCATCTTAGGGGTGTACGCCCACCACAGGGTACCGACCGAAACGCTGGCCGGCGCAATGCTGCGTGCGCCCGGTTACCCGCCCGTCGTCGACGTTCTCAGACGTTTTGCGGCGACGGCAGGAAGGTAGCATTCCTCACACGGCAGATGAGCTCATAGATGCGGAGGGCAACGGTGCAGGACTCGGACAGCAGGCGGATCCTGTGCTTTGCGACGCAGGGTGAGGCACACCTCGATTTCGAGCGCCTGCGCTACCTGCTGGAGCCACTGGGCGCCGAGCCCTACGCGTTTGACCACGACAACAAGCTGCGCTCGGCCGTCGGCCTGTTCAAAGCGGTGCGGGCGCGGCGCCCCAACCTGGTGGTGATGGAGGGGACGGGCATGGCCGGCGGCTTGGCGCTGCTGGCGATCGATGGCCTGCTGGGCATTCCCTTCGTGGTCAGCAGCGGCGATGCCGTCGGGCCCTACCTGGGTCTGCGCTCGCGCGTGGCCGGCCTGCTCGGCGGGCTCTACGAGCGCCTGCTGTGCCGGCGCTGCGCGGGATATGTGGGCTGGACGCCCTACCTGGTCGGCCGTGCCCTCACGTTTGGCGCTGCGCGCGCGATGACCGCTCCCGGCTGGACGCGCGAGCGCGCGGCGGCCGATGCCCGCGAGGCGGTCAGGGCGCGCCTTGGCATCGCGCCCGACGCGCTCGTCGTGGGCCTCGTCGGGTCGCTCAACTGGAGAGCGCGCGTCGGCTATGTCTACGGCGCCGAGCTGATTGGCGCCGTCGCTCAGATACCGCGCCGCGACGTGGTCGTGTGCATCGTCGGCGACGGCCCGGGGCTGGCGCGACTGCGAGAGACGGCCGGCGCGGATCTTGGCACACGGGTGCTGCTTCCCGGTCGCGTGGCACCGCAAGAGGTTTCCCAGTATCTGGCGGCCTTCGACGTGGCGAGCCTGCCCCAGAGCGTTGACGGCGTCGGCTCGTTTCGCTACTCGACGAAGCTCAGCGAGTACCTTGCCGCGGGACTGCCGATCGTCACAGGCGAGAACCCGGTCGCCTACGATCTCGACGAGGGCTTCTTCTGGAGGTTGCCCGGGCGGACCCCCTGGAGCCCCGAATACATCGACGCGCTTGCGCACCTGCTGCAGACGCTCACCGCGGCTGAGATCGCACAGCGCCGCCAGGCGGCCGCGGGCGCGCGGGCCGATCCGTTCGACAAAGTCGCCCAGCAGCGGCGGATGTGCGCGTTCATCGATGACCTGCTGGCCGACCGCACGGATGAACGATCAGCGTGACGCGAGGCGCGCCCGCGACCGATCAGCGTGATGCGAGCTGAACCGTCTGGCCGTGGCCGGCCAGGCGCTGGTAGAGCTCGTGGTGCTCGCGCACCATCCGCTGCCCGGAATAGCGCAGGGCCGACTCACGCGCTGCGCGGCCGAGGCGGTCTCTGAGCTGTGGATCCGCGGCGAGCTCATCCAGGCGCGCGGCGATCAGCTGCGGGTCGCGGGTGATCAGAAAGCCGTTGTGCCCGTCCTCGATCAGCTCGCGCACGCCGCTCACGGGGGTGGCCAGGACCGGTAGGCCGCTGGCGGCCGCCTCGAAGGTGACCAGCGAGAAGGTCTCATAGCTGGAGGGCAGCACGAAGGCGTCGGCGACCCGGTAGACGAGCTGGACATCGGATGTGACGCCCCGCCAGCGCAGCCGCTGCCCCATACCCAGTTGCGTGGCGAGCGCGTCATAGCGGGCCTGCTCGCCGCCCCCGGCGACCAGCAGCGTCCACTGAGGGCTCTGTGCGACGGCGCGGATGGCGCTCTCAAGGCCCTTGCGCTCCCACTCGCTGCCCACGAACGCGACCACGAGCCCGTCTGGGGGCAGATCCAAGGAGTCGCGCAGCGCCCGTGCGTCGTCAGGCCTGACCCCAGGGGCGAAGGTGTCCGTGTCGACGCCGTTGTGGATCGTCACCACGCGATCCGCCAGCGCGGGGAAATGCTCGCGCACCTCCGCTGCCACGCCATCTGACACACACACGACCGCCCTGGCGCGACTGGTGTGAAAGCAGATGCGCTCGCCCAGGCGCTTGAGCAGGCCGGCCATGGTCACCTGCGCGCGAAACAGGCGCGTCGAGCGACTGGGATTGACCGGACCAACCTGATGGCAGTAGTGGACGGCGAGAACGTCGATGCGATTGAGCACGATCGCGCCCGTCGCCTGGACCACTCCCCGACGCCACCGACGGACGGCCAGCGAGCCCGCCAGGATGAACCATGGATAGGCGATCAAGAACGGGCGTCCGGGCGCCCTCACCCGATGAAATGTCAAGCCCAAATTCGCCGGCAGCTCACAAGTGCGCGCGATCACCGTGACGTCGTGGCCAAGGCCGCGCAGGCCGACGATCAGGTCTGTCAGCTGTCGCTCCATGCCACCCACCCCGCCGATGTCGTTGGCGACGATCGTAATGTCGCTGGGCGCGGGCGGCCCTATCCCACTGTCGCCTTGCATGTTGCCCACCAGTCTGCCAGGGGGGCGCGCAGCGTACTGAAACCACGCGCCGTGCCTGCCACCCTCTACAGTTGGCCGCGCGCCATGAGCGAACACGCCCAGCGTCCACCCTCGGCCATCCAGCGCGCTTACCGGTTCGTCAACAGGCCCTACTACTGGTACAGGCCCTCCCAGCTGGCGCTGCGCCTGCGCGCTAAGAGCCAGCCAGACGGCGTGCTATGCGTGGTGCGCACCGCGTGGGGCGCGCATCTGTACTGCTGGCCCGATCCGCTCGGCCAGGCGGTGGCGCGCACGGGCGTCTATGACCTGACTGTGGCCGAGACGCTCGCACGTCTGGCAGCCCCGGGCGAGAGCGCGATAGACGCGGGCGCCAACGTCGGCCTGATGTCAAGCCTGCTCGCGCGCGCGGTGGGGCCGCAAGGGCACGTGACGTCCTTCGAGCCCCACCCCATGATCTTCGCCACGCTCGCTCGCAACGTGGCGCTGTGGGATCGCGAGGAGCACGTCACCGTGATCGCGGCTCGCCAGGCGGCCGTGTCGGCGACTGCGGGCACGCTGCCGCTCGCGGTGGATCCGCAGGCGTTCGCCCACAACAAGGGCACTGCCTCGCTGGAGCACGTCGACGGCGCGGATGTAACCGACGTGCAGACGGTTCGTCTCGACGATGAGGTCTCCGGTCCCATCGGGGTTCTCAAGCTGGACGTCGAGATGCACGAGCTGGCCGCGCTGGAAGGCGCTGAGGCACTGCTCTCGCGCAGGCTCATCCGCGACATCGTCTTCGAGGAGCACGAGCCGCCGCCGACACCCGTGACGCAGCTGCTTGAGGCCCACGGCTATGTGGTGCTAAGCATCCGCCAGGGGCTCACCGGCCCGATCCTGTGCGCCCCCGCGGAGGCGTACAGCAAGAAACTGTGGGATCCGCCAGCGCTGCTGGCCACCAGCGATCCCCGCCGCGCCCGCGAGCGGCTGCGCCGGCGCGGCTGGGTCAGCCTGCGAAGCCGCCCGCGCAATCGAGCCCGATAGCGGTGGCAGGCGTGCGCACATATTCAGACCAGCTGGACTCGGGCGGTGCGTCGATGCGAGAGATCGTGGCCGGCGCGCTGGAGGCCGCGCATCCAGAACCGGGCCTTCGCTGGCTGGACATCGGCTGCGGTCGCGGCGACCTGTTGCGCAGGATCAGGGACGAGTGGCAGCCAACAGAGCTGCACGGCATCGACCCGATCGACTGGCTGGACTCGGATCTCAGCGCAGATGTTAACTTTCACACAATCGCGGCGGAGGACGCCGACGAGCTGGCGGTGGTCGACCGGGTGCTGTTGGTGGAGGTGATCGAGCACCTCGAGGCCCCGTGGACAGCGCTGCGAAAAGCCGCCCGCCTGGTCGCGCCGGGTGGGCGGATCGTCGTCTCGACGCCCAACCTAGCCTCGCTGCGCAACCGCCTGGAGCTCGGGCTGCGTGGCCACCTGACGAGCTTTCGCCCCGGCTACGACCCGCACATCTCCCCCGCCCTGCCGCACGTGATCGCGCGCGTCTTGGAGGAGGAGGGGCTGCAGGTGCAGGCGCCCGTGTTCGCCGGCACGGATGTGATCTCGTTGACGGGTGGGCGCAGCTGGCCGCACGCGATCAGGCGGCGCTGGCCGCGGCTGACCTGCGTGTCGGTGCTGACGAGCGCGGTGCGCCCCAACTGATTGCGGCAGTTGCCTGCTTATGCCGAGGGAGCCGCCGTGCGCCCTTTTCCCCGCAGAACGCCTTCCATCTCAGCAAAGAACCGCCTGCACATGGCGGCGGTGGTGAATTCCTGCAGGTAACGCTCTCGGCCCGCCCGCCCCAGGCGCTCGCGCAGCTCGGGTGAGGTGAGCAGCGGCTCCAGTGCGTCGGCGAGCGCGTCGGGCTGGCCCGAGCGGGCGAGCGCGCCCGTCTGGCCGTCCTGCACGAAGTCGCCCGGGCCGCCCGAGTTGACGGCCATCACCGCAACCCCCCTCGCCATCCCCTCCAGGATCACGATCCCGAACGGCTCGGGATCTGACGCGTTCACCAGCACGTCCATCTGTTCGATGTAGGGGCTGGCGTCGGGCACCTCGCCGGTCATGGTCACGTCTGCACCCAGGCCGAGCTGCTCGATCAACACCGGCAGCGAGGCCGCATACTCGGGCGACAGACCGTAGGAGTCCCCGCCCACGATCACCAGGTGCATCCTGTGGCCGCGGTCGCGCAGGATCGCCTGGGCGCGCAGCATCCGGTCCTGCCCCTTCCACGGCTGCAGGCGCCCTACCAGGCCCACGATCGGCACGTCGTCGGGCAGCGACAGCGGCGGCTCGCTCGGGCCACCTGCGGGCAGCGGCGAGCCGGCGCCCACGACGAAGGTCTGACGCTTGGGGAACAGGCGCTCCTGCGCCTGGGCGGCGGCGCGCGAGTAGCAGCCGACCGCCGTCGCCGGCAACAGCGTCGCGCTCATGTCGATCCAGTCACGGCGGGGAATCGCCTGCTGCCACCAGATCACGCGGTCGGTCATCCCTGCGAGCATCGCGGCCGGCGCACCGTACAGCTGCGTTTTGGCCGCCCAGTTGAGGATCAGGTCGGGCTTGCGCGCGCGCAGCAGGCCTGCCAGGCGCCTGACGGTCGCAAGCCAGCGATGGACCTCGCGCAGGCGCCCCGCGTCAATCACCTCGACGCGAAAGCCGGCCTGGCGGAGCTCGGCCGGCCACGGGCCGTCCTGGAAGAAAACCGGCTCGAGCTTGTGCCCGGCCTCGACCGCCCCGTCGAACACGCCCTGCAGCATCGCCTCGGCGCCTCCCAGGCGCTGCCCCCAGGGAACTGTGATCACGATTCGCACGTCGTCTCTCCTATGCGGGCTTGACCGCGCACAGCGCCACGCTCAGATGCGGATAGCCCAGCATCCTGGTCAGCGGCGCGTCGAGGACCACCAGCGCGCGCAGGGGCAGGATGATCGCCCACGCCGCGGGGCGGCCGACCCGCTCGCTGAGCCTGCGCATCAGGTCGGTCAGCTTCTGGGAGACCACCCCGCTGACGAAGCCCTCGTCCGTCACCCGCAGCCCTGCCCCCTGGGCGATCTCGCGCAGGCGCTGTTGGGAGTAGCCGAAGCGCACGTGCAGGCCGTCCTCGACGCCACTCGGATGGGGATCCTCGGTGTAGAGGGGATGGTGCGCGTCGAAGGGCGTGGTGAGCAGCAGTTGTCCCCCGGGTCTGAGCATCGCCGCGAGCCTGCCCACGAGGCCGGCGTCGTCGATCACGTGCTCGATCGTCTCGAAGCAGATGATCTGGTCGAAGTCACCCAGCGACTCGCTGTGGGCGTCGAGGTCGCGCAGGTCCAGTTGGCGAAAGTCGATGCCCGAGACCCTCACCACCTCGGCGCGGCGACGCGCATCCTGCTGCTCGCGCTCGGAGAAGGAGGCGGCCACCACCTCGTTGCCAGCGCGTGCCGCGTAGATGGCAAAGCCGCCGTTGCCACAGCCGGCGTCGAAGGTCCTCGCGGGCCCCTTGCGCAGGTGACGGCGCAGCCACAGCCACCTGTCCAGCACGCACGGATCGCCATGGATGAGCAGGGGACTCCAGCCGAAGGCCCGCAGCAGCATGTCCGGCATGGGCGAAACATACAAGAATGTCCTTGGTGTCAGACCTTCAGCAGACCGCAGTCGGCCCATCCGACACCCATACGTCCAGCGCCACCGCGCGCTTGGCGCTCGCCCACGACTACCTGCTCGTCATGCGCGGCGCGGAGCGCACCTTCGCGGCGATCGCGCAGCTGTATGAGCAAGCGCCGATCCTCACCCTGCTCTACGACGAGCAGGGCACCGACGGGCGCTTTGCGGGGCGCTCGATCGCCACCTCGCGGCTGCAGCGCCTAGGCGTCGGCCAGGGCGGCTTCAGGCGCCTGCTGCCGCTGTACCCCTGGGCGGTCGGACGCCTGCACGTGCCGGCGTGCGACGTGCTGCTGAGCAGCAGCAGCGCGTTCGCCCACGGCGTGCGCGCCCCCGCGGGGGCGCTGCACGTGTGCTACTGCTACACGCCGTTTCGCTACGCCTGGTACGAGCAGGAGCGGGCGCTCGCCGAGACCCCCAGCCCGCTGCGTCCGCTGCTGGGAGCCCAGCTGGCTCGCATCCGCCGCTGGGACCTGGCGGCCAGCCGGCGCGTGGACGAGTACATCGCAATCTCGCAGCTCAGCCGCGAGCGGATCAAGCGCTACTACGGGCGCGACGCGCACGTGATCCACCCGCCCGTGGAGACGCACCGCTTCTCGCCCGCCACGCCCGGCGACAAGCTGCTGGTCGTGTCGGAGATCGTCCGCCACAAGCGCCTGCACGTGGCGCTGGAGGCCGCGCGCCGCGCGCACGCGCCGATCCAGGTGGTCGGCTCGGGACCCGACCATGCGGCATTGCAGGACGCCTACCCCGAGGCCGAGTTCCTCGGACGCGCCGGCGACGAGGAGCTCGCTGCGCTGTATGCGGGCGCACGCGCGCTGCTGGTGCCGAGCATGGAGGAGTTCGGCATCACGGCCGTCGAGGCGCAGGCCGCCGGACGGCCGGTGATCGCAGCGGCGGCCGGGGGTGCGCTGGAGACCGTGCTCGACGGTCAGACCGGACGGCTGGTGGCGCTCGACGACGTGGACGCGTTCGCGCGGGCGATCGAGGGCATCGACGAGCTGGAATTCGACCCCGCGCGCGCGGTCGCCAACGCCGAGCGCTTCTCGGTCGCCGCCTTCCAGCGCCAGCTGGCCGCGCGAGTCGACGCGGCGCTCGCGGCCCGGTCAGCACCGCGCGCGTAGACGCGTCGGGGCGACAGCCTCACGTGCGTAGACGCGTCCGGGGGCGCTCGCGCGAGCGTCAGATAGGGTGGCGCGATGCCCGCCAGAGCCCTGCACATCGCGTGGCTCGGGCCCGCTCCCGGCGAGGACGGCGGCGTGCCCGGCGTGGGCACCGAGCTGCTGCACGGACTCGCTGCGCTGGGCCACAGGATCGACTGCTTCTTCCCATCGGCCGGCCAGCCGCTGCCGGCCCGCGTGGCCGGCGACGCCAACATCACGTTCGTGTGGGGCACCAGTCGCTGGCAGTGGGATCGCTGGTACAGCCGCACCCGGATCGCGGCGTTCGCCAGCGGCATCGTGTGGCGCAGCGTCGCGTCGGTGGGCCTGCGCGCGCAGATCGTGCGCCGCCATCGCGCAGACCCCTATGACGTCATCTACCAGTTCTCCAGCGTGGAGAGCCTCGCTGTGCCGCCACGGCTGACTCGCACTGTGCCGCTGGTGATCCATCCCGAGACCCACAGCGCGGGCGAGCTGCGATCGCTGCTGGCCGAGCGAAGGTTGAGCATCCGCTGCCAGGGACGCGCCCGGTTCGCATTGGTCGCCGCGATCATGCTGATGCGCTCGCGAACGCAGCGCAAGCGCATCCGCAAGGCGCGCCTGCTGGTGTGCATCAGCGGCGTGTTTCGCGACCATCTCGTGCACGACTACGGCTTCCCGCGCGCGGACACCGTGGTGGTCCCCAACCCGGTGCGCATGGAGCGCTTCGACACGTCGGACAGGCCGCCGGCGCAACCGCCGGTCGTGCTCGTGCTCGGACGCGTGGTGGCGCGCAAGGGCATCGAGACGGTAGTGGAGGTCGCCAGGCTGCTGGCGCGGCGCGGCGAGGCGATGAGGATCCGCGTGGTGGGCGGGCCGAGCTTGTGGTCGGACTACACCAGCCTGCTTGACGACCTGCCGGCCGACACCGCCGAATACGTCGGCGCCGTCGACCCCGCCGAGGTCCCTGCGCAGATCGCCGCCAGCGACCTGCTGCTGGCGCCCAGCCGCTACGAGCCGTTCGCGCTGACCGTCGCCGAGGCGCTCGCAAGCGGACTTCCGGTGATCGGCACGAGCGAGGTCGGCGCGATCGAGGGCGTGGCGCGCTCGGTCGTCACGGAGGTCGCGCCCGGCGACGCGGGCGCGATGGCCGACGCGATCCTCACGGTGATCGAGCGCCTGCGCGCCGACCCCGCCGGGGTGCGGGCAACAGCGCGCGCCGAGGCGCAGCGCTTGTTCGCGCCGGAGGTCGTCTGCGAACAGGTCTCGCGCGCCCTGGTGGCGCTGGTGGAGGGCGGCGGGCACGCCGCCGCGGACGACCGCGCGAGGGCCTCTACGTGAACTGCTCCAGCCAGTCGCGCCCGCCCGCCTTGATCTGCTCGTAGATTCTCTGCGAGCGCTCCAGGTGCTCTCGCTCGACGGCGCGTTCCCAGCGCTGCCAGCGCTCGCGATTGACGAGCCGCACGGCCGGCGCGAGCAGCGGCACGCCGGTGCCCGGCAGCGGCCGCGGCGAGCGCTCGCGATCGACTGGGCTCAGTTCGCCGGTGCGAAAGCCGGCGCCGTGGTGATAGATGGTGTCGCCGTAGATCGCATAGAAGAGCGGGTCGAGGTTCGTGCGGTTGGAGCGCAGGACCTGCACCCACGGCGTCTCGCTCACCTCAAGCCTGCGCCACAGGTTGGCGCCGACGTCGGTGGTGGGCGCACCCCTGGCACCCGGCCAGGTCGGTCCCGCGGTCCAGTCGCCAGGAAGCGCTCGCCAGGTGGCCACGGTGGTCACGCAGAAGCACGGGTGGGGCTGGGGCTCGTCGACGTTCTCGGCGCGGCGCACGGCCACCAGCGGCGCCCGCTGCAGGGCATCCTCGATCAGTGGCATCGGATCGGCGATCGGGAAGGCGTCGCCGTCGAGGAACATCAACAGGTCCTCGCCGGACGCCTCGCGGCAGATTTCCGCGGCCAGGTGGTTGAGCTTGCCGGCATGCGAGCCGCCTTGCTGGAGGATCCGGTCGAAGTGCACGGCATGGGAGGGGTCGATGCCCTGCAGCGAGGACCACGTCTGGAAGGGGATCGAGATGTGCTCGCGCAGGTGGCGAGTCTGGATCTCGATCCACTGCGCAGACTTGTAGTGAACCGTCGCTATGTAGAGCACGTGGCAGCTAGCGCCCGCGTTTGGACGTTCGGTCGAGTCATGTTAGCCAGGGCTCAAGTGAGGGCAGTCTCGTGTCGAAGGAGAGGTCGGACGCGACCGATCTGGCGACTACGCTGGCGACTACGACCGAACCGGCTCAAGTGCTCTTCATCCTGATACCCGCAGCCTGGCTTGCGATCGCCATGATGGTGCTGGCCGTCTGCATGATGGCCGCGCGGGGCGACGCGGACCTGGCGAGAACCGGCGGCATAGGCGGCGACGCGGACGCAGCGAGCGTCGGTGTCGAGCGCCCGCGCGAAGCCCTGGCGCCGCACGAAGTCGTCATCGCGGCGCGGCCGCGACGTATCGCGACTCGCCCGGCCCGTCCGCGCCACCGCCCGCTCAGAGGCCGCGACGTCCGAGGACGTGGGGCACGGTCCGCAGCAGGATCTTGATGTCCTCCCACAGCGACCAGTTGGCCACGTACAGGTAGTCGATCGCGACCATCTCGCGCAGCGGCACGCGCGAGGGCCCGAGGATCTGCCAGGGGCCGGTCATGCCCGGCATCAGCTCCAGGCGGCGGCGGTGCCATCCCTCGACACGCCGGTCCTCGTCGACGACCAGCGGGCGCGGACCCACGAGGCTCATCTCGCCGCGGACGATGTTCCACAGCTGGGGCAGCTCGTCCAGGGCGCTGCGACGCAGGAGCCTGCCGAAGCGGGTCACGCGTGGGTCCTCGGCGATCTTGAACAGCCCCTCCTGGGCCTCGTTGGCGTGGCGCAGCGAATCCTTCATCGCGTCTGCGTCCTTGACCATGGTGCGGAACTTGAGCATGTGAAAGCGCTGGCCGTGGCGCCCCACGCGCAGCTGGCGGAAGAACACCGGGCCGCGGCTGTCGAGCTTGATGGCCAGCGCGATCACGAGCATGATCGGCGAGATGGCCAGCAGGCCGAGCAGGGCTCCTGCCATGTCGAACGCCCGCTTGACGCCTGCCGACGAGCGCGTCAGGTCAAAGCGCCGCACGCCCATCACGGTCACACCGTGCAGGTCGTCGAACTCGACTGACGAGCCGACCACCTCCAGCAGACGCGGCACCAGGCTGACCCTCACGCCGACCGCCTTGAGCGTGCGCACGAGGTTGAGCATCTCGCCCGCGTCGGCGCTGCGCGGCGCGATGATCGCGCGGTGCACGTCCAGCGAGCGGGCCAGGTCGCGGATCTCGGCCAGGCGCGGTTCGGAGAAGGTGTCGGTCGACCAGGGCGCGACCTTGTCGAGATCCAGGTGGGCAACGACCTTCGCGTTGACCCCACCGTGGCCGCTGAGCTTGGCGCAGATCGTGCCGGCCGACTGCTCGTCGCCGATGAACAGACACCGCTCGACCGGAGCGACACGCAGCGCGAGCCAGCGCGCGACTGACCGCGCCAAGACGAGCAGGCCGGCCAGCGCGAGCCACAGGAACAGGGCCTCGTGGCGATCGAGGTTGCCCGACACGATCAGCCCGCCCGACAGCCAGGAGACCAGCGCGCACAGCGTAGCCAGCTGGAACAGCCTGGGAGCCTCGTCGAGCGTGGTCTTGCGCAGGAGCGTCTCGTCGCGGTCGTACAGGCCGGTCAGCTTGGCGCCCACGATCAGGATCGGGATGCTCGCGACGAACTCCCATGTCAACTGCTGGGAGCGTCGCGAAAGCTCGAGCGTCAGCGCGAACGCGCCGACGATCGCGACAACGTCGGCGACGAGCAGGAAGCGGCGGAAGAGGCCGTCCCTGCGCAGACTCGCAGCCGGCCCACGGGCCTCGGTGATCTGGGAGGCCAGGCGCCTGCGCCCAGCCAGGCCCCTGAAGCCGCGCGAGCTGGTGGTGATCGAACCCTCCCACGGCGCTCCCGCATCCCTCGTAGTGCTACCGGCCTCCACGCTCATACCCCTATGCGCCTCCTTGCTCGTCACCAAGGCTCCTCAGATCGTCCCCTATGGTGAGCCTCGCAACCCCAACAAATGTCGAGATTCGGTGACCTCGACTAAGCGGGGGCATCATAAACATCATCGCAACCTAAAGCAAGTCCCCAGCCCAAAAGAGCTTCGCCGATCGGATCGACCAAACGCACCGACAACGTGCGAAAAGGCGTCTTTTATAGCGCACCCAGCCGCATCAGACTGCGGCAAAACATGCATATGGATCCATACATAGTCCTGGGCAGCGCGGTTGTCGGGCTGCTCGTCGGCATGACCGGTGCGGGCGATGCCGATCCTCCTGTTTAGTGTCAAGCCCGCCGCTGCGATCTCCAGCGACCTGGTCGCGGCTGTGGTGATGCGCCCGGTGGGAGCGTCGGTGCACCTGCGCAAGGGCACGGTCAACCGCAGCCTGGTCGGCTGGATGGTCCTCGGCTCGGTGCCGATGGCCTTCCTCGGGGCATATCTGCTGTACCTGCTGGAGGGGTCAAGAGTGCCCAGCCGAACATCGAGAAGGCGCTCGGCGCGGCGCTGTTGCTGGCCCGCGGCGTTGCCTGGCTTGCGTACAAGCGCCCATGGCAGGGCACGGGCGTCTTGGGCCACGCGGCGCCCGCCGACGTCAGGCCGAGCGCCAAGGTTCTCGAGTAGCGCGACGGCGCCCGCCTCGCCGACGCCGCACGCGCCGGCGAGCGGGCGAGCTGCGACCGTCTCCGGACTCACGACCGGCCTCCTTACGGCTGTCAAAAACACGTCCTCACCTCTGGTCCCATAAGTCCAATAGACTACACCTCTCTCACATACCCGAATCTCTCCTCATGCTTATCGTCTTCCTCCCAGTCGCGTGGCTCTCGGTCGTCCTGATGGTCGTGGCCGCCTGTCGCGTGACCGCGCACGACCGCGAGGACGACAGCCCAAATCGTGCGCGTGTCGACCAGCTGCGCTGGAGTCGCGGCCGCGCGACCCCGCACACGCGTCCGTCGCCCGGCGCCAAGCGGCCCTGCTCAACGCTCCCGCACGCGCGTGCGCCTGGCCGGGGCTCATGGCCGCGTCGGTCCTAGAGACCGGCCTGCCCAGGCTAACGGCTCACAGAGCACCGACGCGCCCATCGAGCACCGACGCGTCCATACCAGATGCATTGGCCGGCTTCGCCGTGTCCTGCCGCCATCAAGAAAACCGGGCCGCCCCATCCCTGGAGCGGCCCGGCGTCGCTTGCCTGCGATGCGCTTCGACGCGTCCTGCCTGCTGAGGCCGCGCCTCAGCAGCCCAGCGCCGTCACGGTGTCCGTATGTATCGGCTAGAAGCCGATTTTCGCCTGGCCTTCCTGGGCGATTTTCAGGACGTTCTGTTTCGGTTCGGTGCTGATCGGCAGCGGCAGGTAGTCGCGGCCGAGCAGTGAGCTCTGTCCGGCGCCGAGCTCGTAGCCGAAGTATTCAGAGACCGTCTGAGCCTCTTCGGTCGACGTGCCCGGGAATTCGCCGAAGTGCTTCAGCGACAGGTCGTACGTGAACCCACAGATCGTGTAGTTGGTCTGTTTGACCGCCGAGTTCACTTCGTTCCACAGTTCTTCGCTGGTCGGCGGCGGGAATTTCTTTTTCCCGTTGGTGTATTTCGTGCCTTCACAGTTGGAGTCTGCGGCTTTGTCTTCCGGACCGTTGCTAGCCGGATCGGCGACCGTGCCTTTGCCGTTTTCGATGTCAGCCCAGAACAGACCGGTTTTAGGTCCGCCCGTACCCGGGCTTTCCGTGAAGCCAGGTGTACGAGCTTCAGCGATTACCACATAGCCGATCGTGCTTTCGGTGCTTTCCACCGTCGTGACGATACCGCTGCCTTTTTTCTCCTTCAGCAACGGATCGGCAGTTTCGTTGGGCCACGTCGTGTTCGGGTTTTCTTCGGCGATTTCGTTCCATGTCTCGTCTTTCGCCAACGGAGGATCCGTGGGCAGTGCTTTTTTGTTCACGAGGAACAGGTACTTCTTCAAGGTCGCTGTCGTACCTGAGCCATCGGCGCGGACAACACGGGTGATCAGGACTTTTTTGCCTTTTTCAATGATCGGGCATTTTTCGGTACCTTTGTTGAGAAATTTGTCACCGAAGTCTTTGATGGTTTTCCATTCTTTGGTTTTGCCTTCAAAGATACCCTCCAGCGTCGAGTTTTTCAACGACAGACGACCTGGCGTTGTCGTACTCGTCGCTTCGCAGCCTTTGGGCAGGTGGATCACGATCGCCACAGCAGCCTGCAGAACGGGGATCGTCAGCAGCGATTTCGTCGCTTTCGCCGTCGTGTCCTGAACTTCGATTTCTTCCTTCTGCGCGGCGTTCGGCGGCTGGTCGGTGCCCACGTACGCGTTCAACGCACTGAAGGTCCCTTTTTTGGCCCCCCCAGAGCCCCACGATTCCAGACCCGCGCCACTGCCGCTGGGGTTGTATTCGTTCACATGCGACGGGCCACTGGGACACACGCTCCCATCAAAAGCCGGGACCCACAGCGTGTTCTGAGCGAGCTTCTGCAGCGAGGACCCCTGACCGCCGATGGTCGTGCCACCGCAGGTGCTCGCGCTCGCGCCTCCCGGCACAGCCAGCGAGACGAGCGCTGCCGCTGAGACGGCGCAGGCCGTCAGCAGGCGGCGCGCAGACAATGAGTTCATTACCTGACTACCTCCATGATGGATGGTTGATTGCCTCCCACGGGAAATCCGCTTCCCGTAGCGGTCAGGCTGTCAGGCACATTGGGCCCACGGGTTACCCGCGTGTTCCCAACGTGTGAAGATCCTGGTAGCGAAGCGAGGCCCGCACGTCGCCTGGACGGCCAACGAGGGCCCGCACGCGCCACCTGGGCGCCGCGCGGGCCCTCATGAGGCCTTCTCTCAGTGCTTGTGCGTCTTGGGCACGACCAAGCGCAGCGTGAGCGTGCTCAGCTGTGAATGGCTGGCCCCGGCAGGGTCGTGAGCGCTGACGGTCGCCTTCACCTTGAGCGAGTGCGCGCTCGCGAGCAGGTGTCGAGCGGTGCTCGACAGGTGCAGCGTGATCGACTTGACCTGACCGCCCGCCACGGAGAACGATCCGCTGGCCAGCGTGAGGATCGCCTTCTTACCCTTGGTGCTGGCCTTCACCGCCGTGAGGGTACGTAGCGTCACGGTCCCGATGCAGCTCGTCTCGCCGGCCGGGCAGCTCACCTTCAGCACCAGCGCGCCGGCGGGCGTGACCGAGATGGACGTGCCGGCGATCGCCGCGGCTGGGACCGGGATGGGACCGGCTTCTTTGCTTGGCAGCACGCCGCTGCTTGGGGTTTCGCTGGAGCTGCTGCTGCCGGAGCCGCCGCCACCGCCGCCACCGCCACCACCGCCGCCGCCGCCGCCGCCGCCACCACCGCCGGTGTTCTTGGCGTTGACGGTCAGCGTCGCTTCGGCGCTCGCGTGCGAACCAGCCTTGTTCGTGAACGTGGCCCTGTATTTGTTCCCGTTCTCGCTGATCGTCGTGTTCGGGACTTCGAGCTTGTCGGATTTCGCACCTGAGATCGCTTTGAACGCCCCACCGCCGGTCGACACTTCCCACTGGACTTCCGGTGCCGGCAGCCCCGTCGCGGCGGCTTCGAAGGTCGCGGTCTGACCTTCGGTCACGGTCACGCTGGTTGGGCTCTTCGTGATCTGCGGCGGCTGCGGCGCACTGACCGTGAGCGTCGCCGGCTGGGTGACTGCCGGCGATCCCTGTCCGTTGCTGAAGGTCGCCTGGTAGCGGTTGCCGCTCTCAGCTCCTGTGACTTTTTCGATCGTCAGCGAATCTTCCGTCTTGCCGGAGATCGTTTTGAACGGCCCCCCCCCGGTCGACACTTCCCACTGGACCGTGGGCACCGGCGACCCCGAGGCGGCCGCTACGAACGTCACGTTTTCGCCTTCCAAGACCGTCTTGTTTTCCGGCTGCGTGGTGATTGCGGGCGCTTTCGGGCCATTCGACACGCTGAGCGTGGCGGCGTGGCTGGTCGAGGTGAAGCCTTCCTCGCCGAAGACGGCCCGGTACTCGTAGCCGTTCTCGGTCGGCGTCGCCTTGACCGAGAGCGTGTCGGTCGTGTGGCCGCTGTCGGTCGTGTCCGGCAGGAATTCCTTGCCTCCGTCGGTGGAGACTTCCCATTTGACTTCCGAGGGCGACCCGGAGGCCGTCGCTTTGAACGTCGCGGTGTTCCCTTCGCTGGCTTCCGCGTTCTTGGGCTGTTCGGTGATTGTCGCGCCCTCGACGTCCAGTTCGTATTCCTGCCCGCCTTTTGCGGGGAAGGAGACTACGGGGGTCTCCAGGTCGTCGGTGTGGATCACCTGGCTGATCGTGAATTCGCCGCCTTCGTTGAAGATGTGCAGCAGCTCAGGTACCTGTAGCTCGTCCGTGTTGACTACTTCGTGCGTGGTTTCGCCGTTGGTCTTGTTGTGCAGCGTCCATTCCACGCTGAGCGCGTCGGCCTGCTTGAGCTTCGACCTCAGGAGCACGTTCTTGGTGGGGCTGACAAGCCCTTTGTCGGCGATCTTCACGCCGCCCACTTCGGCCACGACCCCTTCGCTGCTGATGGCGGCGGTTGCACAGCCCTTGCCTTCGGGCCCGAACTCGACCACCGCCGGGTGGAAGGGGCCTTCGATCGGTTCGCCGTTCGGTTCTTCTCTGAGCAGGAATTCGGTCGACAGGACGAACAGCTTACCGCCGCTTGCCGCCGCGATCTGAGGCGTGGGCGTGAGGAGGTTGGCGTTGTACGGTTCAAGAGCGCATTCCACTTTGCTCCCTTTGGTTTCCTGGCCGCCCGTCCAGCCGATCTCGGCGCCCGTTTCCGCCGACAGCTCCATCGCACCCCAGAGTTCTTCTTCAGCCTTGGATTCCTTGACAACCTTGGCGGTAACGTCGATGGTCTTGCCGTCGGGCGAGACCGACAGCAGGCCACCCACTTCGGAGTTGCGCACCGGGTGGGCGACGCCGTCTTCGTTGGGGTAGGGGGCAAAGCTGCGAGCCGCTTCCTCCTTGGAGAACGGGCTGGGGATTTCGACCAGTTCTTCGTCGCTCACCAGCACCCGTTCGCCGCTAGGCGCGGGCACAACGATCGGCGAGTTCGGCTTGACCGACAGAGGTGTGAAGTGCTTCTTGAGCACGTCGGTTTCGTCGACGTAACGTTCGCCGAGGGCACCCGTGGGGGTGATCTGCTGCAGGACGTAGTGATCCCAGGCGTTGTGGATCTGGTCCTTCGCTTCGCCTTTGGTGTCGATGTGGGCGAGCACGATCACGTCGCCGCTGGCGGTGGCCACGGTGATGCCCGCCGGTTCCAGCAGCGCCGCGCCGGCGGCCGACGATTCGGCGCCGATTTCGCTGCGTCCGGTCAGCACCGGGGTGCCGCTTTTGCCCTCCGGTTTCAATTCATTCGTCGAGAACGCGAACAGCTGCGAGGCCTCGAGCTCGTGGGCTTCGGATTCGGGCGTCTGCGGGAACTGCGAGAACTTCGCCCTGATCGCGTCCGGGGCCTTGCGGCGCTCGTCCACCGACAGCAGGTACACGCGTTCGCGGGAGGGATCCACGGCGATCCCCTCGATCGTCTGTTCGGAGCGGAGCACCGAGGGATCTTCGAACGGTTCCTGTTCGAAGACGGGAAGCTTTTCGGAGAATTCCACCGAGCCATCGGATTTGTATTCGCCGCTCGGTTCCACTTTGAACTTCTGCAGGCGGAAGTGGCGTTCGACCGGGCCGTGCAACTCGTAGCAGTTGATCGGTTCTTCGTTGGGGCCAAGCACTTCCGTGTAGCCCGGCGGGCAGGTTTCGGCGTCTTCTTCCAGGTCTGGGGCCACTTCGCTTTTTTCCTGGCTGGGTTCGGTCGGTTCGTCGACCACGTAGACGCTGTTGTCGGTGGGGTCGACGCCGATCGCCCTCGTCCCCGTAAACTGTCCGCTAAGCGCTTCGAAGGGCTCGCGCAGAGTCCCGGTTTGAGTTCCGGAGCCTCCTTCGCCGAAGCGCGTCAGTTCCCCGAAGCCGCCAGCCGCCATCGCGTTCGTGGCCAGGACGGCGAACGCGATTGCACACATCACGATCAGGGAAAGCGCGGTTGTGCGTGAGCGTGGCGAGTGCAGCATGGAACTCCGTTCGTGTGGTTGTTCAGTGGTGGGAATGGGCGCGGAGCCCCTCGAGACAGGCCGGATCCGCGGGCACCTTGACCGACAGGCCACACATTTCACGCCGGAGCCAGGACATTGAAAATGAGCTTGACACCAGGCCTGGAGGATGTTGTTTTCAGTCTGTGAACGCGTGGCGAACGCCGCCGCTCACCACGGACCCCGTCGGCGAGAGATGCGGCGCTCGCTGCGCATCGTGTTCAGCGTGGCGGGAGCGACGCGCACCTCGCGGCCCCCGCGACGAGGCCGGCCGCGGCGCGCGGTGGCTCCGGCAAAGGCCGCGAGCACGATGATGCCGAGCAGGTAGGCGGGCACCGGCTCGTGTTCTGGGGCACGGTAGGCAACCGCCTGGTTGCTGACGGACTCGGTCGCCTCCTCCTCTTCTTCCTGATGTTCTGCGACCTCGATCGGCGAGGTGACCGCGGAGGTGCCGCTCGGCGGCGTCGGCCGCGCGGGCGAGGGAACCGGCAGCGGCACGAACGCGGGCAGCGCAGCGACCGGGGGCGTCCCGGCTATGAACAGCGGCGGCGGGACGGGCCGCGGGACGGGCCGTGCCGGCGATGGCGCGGCGGGCAGCAGCGGCGGCGTCGGCGGGGGCGGCAGCGTGGCGGTCGGCCCCGGCGACACGGTGGGCGGGGGCGGCGGGGGCGGCGGGGGCGCAGGCACCGGCGTCTGCTGGCTGGTGGCCGGCTTGTTGATCGGCGTGGTGCCGCAGGGCCGCCGCACAGAGCCTTCCTCGACGGTCACCTTCAGCGACGCCGACAGTCCACCGGCTTCCAGCGTGACGGTCGTTTCACCCGCGTTGAACGCACAGAACAGACCGGACTCTTCGTCGGGTATCGGTTTTTCGTTTTCGAGCAGCACCGCGTTGGCGGATTCTTCGCTGGCGGCCGCGGTGTTGGGCTTGACGAAATTGCCGACTTCGGTGTTCGAGGATTTGAACTTGAATTCCGGCGGGATGATGCCATTGCAGGAGACTTCCACGCAGGTGTTGGCGTGGATCGGGATGTAATCGAAGCTGCGACTCCTGCCCTGCTCGCGCGAGGAGACCCCGCCGCCGCGCGGCCGGCGCGCGAGGCCGGCGAACAGGGAGGCGCTGCTGCGGCGCAGCAGCACTCCGCCTTTGGCTTCCAGCGAGAGTTCGCCGATGTCCGGGATCAGGCGGGCGGTGACGGTCACGAAGTTGCCTCTGCCAGGAGTCGGTTCGGGGACCTGCGCCAGCATGAAGCCGCTGTGCGCTTTGAAGCTCGCTTCTTCGGGCGATTTGACGATGTAGCCGAGGGTGCCCGAGCCGAACGTGGGGATTTCTTTGGATCCGGCGCTGAGCTTGCCGCTGACGTTTTCTTCGGGGGCGTCATAGAAGTAGGCGGACGCACCTCCTTCGACGATTGCATTCACGACTTGCCCGGCGTTGGCGTCTCCGGCGGCGGCCTGCGCGCCGAGGTTGGCGTTGCCGATCACGATCGCCGGTTCGTCAGGGATTTCTACGCCGTGCACAGGTCCCTGTGCCTGGGCGGCGGAGGCCAGTTCCCCTTTCAGCCATTCCAGCTGTGCCGGGCCGACTTCGGTGGCGTCTTCGAGCACGATCACGCGGACGGGCCCTTTGCCTTCCCCCGCCTTTTCCGAGCGCACTTTTTCCGAGCGCAGCGAGTAGTAGCCCGGTTCCTGGTCGGCCGAGCAGAATTCCGTTTCCGGTTTCGGGGCGGAGCCGGCTTCCGCGAGCGAGAATTCGCCGCGGGTTTCCTTGCCTTTCGCCGCGCTGCGAAAGCCTTCGCCGAGGTCCTGGGCGAATTCGCAGGCGCTGCGGGCATCGCCTTCGCCCGGCGGCCCTTCGCGGTCGGTGGCCGAGGCGGCCACGAAGGCGGGGATCTTGCTCTGGCCCATCAGCGTCGCATAGCGCGCGAACTCGCGCGGATACGGCACGGGCGAGGTGCCATGCCCGAGCCCCGTGGTGAGCCGCGGGCCCGTGTAGACGAACGCCCGCACGCCTTCGATCGAGCCGGCCCGCTGCAGGGCCGAGGAGAGCCACACGTCGGGGCCTATGCCGGCGTTTTCGCGATCCGCGCACGGCGCTTCGCAGGCAGCGTTGCCGCCGATCGCGAAGGTCGCTTCGTTTTTGTGCACTTCCACCGTCGAGCTCGCCACGCCGGGCGGCGTGACCCCGGGTTCGGCCGGGTAGCGGGCGACTTCCGCGGTGTCGTGGGCGCCTGTGGAGGTGGCATTGTCGACGACGCCGCCGACCGCCCAACCCTGTTCGCCGCCCGGGCCGGTCAGCACCGCTGCGATCGGTTCGGGCTGATCGACCATGTCGTAGGATTTGTATTCGCCGACGGGGTCCTGGGCGGAGTCGAAGGTGTGCTCCTCGTCGCTCCATCCGTCGGCCGTCTGGCGGATGAGCGGGTCGCTGCCTTCTTCGGCCGCCAGCGGATACGCCGGCAGCAGGTCTTCGGGGTTGCCGGCCGGCGGCGCCACCTGGAAGTCGATGTTGCGAGTATCCGGCACCGAGCCCGCGCCGATCGCGCGTAGCGTGCCCCCTTCGCGGAACAGCGCGAGCGAGCTCGGCTCCGCCGCCGGATAGGGGATCGCGGTCGGCTGCCACGACGAGCCCTGCGCGTTGCGCTCGACGACCAGCGGTTCACCCGTGACGGTTTCCGCCGAGAAGGCGGCGCCGCCGTCGGGCAGGCCGGCGACCGCCCAGGGCACACCTTCGGGGCCGATCGCTTCCGTGGCCCCCTGGTCGACGTGCCAGCCGGAGCCTTCGTTGACGAGCAGGCCGCCGGTGTAGAAGCCGTTGGAGCTGTTGACTTCGCCTGAGCGGTGGTGGGCGATGCGGAAGGCGACGATCGCCTCCGAGCCGGCGAACGCAACCGAGGTGAAGACCGCGCCGTCGACTTCCGGCGGCAGCGTTTCCTGGGTCCAGGTCTTGCCATAGCTCAGCAGCACCCCAGGTTCGCCCGCGACGCCGGGCTCGCCGACCGCATAGCCGCGGCTCGGGTTGCCCGGTTCGAAGGCGATGCCGAGGATCGTGCCGCGGAAGTCGACCGGCGTCGCTGGGTCGGGTTCCCACAGACCCGTTTCCGCCCGCCACAGCCACATCGGCGCTGCTTCGCCGGCTTCGCCCGCCGCATATATGCGGTTCGGCGTCGGCCAGCTCACCGCGCGCAGGCGCGGGTGCTCGGGTCGACCGCTCGCAGACAGCAGGCTTTCCGGCTGCCAACCCTCGCCGGGTACGTAGCGCGCCACCTCCCCCTGGTCACCCACGGCGACCGCCTGGCTGGTCAGCGCCCCGACCGGCGCTTCCGGCTGGGACGCGATCGCCACCAGGGCGTCGTGGAAGGGCGCGGGGTAGGGCTGCAGGCGATCAGGAGCGGGTTCCTCGGTCACGTGCACGGGGAGCAGCTCGTTGCCCAGCCAACCCTCGCGCGGGTTGGAGAAGGCGGCGCCCAACGTCCCGCCCACGTCGTTGGGCGCTTCGGAGCTGCCCAGCGAGACAACGCGCCTGAATTCGGAGCCTTCCAGGCGCAGCGTGACCCCTTCGGCGAACCCCGTGATCACGCGCTGGCCGAACGGGCCGGAACCGCTCCAGGCGAAGCTGCGCGAGGGTCCGACGGGGAGCCCTTCACTGGCCAGCAGCGGCAGGCTGTAGGTGCATTCGCCACGACACCAGCTGGCCGTCACTTCGCCGCTGTCGCCCGCCCCACTGGGCTTGAAGAAGACCGTCGCGGAGATCGACCCTTCGGCTGTTTCCCCGTCGATCCACAGCCCTTCGGAGGTGACGGCGAGGACCTGCGCCCGCACGTGGTTGGGCGCCCCGGGGATCGCGAGCTGCTTGCCTTCGCCGCCGGAGCGCGGGATCGTCAGCACAGCGGCCGGCTTGGCGCCGGGCGCGGGCGCGACCGGCTGCCAGGTGGTCGGTTCGCCGGCCTGTCCTTCCTGGCGGCGGAACAGCGCGACGCCGCTGCTGGAGGAGGACAGCTGGGCGAGCAGCCACGCGTTGGCGGGCGAGCTCGCCCCGATCGCCAGCACGTGGAAGCCTTCCTGGGCCCCGCCGGGCACTTCGATCGGCTCGCGCGTCCATTCGCGGGTGGCGCCGCTCCAGTGCAGGACCCCGGTCTCGGTGGCGGACACCTGCGAGCTGACGGGGACCACGAGCGCGCCCGCGTGACCGTTTTCGTCGAGCGCCGCCAGCAGCGGCGCCCGGCCGCCGGAGACGAACAGTTCCTGGGCCGGCTGGCCTGCGGGCTTGAGCAGCGCCGGCGGGACCGGCGCGGTCTGACGGAAAGCGCCTTCGTCTTCGCCGGGATCGCGCACGAGCACGACCTGCGAATGGGCCTGGCCTTCCTTTTCGGGCGCGGCCGTGCCCACCAGCACCCCGTCGCCCGTGGCGTCCGTGGTGCCCGTCAGCGGGCTCGCGCTGTCGGGCCGGAATTCCGCCAGCGCCCCGCCGCTCGCGCCCTGCGCCGGCGGCGCCGACGACCAACCGTTAGCGCGCGTGTAGCGCAGCACGCGCCACGCTTCGCTGTTCAACCGGCCGGCTTCGCCGATGCCCCACGTCTCGTCTTCGCCCGAGCCCACGCTGGGGTCTTCCGGCGAGGCGCCGAACACGATCATGTTGTGCGCCGGCACGGCGTCATCGGTTTGCGCGTACGGTTCGCCTTCGGCGCCCGCCGCTCCCGCCGCCCGCTGGACGCCGCCTACGCCTGGCCAGCCCGCCAGCAGAACCGCCGCGAGCGCGACAGCCAGCAGCGCGACGGCGCCGACACCCCGCCGGCCCAGCCGGCCTCGGCTCGCTCGAGCGGGCCTCAAAGCAGCGCATCCAATCCCTGGAAGGTGTGCGTGCTCGGCAGCACGTGCAACCCGGTGGAGACCGTGTTGGTGCCCAGTTCCCTGGTGGAGGCGGTCGGCAGCGGGCCGAGCGCCCTGGTCTCCAAGATCAGCTTGTTGGGCCAGCGGTCGCGATCCAGGCGCAGCATCAGCTTGCGGTTGCCCGCCGCGAACGTGTGCGTGGAGGTGCTCGCGACCACGCGCGCATGGCGCTTGGCGACGACGCTGGCGACGAGGCGCACGCGAGCCTTGGTCGCCAGGTGGAAGCGCAGTTCGAGCGTCGTGCCGTGCACCAGTCGGGCGTGGATCGCCGACAGCAGCGGCACGGCGACGCGCGTTTCGTTGTGCAGTTCCACCGGCGGCAGCGTGATCGGCGGTGCTTCGCCGGGGGCGCCGGAGTCGTCGGGTGGCGGCGCGTCGGGGATCACCGGCGGCACACCGGTGTCTTCCGGCCTTTCGGTGATCAGCGGCTTGAAGGCGAAGCTCGTGTCTTCCGGCAGCTGGCGTTCCGTTTCCGTGGCCAGGTGGTAGAGCCAGCCCCCCGCCGTCGCCATCCAGCAGTCGTGAGCGGCAGGGCAGACGATCTGCGTGGCGGCGCCGGTGTGGCCCAGATGTTCGACGTCCGACACCGTGCCGTTGGCCTGCACGCGGGCGACGATGGCTTCGGCCGTGGGGCTGGGGTGCTCTACCAGCTTGGACACCGCGATCCAGGCCGCATCGCTGCCGGGTTCCGCGGCGATCGCGTTGACGCCGTCATCCGGGAAGGCGCTGGACCCGAGGGTCGGCGCGTTGGGGCCAATCAGCGGCGTCCACCTTTCCCCGCTCAGGCGATCGACGGTCACCTGCGCCGGCGCCGAGCCCTTGGGCGGCTTTTCTTCGTACGGCCCCGCCGCCGCCCACAGCGAGCCTTCGGCCGCCGACAGGTGCAGGAATTCGAGCGCATCGGGGAACTCTTCGCGAAAGACGGTTTCCTCTTTGCCTTCATTTTCGATCGTGACGAGCCCTTCGAAGTAGAGGTCCAGCGATTTGGGCGACAGCGAGGTGAAGGTCGGCTGCTGGCCGATCGGCGCGATCAGGTGCAGCACGGACGGTTCGCTGTTGTTGACGCCCGAGCCGGTGCCATCCGTGTTGAGGATGCGTACGCTCTCGTACAGGTGCCCTTCGAACGGGCTCATGTCCTCGATCGCGTGCCCTTCGCGCGGATACGGTTCGGCGCTCACCGAGCTGCCGTTCCAGTGCAGCTGGAAGGCTTCGTCGGGTTCGTCGGGCAGGGCCCCGCCGCCAAACCAGCAGTCGGATTCGGAGATGCAGCCGGCCGCGTTCATCGCCTGGTAGGAGTCCGCGCGGAACGCCAGCGAGGCGTAGGAGGTTTCGATCTTGCCGTTGTTGAAGTGACAGAGGGTGTTGTCCTCGAGCGGCGGCAGCACGCCGTGTTCGTTTGCCTGCTGACCCGGGCGCCCGTCGGACACCGTCCAGAAGTCGTTCGCGCCCGCCCACGCGATGCGCCCGTGCGTCGCTCCGCACTTGTTGGCCAGCTCGCGCCAGGAGTTGCCGTTGTAGACCCACACGCCCGGCGGGATCGTGGGACTCTCGCCGGCGGTGATGAGCAGGCCGCGGTTGGGAGCGTAGAACTCGATGTCGCCGATGCTGCCCAGCCCGATCGGCACCGGAGCCGGTTCCACACCCGGCGGCGGAGCCGGCGCGGACGGCTGTTCCAGGCGCCAGCTGGCGCTGCCGTCGTCGGCGAGCCCTTCTTCGGCAGCCGCCGCGGCGGCCGTCACGCCGAGCGCAGCGAGCGCAAGCAGCGCAGCCAGCAACACGGAGATCGACAGCGCGCGTGGGCTCATCCGCCGTGCCCCTTGCGGCGCGGCTTGCCGCGCCTGGCCTTCTTGCGAGTGGGCTTGGGCGCCTTGATCGTGCGGTGGAAGGTGATCAGGATGCTCTGGCGCAGCGTGGCGTGGCCGGGAGCGCTGAACGTCGCAGTGACGGTCGCCGACAGCCCACCCCTGCGCTCGGCCATCGCCAGGTAGCGAGCGGGCGGCGAGAGCGTCAGCGACTGCAGGGCGCCGGCGCCCGTGGCGCTGCGGGCGGCCGACGCGACGGTCTCGAGAGCCGCGTGAGTGGACCGCTTGTGGCCGTGTCGCGCCGGCGAGCTCACCAGCACGCTGCCCTGCGCGCTCGCGCGCAGCTGGCCGGCGCCCGGCACCTGCGCGTACAGCGTGACGCTGCCGTTGGCGTGGGCGAGCGCGCTGATGCCGAGCAGCCATGCTGGGACGAGGGACAGTCCGGGCGGCGGGCTCGAGATGTACTGCTGGACCGTTTCGGTGGGAAACACCTTGCGGTTGACCACGAACGCGTCAACCGCGTCGTTGCCGTCGCCGAAGACGAGATTGTCGGCGCTGGAGGAGAACGCGAGCACGTCGCCGTCGTCGGAGAAGGAGGGAGAGAACGACCCCTGCTCGTCGCCCTTATAGGGGTCTTCGCCGGTGACTTCTTCGTGGGGCTCTTCGGCCGGTTCGTCTTCGCCGCCGAAGCCGTGCGTGACGCGCGTGAGCGTCTCGTCGGCCAGATCGACGTCATACAGTTCCGCCATCCCCGCGGTCCCCGCCGGCGCGCTGACGTAGGCCGGCACGCTCAGTGGGAAGGCGGTGCGCTTGGTCGAGAAGGCGACCTGGGTGCCATCCGGCGAGATGCCGATGTCGCTGATCGGCGCCGCCCTCGCCGTTTCCGCGACGTTGCCGCCCGCCAGCGCGGTCAGGCGAGTGAGCGCGAGGGTGCGCGTGAGCCCGCTCTGCATGTTCGCCACATACAGGTCGTCGGAGTCTCCGAGCCCGTTGAATTCGTTGCCCGTGAGCAGGTAGCGCGCGTCGGACAGGAAGGCCACGAGGTTGCCGTTGGCGCTGAGGTGGGGCTGGTAGTCGGGCCCTTCGCTGCCGTCCGCCCAGATCCCCGCTTCGCCGCTTTCGGGGAGCCTCGGTTCGAACGGCCCCTGGCAGGGGTCCGACAGCGACGGCGGCTGTGACACGCTCTGCTCGCCGCTGGCTTCGCAGGCCGGGCTGGCGGGATCCGTGCCGCCTGTGACGCGACGGATCGGCGCAGTGGGGCCTTCGTCGATCCTGCGCCACAGCGGCTCGGTGTATTCGGGCTCGCTGGCGGCGGCGTCGTGGCCGAGCACCTTCGTCTGGCGCCCGACCTGCTGTCCCAACCAGGCGACCGTGGAGCCGTCCGCGCTGATCGACGCGCCCACCCAGATGTCGCCGAAGGTCGACAGATTGGTTTCTCCCGTGACAGGTTCGAACAGGGTCTTGGCTTTTTCCGGGTAGATCGCGCCCACCACGCGGCCGTTTTCGCCCGTCGTCGGCACGGGCATGTCCTGCCCTTCGGCGTTCAGTTCGGGGGCGCCCGTGGCGGGATCGGCGAGCGCGCTGACCAACTGCGTTTCCCCGGTTTCCAGGTTGCGCACCGCGACCTGCATCGCGGGGGTCCCCGGGCCGGCGAGATCGGAGGCCGCGGTGGTCACGAAGGCGACCTTGCGTCCGTTGGCGCTGATCGCCGAGCGCCCCAGCGCCAGCGCCCCGACCTGCTTTTCTTCCTGCTCGCGCAGGGGCGTGCCCGGAGACGCGGCGTATTCGTAGCGCAGGCCCTGCGTGGCGCCGGCGACGGTGATCGCCGATACGAGCGTGTACGCGCCGGGCGCTTCCGCGGGCACGTCCATGTCGCGCACATACACGTCGGGGCCTTCGTTCGTGTCTTCGGGCACGAGCCGTTCGGTCGTGGTGAAGCTGATGTAGCGGCCTTCTTCGCTGATCGACGGAAGCCGCGCGTCGCCGCCGACCACCTTTTCGACCGCCCCGCTGGCCAGGTCGCGGCGCCAAACACCCTTTTCCCCGTCGAACTCCCCGTCGAAGGCGATGTATTCGCCATTGCCGGAGATCGCGGGGTCGCGAGCGTAGTCCGCCTGCTGCGTGGACCCGGCTGTATCGACCGAGGCCAAGCGGATCGTTTCGAACACGTCCGCGTTGGCGGCGGTGGGCGCAATCAGCGCGAGGGTCAGCGCGAGGGAGAAGATCGCCGCGACAGCTCTCATGGCACGCTTACCAGCCGGCGCACGACGCCGGCGTTGCCGAGCTTGTCGCGCACGTGCACGACGATCGTGTACGTGCCGCCACGGGCATAGCGGTGGCGGCACTGAGCGCGCCCGTGCGCGCTGTGGCCGTCGCCGAATTCGACGCTGACGGCGCCGACGTCGACGCCAGACTGCGCGTCGCTCACGCGCACGGTGACGCCGAAGCCGCCATGCGTGCGCTTGAACGCGACCACCGGTGGCTGGGCGTCGATGCGAAGCGGCGTGGGAGGCGTCAGGACCGAGTCGCCGTAGCGGTCGCTGGCGAGCACCTGCACGTGGTGCAGACCGCTGCCGAGCCCACGCGCGCTGATGCGCATTTCGTGAGCGTCGCCCAGCGGCTGCAGCTCGCGACCGTCGAGCACGACGGCGTAGCTGAGGGGTTCGTCGGCGCTTTCGGCGGGCACCCACGAGATCACGGCCTGCGACGGCTTGATCCATCCCTTCGGCACGTTGGTCACGAACCGGGCCGGAGCCGCGGAGGTCTCGGTGGCGACGATCGCGGCGTTGCCGAACTCGCCCTGCCTGAACGCGATCAGACCATCGCCCAGGCCCGAGCGGCCGACGGCCAGTTCGCCGATCGGCCCGCCCGCCCCTCCGCTGACGAGGGCGGTCTGGAGGCCGCCTTCGGGGTAGTTCTCGCGCACCGCCACCTGTGCCTGTCCCTGCGGGTTGGCGCTGGTCCAAGCCGACACGCCGCCGCCGCTCGGGTTCATGACGCTCGTGGAGATGGGTTCTTCGCCGCTGACCGGCGGCCCGAGCGACAGCGCGCCCGACAGCCCCAGGTCGTTCCCTTCGACGATGCGCGGCGTGCCGTTGCTGGCATACAGCAGGCGCAGTTCATGGCGCGCGTCCGTGTCGATGCTCGGCGGCCCGATCGCCGCGCCCGCGCCGCCGGCGACTTCGGAGTCGGCCACGACGGCCCCGGTGAACTCGGCGCCACTTTCCGCTTCGCCGTCGGGCAGCGTGTTCAAGAAGATGCGCGGACCGGGCAGCGGCGAGCCGGGCCCCGTGGCCTGTCGGTAGGCGACCTCGGCCTGCCCGAGATAGGAGATCGACACGCTGGGCGCATCCGCGTCCTGTCCGATTTGCGCGCCGTTGTAGCTGCTCGCGCTGACCGGCAGCACGTAGTCGAGCGTGGCGCCGAACAGGCGCCTGGCCCAGATGCGGGCCACGCCGTTGATGTCGGGCTCCTGCCACACGACCACGCCGTTGCCGGTCGGGCCGATCGCGATCTGCGGCGCGTTGGCGGCCGTGGGTGGGCGCATCGACAGTTCGGGATCGCGGTTGACCGCTCCCAGGCGGGTCCAGCGGTTGCCGTCGAAGTGCGCCACGCGCACTTCCTCGTCCACGTCGCCGGGGTGCAGCAGGGCGACCGAGCCGTTGGGCTTGACGACGCGGTAGACGAGGTCGGCCCGGCCCGTGGAGCTCATCGCCAGGTCGGGGCTCGTGCCCGTGCCTTCTTCGATGCTGGGATCGATCACGACGGCCGGGCCGAAGGAGTTGCTGCCGGGGGTGAGCGTCGCGCCCACCAACTCGTCAACCGG
>DATNLQ010000153.1:0-2974 GCA_035602785.1 Solirubrobacteraceae bacterium
CCTTCTACAGCCCGTCGCTCGACGTCATTCAAATGCCTCCGGACGAAGCCTTTCACGGCCCGGAAGAGCGCGCGGTCGTCGTCCTGCACGAACTCGCTCATAATGCCGCGATCCGGATTATGCCGCATGTGGCTGGAGCTCGGCGGCTTCCCTTGTAAAACCGTAAGTCGAGTTCGGCATAATCTTCGTCGCTCCAACAACATGGAGCACGAAGATCATGTCCGAAGATTTGGAAACCTGCATCGAGTCGTATCTGCCCGCGTTCGAGCAGACCTATGCCGCCGACAACTACACGGCGCGGACGATTGTTACGTATCGGCGCCGGGCGAGGAAGTTCGGTGCGTTGCTGGATCAAGCGGGCATCACGCCCTCGTCTGTAACGCTCGATTGCGTTGATCCACTGACGCGAAACGTACCGAGGGCGCGGAAGAACACGATACGCCTCGACACCATCGCGCGTCGGCTTGTTCAGCATCTGATCGATATCGGCGTGGCGCAGCCTGCGCCGCTGACGGAGGCGGAGATCGCACGAGCGGCGTTGCTTGCGGACTTCGAGACCTACCTCGTGAAGCAACGAGGCCTCAGCCCGCGTACCATCCCGCACACGATAGGCTTCGCGCGTCGCTTCCTCGATTATCGCTTTGGCGAGGCGATCATCGATCCGGGCAGCCTGCGTCCCGCCGACGCGATCGGCTTCATGGAGCATGTGCTGACCAGCGCCCGCCGCGATAAGACGGTGGCGACCCATGTCCGTATCTTCCTTCAATATCTGTTCGGACGCGGGGCCACGGCGACCAACTTGGCGCTGAGTCTGCCGAAGGCGGCCCAGGCCCGACGCGCGCGACTGCCGCGCCACCTGTCGCCGGACGGCGTCGAGGCGGTGCTCGCTTCCGTGCGCGACAATCCCCGGCGCGGTGCGCGGGACTATGCGATGCTGCTCCTCATGGCCCGGCTCGGGCTGCGCGCGGCCGAGGTCATCGCGATCCAGCTCGGCGACATCAACTGGCGTTCGGGTGAACTTGTGGTGCGCGGCAAGGGCAAGCTGCATGACCGCCTGCCGATCACGGTAGAGGTCGGCGATGCACTGAGCCGCTATCTTCGTGAGGAGCGAGGACCGGCCACCTGCCGCTCGATGTTCGTCGCCCAACGCGCGCCGCATCGCCCGTTCAAGGCTGGGCAGATCGTCAACGCCATCCTCAAGGATGCGCTGAAAGCGACCGGCCAGAAGCCGGCGACGCCCTATGTGGGATCGCATCTGCTACGTCACAGCCTTGCCACCCAGCTCGTGAACATGGGCGCGTCGCTCGACGAAGTGGGGGACGTGCTGCGACACCGCTCGCGATCATCGACGATGATATATGCCCGGCTCGACATCGATGGACTGCGGTCGGTCGCGCAGCCCTGGCCGGTGGTGGGAGGCGCGAAATGAGCCTCACCTCCCAGCTCGACCGCTATTTGGGCGTCCGGCGCATCCTCGGCTACGACCTTACCACCAGCGAGCACATCTTGCGTCGCTTTACCCGGTTCGCCGACCGTGAAGGCGCCGCTCATATCGACTCGGCGTTGTTCCTGCGCTGGCATGCCACGCTGGCCCAAGCCTGCCCCTCGACGCGAGCGGCGAGGCTCAGCGTCGTACGCCTGTTCGCGCAGTGGCTCAGCAGCTTCGATCCGGCGCACGAAGCGCCGCCGCGCGGTCTGTTGTCGGGCGCCTACCAGCGTTCACGCCCGCATATCTACACCGATGCCGAGATCGGATCGATCATCGCAGCGGCCGAGGCGCTGCCATCGATCTACGGCTTGCGTGGGCTGACCTGCTCCACCTTGTTCGGGCTGATCGCTGTCACAGGCCTGAGGATCAGCGAGGCGCTCGCGCTCGACCGTGACGACCTCGACGCTGATCATGACGTGTTGCGCGTCCGGCAAGGCAAGCTGGGCAAAGAGCGGTTGCTGCCGCTCGATCCGAGCGTCGTCGCGCAGATGATCGATTATCTTGCCGAACGCGATCGACTGATCGGCCATCCCGCCAAACCGCTGTTCGTCACCGACAAGACAACGAGGCTCACCGACTGCTCGGCCCGCTACAACTTCGCGCGGGCCAGCCAGCAGATCGGGCTTCGGACTCCTCAGCCATACTGCAAGCATGGCCGGGGACCGCGCATACACGATCTTCGCCACACCTTCGCCGTGCGCACGATGATCGACTGGTACCGGACCGGCAAGGACCCGGCGCGCGAGATGATCCGGCTGACCACCTATCTGGGCCACAGCGATCCCTCCAACACTTACTGGTATCTGGAAGCGGTGCCGGAACTGCTCGATCTGGCGATGACGCGAGCGACCGCCGATCGCTGCGAGGCAGCCCAATGAGCGCGGTCGCCTTGTCCGCGCTGATCCAGCGCTTCTTCACCGACCGGCTGTGCGTCCAGATGGAGGCGAGCCGACATACGGTCGCGGGCTATCGCGACACGTTCCGGCTGCTGCTCAGATATGCGGGCGCTCGATATGGCAAGTCGCCGGTCAAACTCACGGTCGAGGATATCGACGCCGATCTGGTCGCCGACTTCCTCGTCCATACCGAGACGGCGCGGGGCAACAGTGCGCGCAGCCGCAACACCCGGCTCGCTGCAATCCGGTCGTTCTACCGCTACGTCGCGATGAGCGATCCAACCTGGCTGCTGCACTGCCAGCGCATCCTCGCGATGCCCAACAAGCGCTACGTGAAGCGCACGGTGACGTTCCTGGCTGCCGACGAGGTTGCCGCGTTGCTGGCGGCTCCGGATCGCACCACATGGGCGGGGCGGCGCGATTATGCTCTGCTGCTGCTTGCGGTCCAGACAGGCCTGCGGGCTTCCGAACTAGTCGGTCTCAGGCGGGGCGATGTCGTGCTGGGCATCGGGGCGCACATCCGTTGCATGGGTAAGGGTCGGAAGGAGCGCGCCACCCCGCTTCGCCGCGAGACAGCCAAGCTGCTGGC
>DATNLQ010000173.1:0-7406 GCA_035602785.1 Solirubrobacteraceae bacterium
GACTCCCTCCGTCGCACGCGACAAGACCCATGCCAGGTACGCGCCGTACACCCGCCGTTGCACGGGAGGCGAGCCGGCGTCCACCCACTCGTCATAGCAACCGCTCTCGACCAGGTAGCGCTGCCAGGAGAAGCGCAGCGCGGCCTCATCGACCGCCTCGCCGATCTCGCCGAAGGCAGAGGCGCTCCTATACGGAAACCCCACATCCTTGGACGGACTGATCGCGAGCACCTCCCGGCTCGAGGTCACACCATTCCCGTCCATCCACGCAGCCGCCGGGCTGGTCGCCTCCACGAGCGTCGTTGTGATCGGCCCCACGCCGACGCTGTTGAGCACACTGGCCTTCATCGCTATCGCGGCGCCCTTGGCGCCGGCGCCGAGGACGAGCAGGTCACTGGGCGATGGCGGAATCGCCTCGCACGGGTAGGGAATGTCCATGTTGGCAAGACGTCCGAAGGTTGCTGGTGGAACCGTCCCGGAACTCTCGCACGCCAATCGCTTGAGAGCCAATTACGACGAATTTGGCATCAACGCATTGACAGAGCCACATAGCGGCTGGGGTGGCTCTCACTCGCACGCTGACGAGCAAAACGTCGATACCTCCCGACGTCGGGATAGTCACCGCAATTATGGCAGAAACGGCATGCTCGACAACGCTCCCGGTCCCATTCCGTCGCGTCGCTGGCAACAGACGCTCCCATCGCTTGACTTTGATGCCGACGGCGTTTTCCGCCAAGGTCCAGGACGCAAGACCACTGACGTTAAGTGACGCACAGTGGGAATGGGAGGCCGGAGCGTCTCAAGCCCAGGAGAGACAGCAGGGCGACACGCGCCGACCGGCCCCAACACAGAGAGAAAGGAACAGTGGGATGATGTTATGCATCAGAGGCATCGGAGTGGGCTTGCTGGCCGTACTCGCGATGAGCACCGTTGCAGCGACCTCCGCAATGGCCGAACCCGGAATTGAACGCGGAGTGTGCAAAGCGGCAAAAGTTGGCACAGGCGAATTCACGGACTCCCTATGCACAATACCCGGCAAAAAAGCCGGAAAAGGAAAAGAATTCGTCTGGGTTCCCGCCGCCAAAGCCACGGCCTTCACGGCCACCTCAGGCGAACTGGCGTTGAAGGCGTTCACGCCGGAAGGCGCGGAACTGCCGGCCGTCGTATGTAAAAAAAGCAAAGGCAAAGGCAAAGCCGCAGCGACCACCTCAACCGTTGTCTTCACATTCGAGGAATGCACATCGGCCGGGGAAAAATGCACTGGTGGCGCGAAAGCGAAAGCCGGCCAGATCGTCACGTTCGAAGTGGCAGGAACGCTGGGCATGCTTGGTGGTGCCGCCTCGGGCGGCGAAGCGCTTGTTGGCACAGGACCAGGCGGCCTCTTCGCCGAATTCAAGTGCGGCGCGAACGAAGTGAAAATAAATGGAGGGGTGATCGGAGAAGTCTCAGGCGTGAACGCCAAAGCGACGACTGTGATGACGCTGACGTTCGCCTCGACCGGAAGCACGCAAGGAATCGAAGCATTCGAAGGTGGCCCAAACGTACACCTCGCGGCCGAAATCAACGGTCTTGGCGGCGGAACGTTCCCGTTCAAGTCCACCTTTACGAAGACGTTAAGCATCAAAGGGAGTAAATTAGAGTTAAAATTAACTATCTAAGACCGCTCGCGTAGGAGGAGAGGGCGCACGGGCCTGACGGCTTGTGCGCCCTTTCGCATCGGTAGCGCCCGGCCGGTCCGCTCAGAGGTGCGTCCGCTCAGGATGCTACAAGACGGAGATTGGGGGGTGCGGGGAATTCCCCCCCACATGTGGGACACGTGACAAGCACCTTCTGGGCTCTCAAGTACATCGTCGGCGCGCTGGAGGAGACCTCGAGATCCGGCGCCTGCTTGCGCCGGCTGGTGCGCAGCTCGAGCCGGAGATCGGCGACGGAGAATCTTTCGGCGAACGCCCGGTCCAGCCAATACTCCTGCTGATCTGGCTCAAGAGACGCAACGGTCTCATGATGACTCCACGAGAGACCCTTCCGACGTCGGGAGACCTCGAACCGAGAGGCAACATGAACCATGTTCATCAATGTCTGGACGTCATACCCGGTGATGCGCGCAGCCGGAGCGTATCGCTCGCCAAACTTCGCGTGGCCGTAGCGAATCCAATCGCCGATCGTCCACTGACAGCAGCGACCCATCGCCCCGAGACGACGACCAACAGCGGCCCACTCAGGAAAGTCCAGATCGCGACTTGGCCTCCAAGCCACAAGAGTGACGCTGGAATGCGCTTCTCTTGGCGGAGTGTCGATCGTGTTGAACATAACGCACCATGCCCCCCGTTATTGCTTGACCGAGAATATGCCGCTGATTTCCGGGCGGATGCCGGATTTGGATGGTGGATCAAGCGCATCCGTGTGAGCCAATGAACGGACCCCAGCAGCCGAGCGCGTTGCGCCCGGAAGTCATCTTGGAGCCATCCCTGACCCGTCCCTCTCCTCGAAACGCAATCTAACGTTCGCATGATGGGTTGTCAAGAGAAAATTCAGGATGATCGAAGCTGGCTGACCAGCCAAGTTAACGCCGGGCCGGCTCCACCACAGCTTCAGCGCCAATGTGCGAGTCACGGGCGTCGTTGTCAGCGTCCCTGGGCTCGTGCGATCGAGAGACGCGTGCGGTTCAATCGTCACAGCGACGAAAGGGCGCCGTCCAGCCCCTCCACCACGCGGCCCACCTGCCCCTCACCCATCTGCGGGAAGAACGGCAGCGCGAGCGAGCGCGCGGCGACATCCTCGCACACCGGGAACTCCCCCTCGCGGTGGCCGAAGCGCTCTCGGTAGAAGCTCATCAGGTGAATTGCCGGCAGATACGGCTTGCTCTGGATCCCCCGCGCGGCGAGCGCGCGAACGGTCTCGTCGCGGTCGACCTCTCGAGGCAGCTGCACGACGAAGACGAACCACCCGCGCACGTCACCACCACGGTCCTCGTACGGCAGATCCAATCCCTCGATCCCCGCAAGCGCCTGTCGGTAGGACGCCGCGACCCGGGCGCGCGCGGCGAGCATCTCATCCAGGCGCGCCAGCTGCGCTATCCCCAGTGCGCAGGCCAGATCCGACAGCCGGTAGTTGAACCCCAGCCGGTCGTGGTCGAGCCAGCCCATGTCCGGCGCGCGCCCCTGGTTTCGCTCGGAGTCGATGCGCTCCTTGACGGAGGGATCGCCCATGGTGACCATCCCCCCCTCGCCGGTGGTCAGCTGCTTGTTGGCATAGAAGCCGAACACCGCCGGGTGACCTCGCCCGCCGACCGGCGCCCCGTCTGCGTGCCTGGCGCCGAGCGCCTCGCAGGCGTCCTCGACGATCGCCAGGCCATGCTCGGCGGCGATCGCCTCGAAGGCTGGCATGTCGGCGGGGTAGCCGAAGATGTGCACCGGCAGGATCGCGCGCGTGCGCTGCGTGATCGCGGCCTGCGCGGCGGCGGGGTCGAGGTTGAGCGTGACCGGGTCGATGTCCGCGAACACGGGCCGCGCGCGCTCGTACAGCGCAGCGTTGGCCGATGCGACGAACGAGAAGGGACTGGTGATCACCTCATCGCCCTCCCCCACGCCGGCCGAGCGCAGCGCGAGGTGCAGGCCGGCGGTGCCGCTGCTGACCGCGCTCGCCAGCGGCGCGCCCACCCGCGCGGCAAACGCGCTCTCGAATTGCGCCAGGCGCGGTCCGAGCGACAGCTGGCCCGAGCGCAGCACATCGATCACCGCGCGCTCCTCGGCCTCGCCGAGCACAGGCCGTGCCAGCGGGATCACGTCGCCGACGGGCACGGGAGACGGGCCCGACCGCGGCCCGCCTGCCTCGGCGCGCGCCCCGGCGAGCGGGATCGGCTCAGCGTCCACGCACCGCTTGGGCCGCCGGCGTGGGCCGCTTGCCGGGCTGCATGCCGTACTCGATCGAGTCCACCAGCGCGTCCCAGGAGGCTGCGATCACGTTCTCGGACACTCCGATCGTGCCCCATACGTCGTGCCCGTCGGAAGCATCGATCAGCACGCGCGTGATCGCTGTGGTGCCCTTGCTCTCATCGAGGATGCGCACCTTGAAGTTGACCAGCTCGATGTCGCGCAGGTGCGGATGGATCTCACCGATGGCCTCGCGCAGCGCGTTGTCCAGCGCATTGACCGGCCCGTTGCCCTCGGCGGTGCGCACGTAGCGCTCGCCGCCCAGCCAGATCTTGATGGTGGCCTCGGTCTCGACCTTGCCGTCGGCGCGCTTCTCCACGAGCACGCGCCAGGACTCCAGGCGAAACAGCGGCTCGTACTCGCCGGCCTCCTTGCGCATCAGCAGCTCGAAGGAGCCGTCGGCGGCCTCGAACTGAAAGCCCTTGTGCTCGAGGTCCTTGACGCGGTCGACCACGCGCTGGGCGAAGTCCTCGTCGGCGACGATGTGAGCCTGGCGCGCCTTCTCGACGATCGTGCCGCGGCCGGACAGCTCGGAGATGAGCACGTCGCGGCTGTTGCCCACGACGGCCGGGTCGATGTGCTCGAAGGTGCGCGAGTCGGCCTGGATGCCGGCAGCGTGCAGCCCCGCCTTGTGAGCGAAGGCGTGCTTGCCGACGTAGGGCTGGGCGGGATTGGAGGAGCGGTTGAGCAGCTCGTCGAGCAGATGGGCGGTGTCGGTCAAGCGCTCAAGGCGCTCGCTGGACAGCAGCCGAGCGCCCATCTTCAGCTGCAGGTCGGCGATGATCGTGATCAGGTTGGCATTGCCGGTGCGCTCGCCGATGCCGTTGATCGTGCCCTGCACATGGTTGGCGCCGGCTTCCACCGCGGTGAGCGTGTTGGCGACGGCACAGCCGGAGTCGTCGTGGCAGTGGATGCCCAGCGGAAAGCCGGGCAACGCTTCGGAGACGACCGCCAACGCGGTGCGGATGTGCGGCGGCAGCGAGCCGCCGTTGGTGTCGCACAGGACCACCCGCTCCGCGCCCGCCTCGGCGCCCGCGCGCAGGCAGTCCAGCGCATAGCCGGGGTCCAGAGCAAAGCCGTCGAAGAAGTGCTCGGCGTCGAGCAGCACGCGTTTGCCGGCGCCAACCAGGAAGGCGACCGAGTCGGCGATCATCGCGAGGTTCTCCTCGCGCGACACGCGCACGACCTTCTCGACGTGCAGCACCGAGGCCTTGCCCACGATCGTGCACACCGGCGCAAAGCAGTCGGCCAGGAGACGCAGGCCCTCGTCGTCGGACGCGGGCACGTCGCGCCTGCGGGTCATGCCAAAGGCGACGATCTCAGACGTGCCGAGATGCTCGCGGGCGAGCAGCGCAAACAGCTCCTGCTCCTTGGGGTTCGACGCGGGAAAGCCCGCCTCGATCATCCCCACGCCCAGGTCGTCGAGGGAATGGACGACGCGCAGCTTCTCCTGGGCGGTCAGGCTCAGGCCGCCGCCGCCCATGCCGTCGCGCAGCGTGGCGTCGTACAGCTCGATGCGGTTGGAAGCGGTGCTCATGGGGAAGTCCTTTCGGCGTAGGGATGCGTGCGAGGCGGCTCGGGCAAGCGACCGGCCGCGCGCACGAGCGCCGCTAGCCGGTCGCCCCGGTAATGCGCTCCGTGGCCGCCGCCGCGTCGCCGGCGGGCGTCTCCAGGTCGCGCGGGCGCACGACGTCCAGCCACTCTCGGTAGCGCTCGCTGCGCCCGTGGATGGCGTCGTCGAAGGCGGCCTGCAGCACGCGCGTGATCTCGCCGGGCTCGCCCGGGCCGATCACGTGGTCGTCGACTTCGCGCACCGGCACGATCTCGGCGGCGGTGCCCGACAGGAACACCTCGTCGGCCAGGTACATCTCCGCGCGCGCGATGTTACGCTCGACCACCTTGTAGCCGAGGTCGCCCGCGATCTGCATGACCGAGCGGCGGGTGATGCCGTCGAGGATCGAGCTGTGCTGGCCGGGCGTTGCGATCTCGCCGTCGCGCACGATGTAGACGTTCTCGCCGGTGCCCTCGCACACGTGGCCGTGGTCGTCGAGCAGGATCGCCTCGTCATAGCCGCTCTTCAGCGACTCGACCTTGGCGAGCACGCTGTTGAGGTACTGGCCGGACGCCTTGGCGTGTGGGATCAGCGAGTCGGGGCTGATGCGCCGCCACGAGGACACCTTCGCGCGCACGCCCTTCTTCGCGCCCTCCTCGCCGAGGTACACGCCCCACTCCCAGCAGGCGATCGTCACGTCGACGGTCGCGTCCACCGGGTTCAGGCCCATCGTGCCGTAGCCGCGATAGACGATCGGGCGGATGTAGCAGGCGCTCAGGCCGTTGCGCGCGACCAGCTCCAGTGTGGCCGCGCGCAGCTCCTCGGTGGAGTACGGCACGTCCATGTAGTAGAGCTTGGCGGACTTGATCAGGCGCTCGACGTGCTCGGCGTTGCGAAACACGGCGGGCCCGAGCTCGGTGTCGTAGCAGCGAACCCCCTCGAACACGCCGGTGCCGTAGTGCAGTCCGTGCGTCAGGACGTGGATCTTGGCGTCCTCCCAGGCGACGAATTCTCCGTTCATCCAGATGAGGTCGGTTGGGTCCACTTTCGCTGGCTCTCCTGTTTAGAGGTGATCGAGGACCGCCTGCGTGGCCTGCGCAGTGCTCGCCGCTCCTCCCAGATCGACTGTGCGCAGGCCCGCGTCGAGCGCGCCCTGTACCGCGGATTCTACAGCCGCAGCCTCGCTTTCCAAGGCCAACCCGTGCCTGAGCAGCATCGCGGCGGACAGGAACATGGCGAGCGGGTTGGCGATGCCCTGCCCGGCGATGTCCGGCGCGGAGCCGTGCACGGGCTCGAACAGACCGGGGGCGTGCGCCGCAGCCGAGCCGCCCGACACACCCGCGCCGCTCGCATTGCCGGCGCCGAGGGATGCGCTGGGCAGCATGCCGATCGAGCCGGTGAGCATGGCGGCCTCGTCGGAGAGGATGTCTCCGAACATGTTCTCGGTGAGGATCACGTCGAAGCGTGCCGGCGCGGAGACGAGCTGCATGGCGGCGTTGTCCACGAGCACGTGCTCCAGCTCCACCTTGGGGAACTCGCGCCGGTGGAGCGCGCTGACCACCTCGCGCCACAGCCGCGAGGTCTCCAGCACGTTGGCCTTGTCGACGCTGCTCACCCTCCTGCGCGCAGCGGTGAACGCGGTGCGCGCGATCCGCTCGATCTCCTCGGTGGTGTAGGCGCACACGTCCGAGGCGGACGTCTCGGTGCGGGTCTTCTCGCCGAAGTAGATGCCTCCCGTCAGCTCCCGTACGACGAGCAGGTCGGTGCCCTCGATGCGCTCGCGCCGCAGCGGCGAGGCGTCATACAGCGCCGGCAGCGGCTTGACCGGGCGCAGGTTCGCGTACAGCCCCAGGCCCTTGCGCAGGCCGAGCAGGCCCTGCTCGGGTCGCGGCTTGGCCGGATCGGTCGTGTCCCACTTCGGA
>DATNLQ010000184.1:0-25973 GCA_035602785.1 Solirubrobacteraceae bacterium
CGGCCAGGTCCATGAAGCCCGGCTGCGCGACGGTCGCGAGGTCGCCGTCAAGATCCAGTACCCAGGGGTGGCCGACGCGATCCGCGCCGACCTGAAGAACGCGGAGCTGCTGGCAGCGTTTGTGAGCTTGGTCTTTGGCGGCCTGTCGCCGCGGAAACTGAGCTTCGACCTACGTGGCGTCGCGCGTGAGCTGAGCGTCCGCATCGCCGAGGAGCTCGACTATCGGCTCGAGGCTGCCTATCAGGCGGAGTTCGCCGAGCACTACTGCGGGCATCCGTTCATCCACGTCCCCGAGGTGGTCGCCGAGCTGTGCACCGGTCGCGTGCTGACCCAGCAGCTCGCGCGGGGGCTGTGCTGGAGCGATGCCCTCGACGCCGGGCAGAAGCTGCGCGACCAGTGGGCTGAGGCGATCCATCGCTTCGCCTACGGCTCCTATAAACGCATCTATTTGTTCAATGCCGATCCGCACCCCGGAAACTACCTGTTCCACGAGGACGGGAGCGTGAGCTTTCTGGACTTCGGCTGCGTCAAGCGCTTCCGTCGCGAGCAGGTCGAGATGATGGACACGATCGGCCCCTCGGCCAACGCTTTGCGCCACAACACTGTGTCACCCGATTACACGGTGATGGCCGTAGGGGTGGCGTCGGTGATCGCGCAACTGCGCGCCGGCAATCGCTGGGGCGTCATAGCAGCCGAGCACTTGGAGAACGCGCAGCCGCTCACCGAGATGGGCAAGCGCGAGCGTGCATTCTTCGAAGAATGCCAGGTGGCAGGCAATGCCTGACCGGCGTATCAGCATGCTCGGGTGCCTGCTGACCGCGGTCGCCTTCGGCTGCTCGAGCGCCGTCGCTCCCGCATCACCCACGCAGACGCTCACACTCGGCGCCGGATTCACCCCGAACGCGCTTGGCGCGCCGACGAACCTCTCGACCACCATGACCTTCGCATCGAGCGCAGGCCTGCCCGACCCTGTGAGCGATGTCGTCGCCTACGGGCCCGCGGGCCTTTCGGTGCAGGTGCATGGCGTCGCCACGTGTGAGCGCGCAAAGCTGGAAGCGGACGGGCCGAGCGGCTGTCCGGCCGAATCGCGCGTGGGCTTCGGCGGCGGGGTGGGCGTGTTCGAGCTCGCGGGTCTGCCCGTCAGAGAGCCCTACACGCTCGACTTCTTCCTCGCCCCTCAAGAACACGGACATCTGGCGATCCTGATCTACGCCGACGCGGTCAACCCGGTCGCCGTGCAGTTCGTGTTGACCGCCAGGGAAGTCCACGGGCCCAGGCCATACGGCTTTGGCCTCGCGGTGGAAGTGCCTCCGGTCTCCACCGTTCCCGGAGCGGCCAACGCGTCGGTGGAAAGCAGCTTCGCATCGCTCGGCGGAGCCAATATCGCCTATTACCAGACGATTCGCGGCAAGCGCACGCTCGTGCACATCAAGGGCCTGGTCGCGCCCGCGACGTGCCCCGCAGGCGGCTTCCCGTTCGAGGCGATCGTCACCTTCGAAGACGGCAGCACGAGCACCGCCAGCTATTCGTCGCCCTGCCCGAGCGGGCGCCCATGAGGTCGTCCGCCGTGCTGCGGCGCCACCACCGCGCCATACGCGCCGCAACGGCGGCAGGGTGCGCGTGCGCGATGCCAGCCGCGCTGAGCGTCAGCGCGGTGCTCGTGGCCACCGCGCATGCGCAAACCGTTGCCACGATCACGCCGCGGCTGTCCCCCGACCGCCTCGGGGCCACCGGCGCGCTCAGCTTCACGATCCACTACGCCGACTCCGCCGCGAACATCCCCCCTCCTCTCCGCCGCTCGATCCTGCGCTTCCCCGCCGGGCTGACGCTCGAAGTGCCGCGCCTGGGCAGCTGCAGCGTGTCGCGCCTGCGAGCGCGCGGGGCCGACGGGTGTCCCGCCGACTCGATGCTCGGTCGCGGGCACGCGCTCATAGAGGCGCAGGTGGGATCGCAGCCGATCGCCGAGGACGTCTCGCTGTGGGTCTTCCTCGGCCCGCTGCGCAATCTTACGCCGACGGTGGAGATCCTCGGCCAGGGCTACACCCCGTATGACGAGCGAGTCGTGCTGACCGGAACGATGCTCCCGGCCGGCGGTCCCTATGGCGAAGCGCTGTCACTGTCGATTCCGCCGATCTCGACGCTGCCCCTCGAGCCGGACGCCTCGATAGTCACGTTCTCGCTCACGATCGGGGCGCCGGTGCAGCGCAGGGCTCACGACGCGAACACGGTCCGGCTTCCCGCCATCTGCCCGCAGGGCGGCTTTCCGTTCGCTGCCGAATTCACCTACGCCGACGGTTCCAGCGGCAGCTCCGTCACCACGGTGCCGTGCCCATGATCAGCAGACCGGCAAGGCTCGGCGGCACGCTCGCGACTGTGGCGCTCTGTTTCGGCGTGTCGACCACAGCATCGTCCTTCAGCGCCCTCCAGGCCGCCGACTCGCGCGCGGGCAGCCCTCCAGCGCTTGGTGTAGGCCCACAGGCGCGTGAGGCGCGCACGATCGAGCTGAACGAGACCGGGCACCTGCAGCTCACCAGCAAACACAACTTCACGCTCAACGAGAAGGGCTCGGCGTCGGGCACGGCCGTGGGCACGATCTATGTGCATCTGACCGCCGTGTCGAGCAGCCGTGTTACGGCCGAAGTCAACATCTATCCCCACGGGGGCTCGATCACCGGCAATGGATCGGGGAGCTATCGCCGATCGGGCACGATCGCCGAATTCTCCGGCTCGATGTCGATCGGCCGGGGAACAGGGAGCTATGCCCGCATCCACGGGTCGGGCCTGAGCTTCAGCGGCACGATCGCCGAATCGGATCGTGACGCGATCACAGTGCATGTGAGCGGTCGTGTGTCGGACTGACGTCGTCGATCGCGCATGCTCGCCCGGGCCGGCGTTGCCCGTGCGACCGGGAGATCGGGGGACGAATGCTGGAGCTATGTGACTTGGTCAAGCACTATCGGGCCGTCGGTGGGGAGCCCGTGCTGGCGGTGGACGGCGTGTCACTGACCGTCGCGCCGGGAGAGACAGTCGCGTTGTACGGGCCGAGCGGATCGGGCAAGACGACGCTGCTGCTGATGGTCGCCATGCTGCTTGCTCCCACATCGGGCAGGGTCGTGATCGCAGGTCGCGACGTGGCGACGCTGTCAGAGCGCGAAGCGTCTCACTTCAGGCTTTCCGAGCTCGGGTTCATCCGCCAGAGCTTTGACCTGCTGCCTGGTGTCAGCGCGCTCGACAACGCCACGTTGAAGTTGCTCAAGACCAGGCGCTGGGGCGAGGCCCGACGCGAGGTCGCACCGCTGCTGGAGCAGCTCGGCCTGGGGGAGCGGATGCGTCATCGCTCCGAGACGCTGTCGATGGGCGAGCGCCAGCGCGTGATGATCGCCCGGGCGCTGTCGACGCAACCGCGCCTGCTGCTCGCGGACGAGCCGACAGGGAGCCTCGACAGTCACCGCGGGCGCGAAGTGCTCGAGCTCCTGCGCGAGCTGAGCCGCGAGCGCGATGTCGCGACGATGATCGTCAGCCACGACCCGATGACGGCCGCCTACGCCGACCGCGCGCTCGCGCTGCGCGACGGCAGGCTCTCGGAGTACGTGGCCGATCCTGCCTACTCCCAGCCGACCGGCTCCGAGCGGGCGGGCTCGCTGTCTGCGTCACTGCGCGGCTAGCCATGAAACCGCTGAACGCGCTGCATCTCTATCGCGTGCGCCTGCGCGCGCGCTGGATGCAAGAGGGCCTGGCGGCCGTGGGCATCGCGGCGGGGGTCGCGCTGCTGTTCGCCTCGCAGGTGTCGAGCTCGAGCCTGCAGAGCTCCGTGTCACAGCTCTCGCACGGGATCGCGGGCCGCGCCACGCTGCAGCTGCTCGCGCGCAGCCCGCAGGGCATGCCCGAAAGCCTGCTCACGGGCGTGCGCGCCATCGCTGGGGTGCGTATCGCGGCACCCGTGCTGGAAGCTGGCGCCAACGCGCTCGGCCCCACGGGACGTAGCGCGTCGGTGCAGCTGATCGGCGCCGACGCCAGCCTTTCTCGGCTCGGCGGGGCGCTCGTGGGTCATACCGATCTGCGCCCGTTCGCGGGCGTCGGCGCGGTGGTGTTGCCTGCGCCCGTCGCTCGCGCGATCGGCGTCAGCGCCTTCGGCCAGGAAGTCCACTTCCAGCTCGCTGGACGCGCGACCGAGTTGCCGTTGTACTCGCAGCTTCGCCAAAGCCAGGTCGGCCCGCTGGCCGCGAGCGCGCTGGCGATCGTGCCGCTCGCGTCCGCACAGGAAATGACGGGGCTGACCGCTCGCCTGAGCCGCATCCTCGTGCAGCCCGCCGCCGGCGCGCAAGCTCGGGTGCGCGCGGCCCTGCAGCGGCTCGCCGCGGGACGCCTGAACGTCGAGTCGATCGACTACGAAGAAAAGCTGTTTGCGAAGGCTGCTGGCGCGAGCAGCCAGTCAAGCGCGCTGTTCGCGGCGGTCAGCGCGCTCGTGGGCTTCCTGTTCGCGTTCAACGCGATGCTGCTGACCGTCCCCCAGCGCCGGCGTCTGGTCCTCGACCTGCGCCGCAACGGCTACACGACCCAGACCGTGATCGGAGTATTGACGCTCGACGCGGTGATACTCGGGTTGATCGGGAGCGTCCTGGGATTGGCGCTGGGCGAGGAGCTGTCGATTCACCTGCTGCACTCCAACCCGGCGTTCCTGTCGCTGGCGTTTGCGGTGGGCTCCCAGCGCGTCGTCAGCTGGCAGAGCGTGGCGATCGCCACCGGCGGCGGGATGCTGGCTGCGATCGTCGCGGTGTTGGCCCCGCTGCGGGGCATCCTCGCGCGCGAGCAGCCGACGGTGAGCGCCTCGCGAACGCGCGCGGGCGCGGCCAGCGCCTCGAAGTGGCTGGCGCTCGCCGGCGCGGGGTGTGCCGGCGGGGCGACACTGCTGCTGCTCGCCGAGCCGGACGCGGCGATTCCCGGCATGGTGTTGCTCATCGCCTCTCTGCTGCTGGTGCTGCCGCTCGTGTTCGGCGTGACGCTCGCACTGGTCGGGCGCCTCGCGCGCACGACCGTTGGCGCCGTCCCGCACGTGGCAGTGATGGAGCTGAGGGCGGCCGGTGCGCGAGCGGTCGCGATCACGGCGACCGGTGCGATAGCGATCTTCGGCAGCGTCGCGATCCAGGGGGCGCACGACGACCTGCTCAAAGGACTCATAGGCGCGGCGCACGACACGAGCGCGTCCACCGACGTGTGGGTCTCCCCTGCCGGCTCGTATGACCTGATGACCACCGCACCTTTCAAGCCGGTCGATCAGAGCAAGCTGCAACGCCTCCCCGGCGTGGCGGCAGTGCGCCTGTACCGTGGCGGGCTGCTGGACTTCGGGCAGCGCCGCGCTCTGGTGATCGCGCCGCCGCCACAGTCCATATCACTGCTGCTCGAAACCCAGATTGTGCGGGGCGACCCCCACCAGGCCATCGAACGCCTGCACGCCGGCGGCTGGCTGGTCCTCTCACAGGCGATCGCCTCCGAACACCACCTGCGCATCGGGCAAACGTTCACCCTGCCGACGCCCGATCCGACGAGCATGCGGATAGCGGCGCTGTCGACCAACGTCGGTTGGGCGCCAGGCGCGATCGTCATGAATCCCTCCGACTACGCGCGAGCGTGGGGCAGCCAGGACGCCGGCGCCTACGACGTGCAGCCTGCCCACGGAGTTCCGCCGGCTCGGGTTGTGAACGAGATCTCGCGCGCCCTGGGCCCGAGCTCTGGGCTTGCGGTGCAAAGCGCGCAGGCGCGCGCCACAGCGCAGAGTGCGCTCAGCCGCCAGGCCCTCTCACGCCTCACCCAGATCGCGTCGCTGATCCCGATCGTGGCCGTGCTCGCGATGGCCGCGGCGATGGGCGCGATGATCTGGCAGCGCCGGCCGCGCCTCGCCAAGCTCAAGCTCGACGGGCTATCCCGAGCCGAGCTGTGGGCCACCATCCTGCTCGAGAGCGCGCTGCTTGTCGGCGTCGGCTGCCTGACCGGCGCGGTGTTCGGCCTCTACGGTCAGCAACTCGCCGACCGCGCGCTCGCGCAGACGATCAACTTCCCGATCGTGCACTCCGTCACGCTGGTCGGCGCGACCTCGAGCCTCGTCCTCATGATCGCCACCGCGCTGGCGATCCTCGCGCTCCCCGGCTATCTCGCCGCGTCGGTACCCGCGGCGCTCGCGCTCGCGGACTGATGCAGGCGCCAGCGCACCCGACGTCAGCCCGCCGCGACGCGCAGCAGCACCGTGCCGTCGCCCGGCACCTCGGCGGCGATCGAGCCGTGTGTCGTGCCGGTCGTGTGCGTCCACACGTTGCGCTCGCTGTAGCTCGCCGCGGGCGCCAGGCCCACAGCGCTCGTGCTCGTCACGATCCTCGTCGCGGTCGAGCCGCGATTGAGCAGCGCCACCGCGCGCGCGCCGCCGACCAGCGGCTTGACCCACACCTGCCCATTGCCTGATGTAGACACGAGCGTGCCCTGCACTCCGGCGGGGTCCTGGTCGATCGCGGTCACTTCGCTGTTGAGCACAGCCGCCAGGCTCGCCGGGCCGATCTTGTCGAGGTCGTCGCTGACCATCAGCGGCGCGGCGAGCATCGCCCACATGCTCAACTGGCTGTCGAACTGGGTCTGCGACATCCCTTGGTCGGGCGCTAGGTAGTCCGGGTCGTTCCAGTGCCCGGGCCCGGCCGCCTGGGGCGCGGCGGCATCCGCGTCCATGTTGCGCAGCACGTCCGTGAAGGACACTTTGCCCGGGAATCCCACGTCGGTGTCCGTGCGCCAGCTGTTGCCCACGCTCGGCCCGAACATGTAGGAGGCGAACGCCGATTCGTCGAGAATGGGCCGGCCTTCGCCGTACTGTTCGGGTTGCAGGAAGTTGCAGATCGACAGCAGCATCGGCCGGTGCCTGGAGTTGGCCGCGATCGCCGCGTGAAACTGCGAGTACGCGCTCGCGGGGTTCAGTCCATATTCGACGCCGCCGCAGAAGTCGACCTTGACCGCGTCAAAGCCCCAGGCGGCGAACGTGTTGACGTCCTGCTGGTAGTGGCCGTAGCTGCCCTGGCCCGCACCCCCGCAGCCGTTTGGCCCCGCGTCGGTGTAGATGCCCACCAGGAAGCCCGCCGCATGCAAGGTGCGCGTCAGCCACGCCATCCCGTGCGGCCACTGCGTCGGGCTGACGGTGATTTCGCCGGCTGCGTTGCGCATGCCGTGCCACCAGCCCACATCCAGCCACACGTAGCGATAGCCGTGCTGCTGCAGGCCGCGGGAGATCATCTCGCTCGCCTCCTGCAGGATCGTCGCCTCGCTGTAGTTGCCGCCGAGCGCGAAATAGGTGTCCCAGCCCATGTACGGGGTCGCCGCCAGGGTGCCGGCCGAGGCCGTGGCCGGCTGGAAGGCGGCGAGCAGCGTGAGCGTGAGCGCCACCGCGAGCAGCCACGCCGCTGCGGACGAGCGCCTAGCGGCGATGGGCGGCATGGCCGGCGCGACGCGAGGAATGATCGGCGCGGCGCGCGGCATGGATGGCCGCGCTGTGAGATGTCGCGCTGAGGGTGAGCAGTTGGCGCGCGAGCTGTGCTTCGAGTACCCCGATCACCGTCCCGCTCACGTACAGGTAGGCCGAGAAGCGCCTGCGCGCTGCCAGCAGCCGCCTGGCCGTACCGCTCAGCACGACCGAGACGGTTGCATGCGCGCCCGCCTGGATGTGCACGCGGACGCTCGCCAGCGTGATCGTCACGTGGCGCAGTGCCGCCAACCCGCCGTGCACCCGACGCGCCGCCCGCGCGGCCACCGCCACGACGCGCTTGCCACTGAGCGTCTCGGAGGCCCGCAGGCGCACGGAGACCTCACAGCCCCCGCTGGCGCGCGGCGAGCAGGTGATCGGCACGTTCACCCGTCCCCGGCTGAACGTGGCCCTGCCCACGGTCGTCTCTCCCGCCGACGCGGGCACGCCTCCGAGCGGGATCGTCACGAATGCGCTCTTCGCGGTCGCGCTGCCCCCGCCGTCGGTAGCCGTAACCTGGCACTGCAGGTGGTGTCCGCTGTCCTGTCCCGTGACCGTGTAGGTCGATCCGGTGCTCCCGGGGATCGCGATCAGATCTCGCAGCCACGCGTAGCTCAGGCGCACAGACGCGCCCGACGGCGTGCCCGCGTGGCAGGTAAGGCGCTGGCCCACCGCGGGCGTGCCCGTGATCGACGGGGCCGGCGTGACGAGCGTGACCAGCGACGACGCAGCCGTCGTGAGCACCGCTTCGGCGCCGAACCCGCTCCCCGCGGGGCTGGCGGCGACGACCCGGTAGCGGTAGGCGGTGTTTGGCGCGAGGCCCGTCAACTGCGCCGCCACGCGCTGGGCGCCGCCGTTGGCGACGGGCGTCGTCGAGCAGGGAACGGCCGCTGTGTAAGGCCCGCCCGCCGCGCCGGTCCCGTATTCGAAGGTGCACGCGCCGAGCACCGCGTCGTTGGGGTTGACTTCGCCCGCGAGCACAGCGCTCGAGGAGGTCACTTCCGTCGCCGCCAAGGTCGTCGCTGCCGGCGCCGGCACGCGTGCCGATACGAAATCCCCGGCCGCGTCGACCGCCACGCACAGGCCACCCGGCAGGCACGAGATGCCTGTGAGGGCTGCGGAGTCGATGCCCGACGGGCCGCTCCATTCGGGCAGCGGGGCGGTCGGATGGTCGCTCGCCTCCACGTCGCCGCGATCGTCCACGGCTACGCACAGGCCCGATGGCGCGCACGAGACGGCCACGAGACGTTCGCCCGCGTCGATGGGCGTCACGCTCCAGGTCGCGTTGGAGGCGGTGGGGTCGGCGCTGGAGAGCGCGTGACCGCTGCTGTCCACCGCCACGCACAGCGATTCCGAGGCACACGAGACGGCCAGGAGCTCCCCGAGATCGACGGTGCGCGCGTGCCACGCCGATTCACCGCCCGCGGGATTCGTGCTCGTGAGCACGTTGCCTGCTCCGTCGACCGCCACGCACTGCGACGCCGACGAGCACGACACGGCGTTCAGGCCGTTCGCGTCCACTTTCGCGCGCGACCACCCGCCCGAGCCTGAGCTTGGATTCGTGAGCACGTCGCCTGCCGCGTCGACCGCGACGCACAGCGACGCGGTCGGGCAGGAGACGCCCGTCAGCGCATTGCCTTCGTCGATCGACGACCCGAGCCATGATGACGCCGAGCCCGGGCTGGTGTTCACGTACGCTGCGCCGTGGCCGTCGACCGCCACACATGGGCCGGCGGGAGCACACGACACCGCGTTTAGCGGCCGTTCGCCCGGGGTTATCTGGCTTGCGCTCCAGGACGGCGCCGGGGCGGTCGGATCGAGCGTGCGCAGCGCGTTTCCCTTGCCGTCGACGGTCACGCACAGCGATTCCGAAGCGCACGACACGGCGCTGGGGGCCTTGCCGGAGTCAAACGCCGTGGGCGTCGACCACTTCAGCGACGGGCTTGCCTGGGCGGGCGTCGACATCGCGCCGGCGGCGAGCGCGACAACAAAGGCTGGCGCAAGCGCCGCGGCCCAAACCGACCGCAGCGTTCTCGTCAGCCCTCTGATCATGTGCGCCCCGAAATCCCTGATGGACCGCAAACCCGACGGACGGTCTCGTGTTGCGGTCAAACGGGTTCTGAGCCGGCCCAACAGCCGTCCTCGGCTCGCCTGCCAGGCGCTCCCGTACCGGGCGAACCTGTAGCCATCCTGTAAATCTCATAAAATCAGTTGAAATTATGAGGAATATGCCCTACGGTCATGCCACGGCTGGAGATTCACCGGCCCGCAACCCTCCCTCCGACCCCGGAAAGGACCACAACCCATGTCTCACAACCCCCCGTCCTACGCTCCGCGCAGCCACGCGCCGCGATGGAGGCGCCTGCTCGCCGGCGCTGTCCTCGTCCTCGCCACGGCCCTCCCGGCCGCCCTGACCTCGGCTGCCCCCGCGCTCGCCGCGCCCACTTCGCCTCCGCCGGTGACGATCCTCACCTCATCGCCGTTCATCGGCCAGGGCGACTTCTTCATCTCACCGTTCGGCGACCAGAGCACCTACGCCAACGGTCCTGAGATCGTCAACAGCCAGGGCGACGTCGTCTGGTTCCAGGCTGTCCCCGCCGGCGAGGAGGCGAGCGACTTCCGCGTCCAGACCTACAACGGCCAGCCGGTCTTGACCTGGTGGCAGGGCACCGGCTTGGGTGGCCTCTCGAGCGGCACCGACTACATCTACAACGACCACTTCCAGCAGATCGCCACGGTAAACGCCGGGAACGGCCTCAGCGCGGACGGACACGAGTTCCTGATCACTCCCTGGAACACGGCGCTGATCCTGTCCTACACGACGGCCACGGCGAACCTCACCTCGATCGGCGGCCCCGCTGACCAGACCGTGATCAACGGCGTCGTGCAGGAGATCGACATCGCTACGGGCAAGGTGCTGTTCCAGTGGAACAGCGAGGACCATGTTCCGTTCAGCCAGAGCGAGCAGCCGCTGCCCGCCTCGGCGAGCACGCCGTGGGACTGGTTCCACATCAACGCGGTCAAGGTCGACACCAACGGCAATCTGTTGATCGACGCCCGCGACACGTGGACGACGTACGAGGTCAACCCGTTCACCGGGAACATCGACTGGCAGCTCGGCGGCAAGGACTCAAGCTTTACGCTCCAGGCCGCTCCCGGCCAGACGCTCGACAGCGCGGGCGAGATCTTCGCCTGGCAGCATGACCCGGAGGCGCTGGGGAACGACACGTACACGTTCTTCGACAACGACTCCGCCGGCACGCCGCTGCTGCCGTACAGCCGCGAGGTCACGGTCAAGCTGAACCCGTGGACGAAGGTCGCCACGCTGGTGTCGTCGGACAGCCAGCCCGAGGGCCTATCGGCGCCGTCGCAGGGCAACGCGCAGACGACGCCCGCGGGCAATAAAGTCGTCGGTTGGGGCGCGCTGCCGTACTTCTCGGAGTTCAGCCCGTCGGGCAATCTCATCTTCAACGCTGAGTTCCCGGCTGGTGTGAACACCTACCGCGCCTACCAGTTCCCGTGGCCACCAAACCACGGCTTCGGCTTCCCGCAGGCCTGAGCGTCCGGTAGCCACCGTCGGTGGGCGGCCCGGGAGAGCGCTGTTCGCGCGTTCCCGGGCCGTGCCACTGGTGAGAACCTCTTGCAAAGAGGTTCTGAGAATCCCTCAGTCGCCGTCGCGGGTGGCGCGCAGCCAGTCGCTCAGCTGCTTGCCCGCCTGGTCGATCGAGTCGCCGAGGTCCTTGAACGTGTCGCGGAAGCGCTCTGCGTAGTGGGCCACCGCGTCGCCGGCCTCCGCGCGGGGGCGCGACGGCTCGTCGCGCGTGACGTACTCGCCGTCTGAGATGCGGTCGTAGTCGCCCGAGCGCACCCACGCCATCAGCTCGTGCACGCGTTGCACGGACATGGGATGCGTCAGGTTCAGGTCGACCAGCAGCCGCGAGAAGCGGTCGAACGGCGAGGCTTTCTCGCGGTAGTCCTGGCCCTGCTTCATGAACACGTCGAGGTCCAGGTTGGCCGCCTCTGCGCCCGCCGCGATGACCATCAGCGTGCGGCACACCGCCAGCGGGTCGCGCACCACCAGCGCGGCCGCCCGGTCGCAGCTGAGCTCGGCCGCGCGAAACCACTCCATCAGCGCGGCCTTCAACGGCAGCAGCGGCAGCGGCACGCCCGGCAGCGAGGAGATGCGCAAGAGGATCACCAGCGCGGTGCGGTAGAGCACGTGGTCTGACAGGACGTGCCCCGCCTCGTGGGCGAACACGCCGCGCAGCTGCTCGGCGTCCAGCAGCTGGACGAGCTCGGAGTTGACCACCACCAGCGGACGTCCCGCCCCGACGGTCAGCGCGTTTGCGATCGGAAACTGGGTGAGGTACAGGTCCGGCACCGGCTCCATGTCGAGCGTCGCGTAGGCCCGTGCGTGGGCGTGCCACACGTGGCTGAGCTGATCCTCGCCCAGGCGCACCGACGAGCCCAGCACGCCCCGGCGCAGCGCGCGCTCGTAGCCGAACTCGATGATTTTGCGCACCACCGTGTCCAGGTGGGGGATCGCCTTCAGCGCCGCCGTGGCCGCGCGGTCGGCCGGATGTTCGTAGGCCTTGGGCGAGATGCGCTTGAGCTGGTAGCCCTCTGCGGGAAGCGCCATGCAGCGTACGCTAGCGCGCGCGGTCCTGGCGATCGAGATAGGGAGCCAGATACTTGGCAGCGATCTTGCTCGCGGGAGACCAGGTGGGGGCGTCGGTGATCTCCGAGCTGAACCCCTGGCCGCCGGTGATCTTCGCGGTCAGATAGACCGGCGGGCCTCCCGTCAGCAGCATCCCGTGGATCACCGGATCAAACGGCTCGGGCGTGACCGGCGCGCCGGCCATCGCAGCGATCGATTGCGCCGCCACGTCGGCCTCCTGCGCGGCCAGCCCGCCGTGCTTGATGGCAAAGTCGACTGCGTCGCCGGCCGCGTATACCGGGCCGGCGTCGGGCACCTGCCCGTAGGGCGTCACGCGGATGAAGCCGTGCTCTGCCAGGGGGATGCCGCGCACCGGCGGGCCATACAGCTCGGGCAGCGCCACGATGCGGTCGACCTTCAGGTGCCGGTCGCCCGGATTGATCACGATCTCCCCCGAGCGGGGGATCTCGGCATAGGCCGAGTTGATCGTCTTGATGCGTGCGCGCGCCAGCAGCTCCGCCACCGCGGCGCTGGCGCCCGCGCCGAAGATCGCCAGGGGGGCGTCCTCGGGGGTGATCAGCGTGGTGTCGAGGTCCACGTTCATGTCATACGCGCGCGTGGCTGTCATCAGCGCCAGCTCGTACATCGGCAACTGCCACGCCATCCGGCCGGGCGACACGAAGGCCACGCTGTGGGTGTAGCCCTCCTCGATGTCCTGGATCAGCCCGTGCATGGCCTCGTCCAGGCGGCGGTCGTCGATCGTCAGCGCGTGCTCGTAGCGCGGCCTGGCGGTGGCGCCCAGCGCCAGCAGTAGGGCGTCGTACTCCAGCGCGGCGCCCGAGGCGGTGTGTGCGACCTGCCCGACGGGGTCGATCCACTCCAGCGCGTCGACGACCAGCTCGGCGCCCGCGTCGCGCACGATCGGCGTGAGCTCGTAGCGCCGGGCCGGCGCATAGGCGAACGGCTCGCGCACGGCCAACGGCCGGTAGAAGAACTCGCCGTTGGGCGCGATCACCGTCGTCGCCGTGCGCTCGCCCGCAAGCGCTTGCAGAGCCAGCGCTCCCTCGAGCGCTGCGACACCGCCCCCGGCTATCACCACGCGGAGCTTGGCGGCCGGGTCGGGTGTGCTCATGGCTGCATGCTATGGGTTCTCGACGGGCCCTAACCACGACCGTGTTGTCGCGCAAAGGCATAGCGTGATCGGCCATGAGCTTCGGAACACTGGCGGTGATCGTGCTGGCGGGCCTCGGCGGCCCGCTGCTGGGCCTCGCACGGCGTCGCTTCGTGCCGATCGTGGCCGGCGAGATCATCGCGGGGATCCTCGTCGGGCCCACCGTCCTGCACGTCGTCGACTCGACGGACGTCACCGTCTCGTTCCTCGGCGAAATCGGCTTTGCGATGCTGATGCTGACGGTCGGGATGCACCTGCCGCTGCGCGACCGCCGCCTGTTCGCGTCGCTGCGCGGCGGCGCGCTGCTGGCGGGGATCGTGGCGGTGTTGTCGGTGCCCGGCGGCCTGCTCGCCGCGTACGTGGCGGGGACCGGGCACGCGGCGATCTACGCCGTCCTGCTCGCCTCGGGCTCGGCCGCGGCGCTGTTGCCCGCCATCGAAGAGCTGGGCATCGCCGGCCCGGAGGTGATGACGCTGATGGCTCAGGTGGCGCTCGCCGACGTCGTCACGATCGTGTCCGTCCCGATCGTGCTACAGCCCGGGCGCGTCGGCCACGCGGTACTCGCCGGCGCGCTGGTTGCGGTCGTTGCGCTGGCGCTGCTCGGCACGGCACGCATGTTGGCTGGCCACGAATGGGTCCAGCGTGTGCGCCGCCTGTCCAAGCAGCGCCACTGGGCGCTTGACTTGCGCCTGTCGCTGCTGGTCTTGTTCGTGCTCGCCTGGATCGCGCAGAAGGGCGGCACGAGCGTGCTGATCGCCGGCTTCGGCGCCGGCCTGATGGTCGCGGTGATCGGTGGGCCCAAACGCCTGTCGACGCAGATGCGCGGCGTCGCCGACGGCTTCTTCGTTCCCCTTTACTTCGTCGTGTTGGGCGCGCGGTTGGATCTCGGCGGCCTGGTCGGCCATCCCTCGCTGCTCGCGCTCGCGGGCGTGTTGGTGGTCTCCAACGTGGTGATCCATGTGCTCGCCGCCGTCCTGGCGCGGCGGGCGGCGGCGACCGGCCTGGCGGCCAGCGCCCAGCTTGGCGTGCCCGCGGCGATCGCATCGATCGGACTGGCCGAGCACGTGCTCTCCGGCGCGGTCGCGACGGCGATCATCGCAGCGGCGCTGATCAGCCTCGGCGTGTGCACGCTGGGGATCGAGACGTTGGCCAAGCGCTTCCCCGCGGCCCTCGCCGGCGTGGCAGCCGGCGCCGGCGACGGCAAGCGCGCGGCGGGCGACACGGGGCAGCGCGCTAGCCCGACAGCAGCGTCCTGACTTGGCGCGCGATCTCGATGTCCTCGCGCGCGCGCAGCACCAGCGTGCGTACCGGCGCAGCGTCCGCCCCGATCTCGCGATCGCCGTGTGCGCTGGAGTTGCGGGCGTCGTCGAGCGCCACTCCGAGGAAGCCCAGCCCGGCTGTCGCCCGTGCGCGCACCTGCGCGGAGCGCTCGCCCACGCCGCCGGTGAATACCAGCGCGTCCAGGCCGCCGAGCGCGGCGGCCATCGCGGCGATCCCCGCGCGCAGCCGGTGGATATAGGTGTCCAGTGCCAGCCGCGCGCGCTGCCCGATCTCAACCGGGTTGTCGCCGACCGATCCGTCGGGTGCGGCGGCGCTCGCGAGGATCTCGCGCATGTCTGCGCTGCCTGCCAGGGCGAGCAGTCCCGAGCGGTGCTCCAGGGCATCCGCCAGCTCCTGCGCTGAGAGGGCCGCGTGCTCCATCAGCCACAGGAGCATCCCCGGGTCCACGCTGCCGCAGCGGGTCGCCATAACAAGACCCTCCAGCGGCGTGAAGCCCATGGTCGTGTCAAGCGATGCGCCATCGCGGATGGCGCACAGCGAGGCGCCCGCTCCCAGGTGGCAGCTGACGACCCGCAGCCCCTCCAGCGGGCGCTCCAGCATCTCGGGCGTGCGCTGGGCGACCCACGCGTGGGAGAGGCCGTGGAAGCCATAGCGACGCAGCTTCCAGCGCTCGCGCCACTGCGCGGGCAGCGCGTAGGTGTAGGCGGGCGCGGGCAGGGTCGCGTGAAAGGCCGTGTCAAAGCACGCCACGGCCGGCGTCTGTGGCAGTGCCCGCGTGACCGCGTCGAGTGCTGCGAGCGACTTGGGCTGGTGCAGCGGGGCGAGGTCTACGAGGCCGCGCAGCTGCTGCTCGATTCCGGCGTCGATCCTCACCGCCTCGCGCAAGCGCTCGCCTCCGTGCACGATGCGGTGACCGACCGCGTCGGCCTCGCCGAGGCCTTCGTCGAGTGCTTCGCGCAGCTGTTGCTGGTCGACCCGGGCGCGGGGCGCGTCGAGCTCGCGCTCGCGGAGCGTGGCGTCATCGCCGTCTAGCAGCGCCAGCTTGAGGCTGCTTGAGCCGGCGTTGACGACCAGGACGCGCACGCAGGCCGTGCCTAGCGGACGTCGCCCGGTCCCGAGCCGCGGCCCTGCGCGTGCTCGCCGGGGTCCCGCCACGTCCAGCCGCTCAGCTCCGGCGGGTCGTCACCGTACTGGCGCGTGTAGGCGCGGTGGCGCAGGCGCTCGTCGATCATGTGCTGGCGCAGGTGCGCCGAGCGCTCGCCCAGCCCGGGCACGCGGTCGATCACGTCCATCACCAGGTGGAAGCGGTCCAGGTCGTTGAGCATGACCATGTCGAAGGGCGTGGTGGTGGTGCCCTCCTCCTTGTAGCCGCGCACGTGCAGGTTGTGGTGGTTGGTGCGGCGGTAGGTGAGGCGGTGGATCAGCAACGGGTAGCCGTGGTAGGCGAAGATCACCGGCTGTGCGGTCGTGAACAGCGCGTCGAACTCCTGGTCTGGCAGTCCGTGCGGGTGCTCGCGCTCGGGCTGTAGGCGCATCAGGTCGACCACGTTGATCACCCGCACCTTCAGGTCGGGCAGCTCGCGCCGCAGGATCGCCGTGGCTGCGACCGTCTCGAGGGTTGGCACGTCGCCGGCGCATGCCAGCACGACGTCGGGCTCTGAGCCCTCGTCGTTGCTGGCCCAGTCCCACACGCCGATTCCGCGGGTGCAGTGCGCGATCGCCTCATCCATTCCCAGGTAGTCGAGGGCAGGCTGCTTGCCGGCGACGATCACGTTGACGTAGTTGCGGCTGCGCAGGCAGTGGTCGGCGACCGACAGCAGGCAGTTGGCGTCCGGCGGCAGGTACACGCGCACGATCTCGGCCTTCTTGTTGACGACGTGGTCGATGAAGCCGGGGTCCTGGTGGGAGAAGCCGTTGTGATCCTGGCGCCAGACGTGCGAGGAGAGCAGGTAGTTCAGCGAGGCGATCGGCGCCCGCCAGGGAATGTCGTGGGTCACCTTCAGCCACTTGGCGTGCTGGTTGAACATCGAGTCGATGATGTGGATGAACGCCTCATAGCAGTTGAACAGCCCGTGGCGGCCGGTCAGCAGGTAGCCCTCCAGCCAGCCCTGGCAGAGGTGCTCGGAGAGGACCTCCATGACGCGCCCGTCGCGCGCGAGATGGTCGTCGCTCGGGAGCGTCTCGCTCTCCCACACGCGGTCGGTGACGTCGAAGACGGCCCCCAGGCGGTTGGAGGCCGTCTCGTCGGGGCCCATCATGCGGAAGCTGTTGGGGTTGCGCTTGATCACCTCACGCAGAAAGCCCCCGAGCACGCGCGTGGCCTCGGTCGCGCCAGTGCCCGGGTGCGACACCTCGACGGCGTACTCGCGGAAGTCCGGCAGCTCTAGCGCGCGCAGCAGCAGGCCGCCGTTGGCGTGCGGGTTGGCGCCCATGCGCCGATCGCCCTGCGGGGCCATCTCCGCCAACTCGCTAAGCAGGGCGCCGTCCTCGTCGAACAGCTCCTGGGGGCGGTAGGAGCGCAGCCACTGCTCCAGTTGGGCCAGGTGCTCGGGCTTGGCGCGCAGGTCGGCAAGCGGCACCTGATGGGAGCGGAAGGATCCCTCCGCCGGCAGGCCGTCGACCACCTTGGGGCCGGTCCAGCCCTTGGGCGTACGCAGCACGATCATCGGGAAGCGAGCCCGCCCGCCCCGTTCATCACTCGGGCCGACGCCGTTCGCACCGGCGCGTGCACGCGTCTGGATCTCGGCGATCTCGGTGGTGACCTGATCGAGCGTGGCAGCCATCAGCTGGTGCATCGCGTCGGGGTCAGAGCCCTCGACGAAGCGTGGGGCGTACCCGTAGCCCTCCAGCAGCGAGCGCAGCTCGTGCTGGGGGATGCGGGCGAGCACGGTGGGGCTGGCGATCTTGTAGCCGTTGAGATGCAGTACGGGCAAGACGGCCCCGTCGCGTACGGGATCGAGGAACTTGTTGGAGTGCCAGCTTGCGGCCAGCGGGCCGGTTTCGGCCTCGCCGTCGCCGATCACGCAGCAGACGAGCAGGTCCGGGTTATCGAAGGCGGCGCCATGAGCGTGCACGAGCGAATAGCCCAGCTCGCCGCCCTCGTGGATCGAGCCGGGCGTCTCGGGGGCGACATGGCTGGGGATGCCGCCGGGGAAGGAGAACTGGCGAAAGAGCCTGCGCAGCCCCTCCTCGTCGTGGCCGATGGTGGGATAGACCTCCGTGTAAGTCCCCTCCAGGTAGGTGTTGGCCACGAGCCCGGGGCCGCCGTGACCGGGGCCGGTCACGTAGATCGCGTTGAGGTCGCGCTCGCGGATGACACGGTTCATGTGCGCGTAGACGAAGTTCAGGCCGGGGGTCGTGCCCCAATGGCCGAGCAGGCGGGGCTTGGTGTGCTCGACGCGCAGCGGCTCGCGCAGCAGCGGGTTGTCGAGCAGATAGATCTGGCCCACCGACAGGTAGTTGGCCGCTCGCCAGTAGGCGTCGAGCAGTCCCAGCTCGGTGGCCGACAGGGGACCGGCAGCCGTGGTCATCGCTTGATTCTGCGACAACCGCCGTGCGCGTGCGTCGCGGCGTCTCGCCGCATCTGTTGTAAGTACCGTATAACCACCACTTCGCGCGCATGCGCGAGCGGGGAGCGACGAGATGCCGGCTGACGAGACTGCTGCCAACGACGCCAGCGATGACGAGCGCATCAAGCTCGTACTCGCCGACGACCACGCGGTGGTGCGCAGCGGGCTGAGGATGCTGCTCGACAGCGAGAGCGACTTCGAGGTGGTGGCCGAGGCCAGCGACGTAGAAGCGGCCCGGCGCTATGTGCGGGGGCACCATCCACACGTGCTCGACCTCAACGTGCCGGGCGGCTCCAGCCTGGAGGCGATCCCGGTCATCCGCGCGGAGTCCCCGGAAACGCAGATAGTGGTCCCGACGATGCAGCAGGAGCCCGCCTTCGCGCGCGAGGCCCTGGGCGCGGGCGCGATCGGCTACGTGCTCAAGGAGGCCGCCGACGACGAGCTCGTCGAAGCGGTGCGCCGCGCTGCCGTGGGCGAGAGCTATCTGAACCCCAGGCTCGGCGCCCGAATCGCCTCCGAGCCGCCGCCCGGCCCGCCGGACGACCTGTCCGAGCGTGAGGTCGACGTGCTCAGGCTGATCGCCCTCGGGCACACCAACGCCGAGATCGCCGAACAGCTGTACCTGTCGGTGCGCACGGTTGAGACGCACCGCTCGCACATCCAGCAGAAGCTGAGTCTCTCCACCCGCGCCGAGCTGGTCGGCTACGCGCTCGAGCGCGGCCTGATCGGCGGCCCCGCTGACGCCCGGTAGTGCTCGCGCCAGATCAGGCGGTAGATGGGGATCCAGCGGGGGATGCGGTTGACGACGGGGATGAACGGTATGCAGATAAACGCCAGGCTCAGCAGGCCCATGATGAGCAGCACCTGGATGTCGCCGTTTGGAGATGACTTCATCGGTTCGACCTGGTACCAGAGGGCATACAGCCACAGCCACGGCTGGCCGGGGTAGCTGCCGGTCTCGTTCATCAGGCCCCATTGATCGCCGAGCAGGTGCTGCGCTTCGGCGCGTTCTTCGAGCAGCCCGCCGTCGGCCATGAACAGCAGCGGCTTGGTGTAGTCGGTCTGGAAGAACTGGCTGCTGGAGACCAGGCCGCCTTCCAGGCCGCCGCTCTGGGCGAGGCTCTGCAGGCTGGCCATCATCGTCGGCACCGGGCCGGCGCCGGTGACCTTGACGGTCACCGTGCCCGTGCTCCGGTCGACCGACACCGTGCTCGGCGGCGTCTTCTTTTCTTCGACTGCCGTCGCATATTCTTCGAGCGGCTTGGCGTAGGCTGCGCTCCATTCTTTCTGCTGCTTTTCGGGCGCGGCCTTGTATTCGGCGAGCGCGTTCTGCAGCGGCGGGTCGTTGGGGACCGTTTCCAGCGGTTTGATCACGTAGTCGTCGGCCGTGTCGATCGGATGGCTGACGCCGAGCCAGCGCTGCGGGTGCAGGAACAGGAAGTGCTGCACGCTGCCCGAGCTGTGGTTGTAGGGAGGGCCGTATTCGGCCGTGCCGCTCGTTTGCGCGAGCTCCATGGCCGCGGTGGTGGCGAAGTTGGCCGGCAGTTCGTGCGACCACTGGCCGATCGTGCTGGGCCTGTCGTCGGGCGAGGACAGCAGGACGGTGAGCAACACGGCCAGCGCGGTGATGACGGCGACCGCGATGCACAGCTCTTTGACCAGATCATAGGGCACGTAGCGGCCTTTCCAGGGCTGGGTGTCGTCCTTGCGATGAAGGAAGCTCATGACCGCGACAGCTTCCTGTCGAGCTCGAACGGGGGCACGACACCGTTGCGTCGCACGAGCAGGACGTGGATGCTGACGAGCGCCACGACCGCTATCGGCAGCAGCAGGATGTGGTAGCTGTACATCTGGCCGAAGTTGGTCAAGTTGAAGAAGGCGCCCACGCCGACCGAGTTCATCGCGTCCTTGGCCTGTGTGGAGATCCACTGGGCGTCGAAGTTCTGCTGGGAGACGTAGCCGGTCAGCGCGCAGGGCACGGCGACGAGGAAGACGATCGCGCCGGTGACCCACACGCGCCCGCGGCCTCCACGCCAGGCGGCCATCCAGTACTTGCCCCACAGGTGGACGACCATCGCGAAGAAGAACAGCTCCACGCTCCACATGTGGATGCTGTTAAAGAAGTGCCCGACCCCGGTCTCATGCCACCAGGCGGGCCCCTTCAGGGCGAGAATCGAGCCGGAGCCGATGATCACGATCAGCGAGGCGATGCTGGCGACCCCGAACACGTAGATCCAGGAGGCCACATAGGTTGGCTGGCCGTCGGGCAGCAGCCTGTCGGGTGGCAGCGCCTCGACGCCCCTTTCGCGGACTTTGACCGTCCAGGACTTCGAGCGGGTCGTGGTTGGCGCGACCGCCGCTGTCGGTGTCGCCGGGGCGGCGCTCATGAGGCGCCTCCCCCGCGACGAGCGGCGTCTCGCCCGGCGGCGCCGGGGAACGGCAGCACGAGCGCGAGCGCGAACACCACCAGCATCAGCCCGATCACCACAACATTGGCCACCGACAGGTGAATGAAGTGCCAGTCCACTGTGTGAGCGGGATGGTTCAGGTTGAAGACCGCTCCCATCACGCTTGTCCCTACGGAACTCAAGACGAGCCTCCTCCGGTCGCTCTGCATGTCGACTCACCGCGTGTAGACTGCTCTTTCGCTGGAGCCTATGAGCGCACAGGTCTTCGTCGCATCCGTAGCCTGACCTTTACCGGATCAGTAGTTGGCACGCATGCGTGTTTTATCACAGATCGGTTCGTCTGATGACAAACCGGGGGCCCTCTTGCGAGGGCCCCCGGTCAATCTGTGCTTTGCGCTGAGTCGGCCTGAAACCGGCCCCGACGACCCGCCTACCAGTTGATCGGTGCAGGCGGCGATGCGGTGATTTCGACCGTGTTGCCCGGTCCTGATGTGGTTGCCGAGAGGACCGGCCCGAGCAGCCCGCATTCGCCGAACGGCGGCACGGTCACTTCTGCCTTGAAGGCAAAGTTTCCTACCGCGAGCTCGTTGGTGGGCTCTTTGATGCTCAGCGGCAGGTCGATCGGTTCGACCGTTTTGCAGCCGATCGGGAGGTTGAGCAGCCCGATTTTCACTGCCTTGACGAGCTCGTTGGCCTTGCCTTCTGCGCTCTCGGAGACTTCGTTGCCCGATTCGCTGAAGGCGAACGTACCTGTGGCCGGGCCGGTCGGCGTCAGAGCGCCGCTGACCGTGACCGGGATCAGCCCGACCAGGAACGTCTGGTTAATCGGCGGGATGCCCAGGGTGGACACCAATGTGCCTGTCGACGCATCGGCTTCCGCGCTCAGCGTCGAGCCGGACGGGAGTTCCTCTGAGATCCCCGATTTCTCTGTGACCTTGCCTTTCAGCGACCAGTCGACGAGCTTGATGATCAGGTCGCCCGTCTCCGGGGTCAGGCGCGCGTTGGACGGCAGCGTCGCACCCGCTTTGTGCTGCCCGCACGTGCTTGGCGCCGTCTTGCCCGCGACTCGTTCTTCGATCCACTTGATCGCGTCTGGAGCCCCGAGCGGGTCGGTGAACAGGTGGTCGCCGGAGTACAGCTGGAAGTCGTCGGTGACTCCTTTTTCGCACCAGTCGTAGTGCAGGGTGACGTCCTGGCTGACCGGTACGAACTCGTCTTCCAGCCCGTGGAAGTGGTACACGGGCGCCGACACAGCTTTGTTGTCGAGCGACTGTTCTTCAAGAGCTTTCTTGAAGTTCGGTTCTGTTTTCTCGAGTTCTTCAAGCGTTTCGTGATTGCTGGTGAATTCGCGGAAGTTGGCGTTGCGCAATGACTCGATCAACTGCACCGCGCACTGGCTGAGCGCCACGCCGACGGCTTTTTCACCGGCGGCGGTCAGCGTGCCGAGTTTGAGTTCCGGGTAGGCGGACTCGAGCCCGATCGCCGAGAGGATCCCCAGCCCCGACCCCACCGATTCGCCGCTGAAGGCGCCGAATTCCTGCAGGTTGGCGGGTACGCCACCTGCGACGATTCCCGACAGCTTCACGTTGGACGCGTAGCTGGACTGCAGCTCGCCCGCCCAGCCGACGGCCTGGCCGCCCTGCGAGTAGCCCCACGCGTACGTCGGGTCGCTTTCGGTGAGCCCCGACCCGGGCACCTGCCGGCCGGCGCGCACGATGTCGAGAACCGCCTGGCCCTCGGCCTTGCCCGCCGTGTAGGTGGGGATTGCGCCGTTGGTGTAGCCCTGGTAGTCGGTCAGGTCGACCGCGTAGCCCGCTTTGAGCGAGTCGATGATCGCCGCGCCGTCGTACTCGGTGCCGGCGATCACCTGCTTGGACGGGGCGCACTGGGGCGCGATGCCCTGCGTGCCGATCCCGACGGTCACCACCGGGCGCGATCCCTTGCCGGTCCACTTGGAGGTCGGCACGATCACGGTGCCCGTCACGAAGTCAGGTTCGCCACGTTGTGCTGTGGACTGGTAGAGCACCGTCCACGCTTTGTTGCTGGGCAGCGACACCTGGAGATTGACCGTTGCCGGCCGGTACCAGATCAGTTCGCCGGCGCTGCCGGCGGGTGTTTTCGACGGCGGCGTGTAGAACGCCGAGCCTGCCGGTCCTTCGACTGGCGTGGCTGAGGCCGTGGCGGCCATCGCCAGCACCAGTAGAGCTGAAAGCGCGAGCGCAGCCCGCGCGATACCCCTACATCCTCTCACTGTGCACCCCTTCTCCTCGTTTTTGTAGCAGTGCCACACCTACTTTGGCCGGCGAAATGTAGCATGGGCGAACCTGTTTGTGTACGGGAGATAGATCAATTGACAAGCCCGACGGCGAGGCGCGTCCATGGCCGCAGGAGCGGATCGCCGGGGCGCTTGGTGCGCATGTGCCGCGGGCGCGCCGGGAAAGCCCGCCGCGGGGGATCGGGCGCCCCTTGCGTCTATCGTTTCTCGTGCAACCATGCCATCCACGAACCTGGCAAGCCAGGCAGCGCCCACTTCAACGCCGCGGCTGTACCGTGGCCTGAGCGCGGCCGAGCGTCACGCTCAGCGGCGCGAGCGGCTGCTGGAGGCCGGGCTGGAGCTGTTCGGCACGGATGGATACGCCGCCACCTCGATCCGCGCGATCAGCGCGGCGGCATCGCTGAACTCGCGCTACTTCTACGAGTCGTTCAGCAGCCGCGAGGATCTTCTCTTCCATGTCTACCAGCGCATCGTGCAGGATCTCGCCACGGCGATCATCGAGGCGACCGCCACCGCTGCGACGGTGGAGGAGCAGTCGCTGGGGGGCCTGCGGGCGTCCTGGGCGATCCTCACGGGGGATCGGCGCAAGGCTCGTGTGCTGGTCCTCGAGGTCGTCGGCGTCAGCGACCACCTTGAACGCGTGCGCCGCGAGAACAGGCACGCGATGGCCGACATCCTGATGCGCAACGCGCTGTCGCTGGCCGGCGAGGACGTGCAACTGTCGATGAACCCCGTGCTCACCTCCCGCGCGATGATGGGCGCGTCGATGGACCTGCTCGTCGACTGGATCCACGGCGACGTCGAGACCTCGACGCAGGAGATAGTCGAGAACCTGACCAAGATGTTCACCGCCGTGGCAGAGGCCTCGGTGGTGCAGGCTGCGCCCATGGGCGAGGGCAGCGACGTCGAGCATGCCGGCTGAGGACCCGCTGGCCCTCAGTCGCGCCGGGTCGCCCGCACTCACAGGGGCCAGTAGTGCCCGATGTGCGAGGCCGCGCGCGCGGTCAATAGCGCCTCGGGCGCCGCCGAGCGCGCGAGCTGGGACGCGGTGAGCGCGGCCAGCGTGGCTGCTACGGACTCCGCCAGCGCCGCCGGTTCATAGCCGCCCTCGAGCACCACGCCGAGCGGCACGCCGCGCCCGGCTGCGAAGTCGCGCACGTGGCGGGCCATCTCGGCGAACGAGCTCGTCTCCAGGCGACAGCCCGCCAGCGGGTCGGCGCGATGGGCGTCAAAGCCCGCGGAGACGAGCACGAGGTCGGGTGCGAAGGCGCCGGCTGCCGGCAGCACGATGTGCTCGATCAGCGACAGCCACAGATCCTCCTCGGAGCCGCTCGGGACGGGCAGGTTGATCGTGTAGCCCTCGCCCGGCCCCGAGCCGACGTCGCTCAGCGGGCCGCTGCCGGGATAGATGCCCGCCTGGTGGATGCTCGCGAACAGGACGTCGGGGCGATGGCGGAAAGCCTCCGCGGTGCCGTTGCCGTGGTGTACGTCCCAGTCGAGGATGAACACCCGCCGGGCGCCTTGCTCGCGGATCGCGAGCTCGGCTGCGACGGCCACGTTGTTGAACAGGCAGAAGCCCATCGCGCGGTCCGGTTCGGCGTGGTGTCCGGACGGACGCACCTCGCAGAAGCCGAGCGCGGCCTCGCCGGCCATCAGCGCGCGGGTCATCTCACAGGCGCCGCCCGCCGCGTGCAGCGCGGCGCGGTATGACGCCTCGCCGACGAACGTGTCCGGGTCGATGGCGCCGCCGCCGGCCATGCACATCTCCCTGATCCGTCCCACCAGGCCGGCGCTGTGGATGAGCTGCAGTTGCTCCTCGGTCGCGGGCGGGGCTTCGCGCCGCTGCCAGCCCAGCCAGTCCTCCCCGGCCAGCACACGCTCGATCGCCAGCAGGCGCTCGGGGACGTCCGGGTGGCCGGGCATGTGCACGCGCGGGTCGTGCTCGAGGCAGGCCGGGTGACTGAAATAGAGCCCAGGGTGGGCGGCGCTGTGGTCGCGCGGCGGATGATCCTCCACACACGCACCGTATAACCATCGCTATACGGCCTGCGCGACGCAACATATGGAGCGCTGCGCCGACGGAGCGGACCCACTGCTCGGGCGCCCCAGCGCTACGCTGGCGCCCATGCGCCCGATGCCCACAGCGCCGGTTGCGGCGGGATCGCTGATCGTTGGCTACGCGGTCGCTGCGAGCACGGGCTCGCGCCCGCTCGGCGGCGTCGTCCTGGCGGCCGGCGGCTTGTGGTGCATACAGGCGTGGAGGCGGCGCCACGGCGCGCGGACGGCGACGACGCTCACCGGTGTGGGGCTGGGCGCCTTCGCCGCATCGCATGTGCTGGCGCTCGCGATCGGAGCGTGGCCGTCGGTGCTGCTCGTGTCGGCTGCGGCGGCTGCGGCCGTGTGGATGGGAGCGGACTCCCGAGCGGACGCCCGCCCGGCTGCCGAGCCTGCTCCCGGGCTGGCATTCCGCTCGCCCGCGCGCTAGATTTACACCGTGGCTCAGGCTACGGTGACATCGCCTTCGGGGGTTGTGCAGGCGGGGGGTTCGCCCGTTGCGCCTCCTGCGCTGGAGCGCCCGGACTTCCAGATCGTCCCTCGTGCGGGCCTGCCGATCGTCGGGCTGGTGATGGCGCTGCTGATCGCGGCGGTCGCTGCCAACAAGCTGTGGCCGTTGGAGTTCTTTCACGTGGTCGGCGGCGCGGCGTGGACGGTGATCGATCTCTTCCTCGGCTTCGTCTTGGGGCCGATCATCGGGCGGCTGTCGATCCCGGCGCGGATCGAGTTCACGACACGGCTGATGCCCAAGATGGTGCTGATCATGCCGACGGTGGTCACGGCCACGCTGGTTGCGGGATGGCAGCTCGGCACCCACCTGGGGACGGTGCAGAGCAACTACTACCTGCACGGTTGGGTGGTGGCGAGCTTCATCGTGGTGGGCGTGATGGCGGTGGTCGCCCTCGGGCTGCTGGAGCCGGCCAACATCGCGGTGCTGGTCGAGCTGAAGAAGCCGCGGCCCAACCCCGCGGTGATCGAGCGTCTGATGAAGCGCTTCATCTACACGGCCGGCGTGACCGGCGTGATGCAGATCGCGACGCTCGTGATCATGACCAAGCTGGCGTC
>DATNLQ010000194.1:0-7411 GCA_035602785.1 Solirubrobacteraceae bacterium
GCCCGATCGCGGGAACACGGCCGCGCGGCGCCGACGCGGCGCAGGACGACGCGCTCGAGGCCGAGCTCCTGGCGGACGAGAAGGAGCGCGCCGAGCACGTGATGCTGGTGGACCTCGGGCGCAACGACCTCGGTCGGGTGTGCGAGTACGGCAGTGTGAAGGTCGACGAGCTGATGGAGATCGAGTCCTACAGCCACGTCATGCACATCGTCTCGTCGGTGTCGGGCACCCTGTGTGATGGCGTGGGCGCGACGGACGCGTTGCGCTCGGTGCTGCCAGCGGGCACGCTGTCGGGCGCGCCCAAGGTCAGGGCGATGCAGATCATCGACGAGCTCGAGCCGGTCAAGCGCGGCGGCTACGGCGGCGCGGTCGGCTACCTCAGCTACGCCGGCGACCTGGACACCGCTATCCACATCCGCACGGTGGTCGTCAAGGACGGGGTCGCCCACGTGCAGGCCGGTGGCGGCACCGTCGCGCAGGCCAAGCCGGAGTACGAGTACGAGGAGTCCGTCGCCAAGTCCACCGCCGCCATGCGCGCGATCGAGCTCGCGTGCGGACAACCCGATTGGCCATGAGGGTCCTGGTTCTCGACAACTACGACTCGTTCACGTACAATCTCGTCCAGTATCTAGGTGAGCTCGGGGGCGACGTGCATGTGGTGCGCAACGACCGGGCCAGCGTGGATGAGCTGCTGGCGGGCGGCTATGAGCGCTGCGTGGTTTCGCCGGGCCCGTGCACGCCCGAGCAGGCGGGGATCACGCTGGAGCTAGTGCGCCGCATGCCCGAGGCGGGAGTGCCAACGCTCGGAGTGTGCCTCGGCCACCAGGCGCTCGCACAGGCCTTCGGCGGGCGCTGGAAGCTCAACGAGCCGGTCCATGGCAAGGCGACCAGCATCGAGCACGACGGCCGCACCGTCTTCGCCGGCCTGTCCTGCCCGCTGACCGTCGGTCGCTATCACTCGCTGGTGGTCGACTCGCAGCTGCCCGACTGCCTGGAGGAGTCCGCCCGCGGCGGTGGCGTGCTGATGGCGCTGCGCCATCGCGAGCTGCCTGCCGAGGGCGTGCAGTTTCACCCCGAGTCGGTGCTCACCGAACAGGGAAGGCAACTGTTGGCCAACTTCCTGGGGGTTGAGTGGCCGGGCACGGCTGCCGCCGAGCATGCGCATCCGCTGCCCGACGAACCTGCACGGGAGGTTGCCCACTGATGGCGAACCCGACCATCACCAAGGCGATCGACGCGCTGGCCGCGCGCAAGGACCTGAGCGCCCAGCAGACCGCCGAGGTGCTTGCGCAGATCATGCACGGCGAGGTGTCCGAGGTTCAGATCGCGGGTTTCCTGATCGCGCTGAGAACCAAGGGTGAGACCGTCGACGAGCTTGCGGGCCTGGCCCGGACGATGCGCACGTTGGCCGCGCACGTGCAGACCGACCGCGCGGACCTGCTGGACACGGCTGGTACGGGTGGCGGTGCGAGCACGTTCAACGTATCGACCACGGCTGCGCTGATCGCCGCGGGCGCGGGCTGCGCGGTGGCCAAGCACGGCAACCGCTCTGCCACCAGCAGGTCGGGGTCGGCCGACGTCCTGGAGGCCCTGGGCGCGCGTATCGACCTCTCCCCGGAGGGCGTCGCGGGCTGTATCGAGGAAGCCGGCTTCGGCTTCATGTTCGCGCCCGCCCACCATCAGGCCACGCGCTTCGTGATTCCCGTGCGGCGCGAGCTGGCCGTGCGCACGATCTTCAACCTGCTCGGGCCGCTGACCAACCCCGCCGGCGCCCGTCGCCAGCTGATCGGCGTCTCAGACGCGAGCTTTCTGGAGACGATCGCCGGCGCGCTGGCCAAGTTGGGCGTCGACCGGGCGCTGGTGGTCTGCAGCGAGGACGGCCTGGATGAGATCTCGGCCAGTGCGCCGACCAAAGTGGTGGAGGTCAACGGGCAGGAGATCGAGCGCTACATGCTCGACCCCCGGCAGTTGGGCGTAGAGCCGGCCACGGGCGGAGGCGAGGCGGTGGACTGGGGCGGGGGCAGTCCCCAGGACAACGCGCAGCTGACGCGCGCGATCCTCGACGGGGCGCGGCGTGGGGCGGGGCGGCCGGCTGGGGAAGACCTGGCGCTGCTGAACGCCGGCGCGGCGATCTATGCGGCCGGGGCAAGCGACACGATCGCCCAGGGCGTGCAGGCGGCGCGCGAGGCGGTCGCCGGGGGCCACGCCGCGCACGCGCTCGAGCGCTTCGTGGCGGCCAGTCGCCGCCACGCTCCCGCCGAGGCGCTGCGATGAGCACGCGAGCGCCGACGGTGCTCGATCGCATCCTTGCGCAAACGCGCGAGGAGGTCGAGCGCCGCAAGCGTGACACGCCGTTGCCGGAGCATGCGAGCGACGAGCACACAGCGCCGGCGGGCGGCCGTTCGTTGCGCGACGCTCTGCGCGCTCCCGGTATCGGCGTGATCGCCGAGTTCAAGCGCCGCTCCCCGTCCGCGGGCACCCTGCGCGACGATCCCGACCTGCTGCAGATCGTCGACGCCTACCTTCGTGGCGGCGCGGTCGCGGTCTCGGTGCTCACCGAGGGGCCCAACTTCGGCGGCTCGCTGGAGGACCTGCGCGCAGCGCGCGCCGCCTGCCCGCTGCCTCTGCTGCGTAAGGACTTCATCGTTGACCCCTATCAGCTGCTGGAGGCGCGCGACGCGGGCGCCGACGCAGTGCTGCTGATAGTCGCCGCGTTGGAGCCCACGCAGCTGGCCTCGCTGTTGCACCGCGCGCGGGCGCTCGCACTGGACGCGCTCGTGGAGGTCCACGATCGCGATGAGCTGCACACCGCTCTGGAGGCGGGCGCGGACATCGTGGGCATCAACAACCGCGATCTGCGCGACTTCAGCGTGGAAGTGCAGCGCACCGAGCGACTGCTCGACGAGGTGCCGCCCGGCGTGACCGTGGTGTCAGAGTCGGGGATCTCCAGCGCCGGACAGCTGCAACGGCTGGCGCAGCAGGGAGTGCAGGGCGTCCTGGTCGGCGAGTCGCTGATGCGCTCGCCCGATCCGGCGGTCGCTCTGGCCGAGCTGCAATCTTTTAGGGACGCCGACGTTGCCCTTTAGATGCTCTTCACACCGACCGACCATCCTGTGACGCAATGAAGCGCATCGTCATCCCCTTCATCTCGGCCCTGATCGGCGGAGGCATTGTGGTCGCCGTAGTCGCCGCGGCCGGCGACTTGGGCAAGTCCCAGACCACCACCGTCACCACGGTGCAGGCCGCCGAACCCGCCGCGCCGACGAACGCCTCCCAGCAGAAGACCATCGGTCTGACGCCCCACGAAGCTTATGTACGCGATGCGCCAGGCGTTGCATTTGTGACCTCGACTGTCGTGCAGAAAGGCGAATCCTCGCCGTTCAACCTCTTCGGCGGCGGGGAAACCCAGCGTCAGGGCATAGACACGGGCTCGGGCATCGTGATCGACGCCAATGGCACGATCCTCACCAACTACCACGTGATCGCCAACGCCATCAAGGTCACCGTCAGCTTCGAAAAAGGCCAGACCGTCGAAGCCCAGGTGGTCGGCAAGGACCCGTCCAACGACCTGGCCATCCTGAAGATCTCGACCGACGGTCTGACGCTGCACCCGCTCACGCTTGGGGACTCCAGCACAGTGCAGGTGGGTGACCCCGTGTATGCGATCGGCAACCCGTTCGACCTGGAACGCACGCTCACCACGGGCGTCATCTCGGCACTGCAGCGCCAGATCACCGCGCCGAACGGCTTCACCATCGACAACGTGCTGCAGACCGACGCGCCGATCAACCCAGGCAACTCGGGTGGACCGCTGCTCAACGCGGCCGGACAGGTGATCGGCCTCAACTCCCAGATCGAGACCGGCGGAAGCGGCGACGGCAGCGTGGGCATCGGCTTCGCCGTCCCCATCAACACGGCCAAGTCCGAGATCTCCGAGCTGGAGAAAGGCGGAACGGTCCGCGGCGCTTACCTCGGCCTCACGTCGCTGACCGTCGACGGCTCGCTGTCGGCGCTCAACCTCCCGGTCAAGAGCGGCGCGCTCGTGCAGAGCGTCCAGAAGGGCACCGCAGCCGAAAAGGCGGCCATCCGCGGAGGCACCGTCAGCGCGAACACCGAAGACGGCCAGGTCGCGGTCGGCGGCGACGTCATCGTCGGGCTCGACAGCAAAAAGGTGACCAGCTCTGAAGACCTCGCCAACGACATCGAGGAAAAGAAACCCGGTGACAAGATCACAGTCGAACTGTGGCGCGCCACCGGCGGCGGCAAGTACGAAAAAAAGACGTTGACTGCGACCCTCGGCAGCCGCCCCAACTCGGTGCCCAACCCCACCACACCCGAAGGCTAGCTCCCGACCGACGGCCCGCTACCGTTGGGGCATGACGCAGACCTGCCCCAAGGTGAAGATATGCGGGATCACCGACCTCGATGACGCCGTCATGGCTGCCGAGCTTGGCGCATGGGCGGTGGGGATGATCTTCTACGAGGGCAGCCCGCGCAGGTGCTCACTGGAGCAGGCGCAACAGATCGCCGCGGCGCTGCGTCGCAAGGTGGCGCTGTGCGGGGTGTTCGTCAATGCGCCGCTGCAGGAGGTCCTGCGCACGAGCGAGGAGCTCGATCTGAACCTGCTGCAGCTGCACGGCGAGGAGGGCCCTTCCTACTGTGCCGAGGTAAAACGGGCGAGCGGGGCAAGCGTGATCAAGGCGGGCCAGGTCTCCGGGCCCGGAGACGTTCGCGACCTGGAGCGCTTCCACGTGGACTTCCACCTGCTCGACGCGCGCTCGCGCATACCCGCCCGGCGAGCGCTGCGCGGAGGGACGGGGGAGACGTTCGACTGGAGCCTGCTAGGGGCGCGGCGCTCGAAGGTTCCGCTGATTCTCAGCGGTGGGCTGCACGCCGGCAACGTGGCCGAGGCGATCGCCGCGACCCATCCGTTCGCGCTGGACAGCGCAAGCGCCACCGAGGCCGCGCCCGGGCGCAAGGACCCGGCCAAGCTGCGCGCGTTCATCGACGCGGTCGCCGCCTGTGACTCGTCCGAGCGCCTCACGGTCGGCCAACCGGCGTGAGCGTCGACGGTCGCGCTCGCCAGCGCCCTGGCTCGGGCGACGATCTCGCCGAGCCCATGATCGAGCACCGCTTCGGGCCTTATGGCGGCCAGTTCGTGCCCGAGACGCTGATGCCTGCGCTGGACGAGCTCGAGCAGGCATGGCGCCAGGCACGGGCAGACCCGTCCTACCGTGCCGAGCTGAACGGGCTGCTGCGCGACTTCGGGGGGCGTCCCACGCCCCTGTATCGCGCGCACAGGCTGTCCGAGCGCGCCGGGCGCCCCGTATATCTCAAGCGCGAGGATCTCAACCACACCGGATCGCACAAGCTCAACAACGCCCTCGGCCAGGCGCTGCTGGCCAGGAGGATGGGCAAGCGGCGGATCATCGCCGAGACAGGCGCGGGGCAGCACGGGGTGGCCACCGCAACCGTGTGCGCGCTGCTGGGATTGGAATGCGTGGTCTACATGGGCGTGGAGGACACGCGCCGCCAGCGGCCCAACGTGCAGCGAATGCAGCTGTTGGGGGCGACCGTCTGTCCGGTGGACGCGGGGGCCAAGACACTCAAGGAGGCCACCTCGGCAGCGATCCGCGACTGGGTGACCAACGTCGCAAGCACCCACTATGTGATCGGCTCGGTCGTGGGTCCCGCGCCCTATCCGGCGCTCGTGCGCGACCTGCAGCGCGTCATCGGCGACGAGGCGCGCGCGCAGATGCTCGAGCGCGAGGGCAGGCTGCCTGCGCGCGTGGTGGCCTGTGTGGGAGGGGGCTCCAACGCGATCGGCATCTTCGCCGCGTTCCTCACCGACGAGCAGGTGGCGCTCGTGGGCGTGGAGGCGGGCGGCGAGGGCATTGCTTCCGGGCGCCACGGCGCGCCGCTGACGGTCGCCGGACGCCCCGGCATCCTGCACGGCTCGCGCTCGGCGATCATGCAGGACGAGGAGGGCCAGATCGTGCAGGCGCACTCGATCTCGGCCGGGCTGGACTACCCGGGCGCCGGTCCCCAGCACGCCCACCTGCGCGACACTGCCCGCGCGCGCTACGTGGCGGTCACAGACGCGCAGGCGCTGGACGCCTTTCGCGAGGTCGCGCGCCTGGAGGGGATCATCCCGGCTCTGGAGACCGCGCACGCGCTTGCATGGGTGCTCGAGCAGAACGACGGCGAGCTGGACCTTGTGTGCCTGTCCGGTCGTGGCGACAAGGATCTGGCCGAGGTGCTCGCCCGGGGCCAGACGTGAGCGGAGGCCTGGTGTGAGCGGATGCCAGACGTGCGGGGTGCAGGGGTGAGCGCCATGCAGACGACTGGGGTGCAGCGCATCGCAGATGCGTTCTCGGCCAACGGCAAGCGCGCCGCGCTGATGCCCTATGTGATGGGTGGCTTTCCCACGCTCGAGCAGTCGTTGGCGATCGGGCAGGAGTGCGTGGCGGCAGGCGCCGACCTGATCGAGCTGGGCCTGCCCTACTCGGATCCGCTCGCGGACGGCCCCGTGATCCACGCCGCGGGGACGCGCGCGCTCCAAGGCGGCGCCGATGTGGCAGGCGTGCTCGAGGTGGCGCGCGCGCTTTCCGGTGAGGTCCCGGTGGCGCTCATGTGCTACGCCAACATGGTCTTCGCGCCCGGCGCGGACGCGTTCGTCGATCGTCTGGAGCGCGCGGGCATATGCGGGATGATCGTGCCCGACCTGCCCCACGGCGAGGCCCCGGAGGTGCTTGGCGCCTGCGACGAGCGCGGCCTGGCACTGATCGGGCTCGTCGCGCCCACCACCACGCCCGAGCGTCTGGCTGCGATCGGCGCCACGGCACGCGGATTCCTGTACACGGTGTCGGTGGTCGGCACCACCGGCGAGCGGCGCGCGCTCGGCGAGGACCTCGCGGCGATCGTCGCCCGGGCAAAGGCCAGCACGTCGGTGCCCGTGGCGATCGGCTTCGGGATCAGCACGCCCGAGCAGGCCGTGCAGGCCGCCGCGGCGGGCGCAGACGGGGTGATCGTGGGCACGCGTCTGGTGCGCGCCGCCGCCGAGGCGCAGGACCCGCCAGCAGCGGTCGGCGCGGTCGTCGGCGAACTGGCCGCGGCGCTCGCGCAGGCTCGCTAGGATTGCGCGCGCATGGGATTCGTCCTCACCGTAACGGCCGGCCTGGTCATTTGGATCGTGTTGTGGGCGCTGGGGACCAAGGGCCTGGACGGGTTCCTGCTGGCCTCGGTGATCATCGTGCTGGGAGCGTCCGTGAAGATCCTCTCCCGCTACCTGCCGGGCCGTCGCAGCTAGGGCCTCCCGCATTGCGCGCTCGTTGGCTGGGCCTGGCCGCTCTCGCCGCTGCGGCGACAGCGCTCGGCGGCTGCGGGGGCGTGGGCTCGGCCGACACGATCG
>DATNLQ010000219.1:0-10078 GCA_035602785.1 Solirubrobacteraceae bacterium
GGCGATGGGCGGTGTGCTCGACCGCTACCGCCGCCCGCTCGCGGGCGGCCGGCCGCTGCTGACCGGGATCGCGCTGCTGGGTGACGCGTGGGCGTGCACGAACCCTTCCCTCGGTCGCGGTATGTCTCTCGGCCTACTGCACGCGCGGGCCCTGCGAGATGTCGTCGGCTCGCACCTGGACGATCCGCTGGAGTTCGCCGAGGCGTGGGATGCGGCCACCGAGGCGAGGATGACTCCGTGGTATCGGGAGACCGTCGAAGAGGACCGTGACCGTCTGCGCGAGATCGATGCGCTGCGCGAGGGACTCGAGCCAGCTCCGCCCAGCGAGCGCCCGACCGTTCTCAGGCACGCGCTCAACACGGCGGCCGTGTTCGACCCCGATCTGTTCAGGGCCTATCTGGACTCGCGCGCCGTCCTGAAGCCCCTCGGGCAGACGTTCTCCGAGGACGGCGTCGCCGAGCGGACGCTCGAAGTGGCTGGCGAGAACCAGCGGCTGCAGCTTCCAGGGCCCAGCCGCGAGGAGTTGATGGCGCTGCTCGGGTAGGGTCGACGGGCGTAGACGAACCTCCGCGAGACGCGGACGAGCTCGACGGCGCGCGGCTCAATCGAGCGAGAGCACGTGGGCGGTCTTGGCCTCGACGCGTCCCTCGAGCACATCGAGGTAGACGCGCTGAACCGCTTCGAAGCCTCGGCCGTGGATGACCTCAAGCCAGCTGCCCGTCCATTCGCAGAACGGGTGCCAGGCCCCAGAGACCCTCCTCTGAAGCTCGGCGGGCCCCCAGTCCTCAGAGCGTTTGGTGACACGATCGGGGGCGAAGAAGAGGGTTGGTGACGGCCCAGGCAGCTCATCGCCGCCGGCACCACGCTCCTCCCAGTGGGTGCCCCCCACCCTCATGCTGTAGAGGAGCTCCTGCCCATAGTGGGCGTGGACAGCGAGGCGCACCCCTGCGTCTCCGGCAATATCGACGAACGTAGCCGGCCCTCGATCGAGGGATTCGATCGCGTCGTAGGTTACGGTGCGGGCGTAGACGCCGAGGTCGTCGACGAACTCGACGTTGCGTGCGGAGGTCAGCCCAATCAGCTCGACTCCCTCGCGTTGCGCCAGCAGGAAGGCGGCGCCGATTGCGGTCTTGCTCGAGGCGCTCGAGATCACGATCGGTCCGCGCGCAGCGAGCCCGTCGTCGACGAGCTGGTCATCGATCAGAAACGATGTGAAGAACAACGGACGCAAGAGCATCTGCAGATCCTCGGTGACTGCACGGTAGAAAGGATCTGCGTCGGTCGCCCGGTAGCGCTGATACGTCGAAGGCAGCGCCGCTCGGTGCGGCGAGCCGTCGATGAAGCCGTCCGCGTCGGCTTGGGCGGGGGTCACGGCAAGGTAAGACGAGGGGGGAAGGTATCCGTAAAGGCGCATGCCCGGCTCGACGTCCTTTGCCTCGCTTCGCTCCACCTCGGCGAAGCCCCACATCGGGACACGACCCCAGCCGTTCTCGGCTGGAAAGAAGTCCCAGTAGGACATCATCTCGCCGAGCACCGCATACGTAACGTTGTTCGCGCTCAGCCCGAAGCTGTCGACCCGAAGCAGCGTCTGGCCAGGCTCGAGCTCGGGCGCCTTGGATTCCACGATCCGGCACTCGCGGAGATCGTTGCGCTTGACCAAGAAATCGCTCATCGGCATCGAGGATGCTCCCACACCCGGCGTCGGAGCGCACAGCAGGAGAGGGGCCCGGCCGCCCTGCACGCCCGCTTGCAGCCCATCCGTCGTCTGCCCTAGCGTTCGCGAACACATGTTCGACGAGCCCGCGGTGCCCTCCTGGCTGGATCAGCTGAACCCACAGCAGCGCAGCGCCGCGACGCACCCGGGCGGGCCGCTGTTGATCCTCGCGGGCGCGGGCTCGGGCAAGACGACCACGCTGTGCGCCCGCGTGGCCTGGCTACTGTCAGAGGGTGTGCCCGCGGAGCGCATACTGCTGTTGACGTTCACGCGACGCGCTGCGCGAGAGATGGTCGAGCGGGCGCAGGTGTTGGCCGAGCGCGCGGTAGCCGGCGGCGGGCGCGTGGTGGGCGGGACCTTCCATTCGGTTGCGCACCGGATGGTGCGCGTGCATGCCTCCGCGCTCGGTCTTGCTCCCGGTTTCGGCGTGCTCGACGCGGGCGATGCGGCCGACCTGCTCGACATCCTGCGCGAGCAGCTGGGCCATGCGGCGCATGGCAGGCGCTTTCCGCGCGCACACACGCTGCTTGACATCTACTCGCGCACGGTCAACGCCCAGCTGCCGCTCGCGCAGGTCCTGGCCACGGCGTTTCCGTGGTGCGAAGGCCACCGCGAGCGGCTCGCTGAGATCTTCCGCGCCTACGACGCGCGCAAGCGTTCGCTGGGCGTGCTCGACCTCGATGATCTGCTGCTGTATTGGCGCGCGCTCGCGGCCGACGAGCTGATCGGGGCGCGCATGTCTGACGCCTTCGACCATGTGCTCGTGGACGAGTACCAGGACGTCAACGGCCTGCAGGTGGACATCGTCAGGAGCCTGCGCCGCACGTGCCGCGATGTGACGGTGGTGGGCGATGACTTCCAGGCGATCTACGGCTTTCGCGCTGCGAGCGCTCAGCACATCCTCGACTTCCCCAAGCAGTTTCCCGACGCGCACACGCTGACGCTGGAGCAGAACTACCGCTCGAGCGCGCCGATACTTGCGGTCGCAAACGCGGTCTCCGAGCAGGATCGGCTGGGGTTTGCCAAGCGCCTGTGGAGCGCACGAGACGGTGGGTGCCCGCCCGAGCTCGTCTTCCCGCGCGACGAAGCTGCACAGGCCGGCGAGGTATGCGCGCGCGTGCTGGCGGCGCGCGAGGAGGGGATGGACCTGCGTGCGCAGGCGGTGCTGTTTCGCACCGGCCACGACTCCGATCTGCTCGAGCTCGAGCTGACGCGCCGGCAGATCCCGTTCGTCAAGTACGGCGGCCTTCGCTATCTGGACGCGGCGCACGTCAAGGACCTGATCGCTTTGCTGCGCCTGCTCGACAACCCGGCCGATGAGCTCAGCTGGTTTCGCCTGCTGCGCCTGCTCGACGGTGTCGGCCCGACCCGCGCCAGGCGCGTGCTCGACGCGTTGCGACCGAGTGGGGGTGCGGCGCCCGAGCTGGCGCGTTGGCCGTCCGCCGTCGCGCACGTGCCAGAGCATTCGCGCGAGCATGCAGCCGCGCTGATCGCCGCATTGGAGGGCGAGCAGGCCGACCCACAGCAGGGTGCGGGCGCGGCGGTGCAGCGACTGGCCGGCGCGCTCGAGCCCCTGATCCGCCTTCGTTACGCCGACGGCGCCGCGCGCGTGGCCGACCTCGATCACCTGGCCGCAGCAGCCGGCCAAGCGCAGGACGTCCGTCACTTCGTCTCAGAGCTCGTCCTCGACCCGCCCGCGTCGAGCGCCGATCTGGCTGGCCCGCCGCATCTCGACGAGGACTACCTCGTGCTCAGCACCGTGCACTCGGCCAAGGGCCTTGAGTGGGAGGCGGTGCATCTGATCGGCGCCTATGACGGCAACTTCCCGGCTGACATGAGCGCGGGTAGCGAGGAGGGGGTGGCCGAGGAGCGCCGCCTGTTCTACGTCGCGCTCACCAGGGCGCGTCGCAGCCTGCACGTGTATGTCCCGTCGCGTTACTACCACCGCCCGCACGGCGGCGACGACGCTCACGGCTACGGCAAGGCGTCGCGATTTCTGACGCAGTCCGTGCAGAGCCTATGTGTTGTCTCCCATCGGCCCGCCGACCCGGCGGGGGCCGGGAGCGCCTGGGGCCAGGACGAGCAGTCGGGCGCCAGCGGGCGGATAGCGGTCTCGGTGGACGCTCTGTTCGGCTGAGTCAGCTCACGCGCGTCAGCGCGAACGGGCTTCCCTCGGAGTCCTTGCAGATCGCCCATTGCTCCCCCGGGTGGACAACGCTGCCCCCGAGCGCCTCTACTCGCTCCAGCGCCTCGGCGATGTCGTTCACGGCGAAGTAGGGCAGCGAGAACGAATCGCCGGGGCCACGCCCGCGAGCGTGGATGCCAACGGCTGGCGCTCCCGAGTGCGTCTGCCAGCCCTCGCCCTCGGAGTCCTTGCGAGCCTCCAGCTCCACGCCGAGAAGCTCAGTCCAGAAGCGCTGGGCGCGCTCGGGATCGTCGGCGGGGAACTCGACCAAGGACAGGGAGGAGAGCGCCACCTGTCGCACACTAGCGGTGCTGTGCAAACAGCGCGAGCGCGTAGCGTCCGGCGGGGTGCGCGCGTGCACGCTCGACGAGCGCTGCTGTGCGGGGCGACAGGACGTCGGGTTGTGGCAGGGGCACGCCATACTCGGGTGGCATCACAACCGACGCGGACAGCGCCGCGAAGGTCAGGTCGGCCGCGCCGAAGCGCTCACCGCACAGGTACGGACGGCCGTCTGCGAGCAGCCCTGCCACGTAGTCGAGCTCGCGCCAGACCGCTGCCTCGTCTTCGCTGTCGATCCCCGGACGGATATCGAGCGCGCGCCCCAGGAAGCGCACGACCAACGGCCATCCGTAGCGGATCGTGCGGTCCTCCCAGGCGGGCACGCCCTCGTCGTTGAACTGCAAGACGAGCTTGCGCTGGGCGAGCATGTGGACATACATCAGTCGCCGCCCTCGCGGTCCGAGCTCCCCGTCGAAACGCATGCACAGGCGCTCCACGTCACGGCGTGCGTCGGGCTCAGCGGGAAACAGCCGGCGCTGCGGGGGTGTATGCCCATCGACCCAGGCGAGGATCTCGTGCGACTCGCCGATTGCACCGTCGGGCGTGACAAGCACGGGAACCGTGCTCCCACCGCCTGCGCGCCTTGCGGCCAACCGATGGATGCCTTGCACGTGGCGCTCCTCGCGATAGTCCATTCCCGCCCGCTCGAGAGTCCACCGCGCCTTTTCGCAGTAATGACTGATCGGGATCGTGATGAGCCGCAGCACTGCAGGGAGTATGCCTTCGCTGTGGGCCAAGGTCGCTAAGGCTCGCGCGCAGAACGCCTGGCCCGCTGTCTGGCATGATCGTCCCATGGCCAAAGCAACAACCGAGACACTCCAGACCGGACCTGTAGAGAAGATCAAATGGCTCGACGACGTGGCCGACCACGACTACGATGCCGCCGAGGCCTACTTGTCACTCAAGTTCGACAAGGAAGCGGTGCGCAAGACGGTCAAACATCTACGCAACGCGTCGCTGACAACGCGGCGCGCGAACGACATCCTGCGTGCCGCCGGGCTGACCGCCGCGCCGCTGGACGATCCAGGCGTGATGAAAGACTTGATCAAGGTCATCGAAGGCAGGCATCTCAGCCCCGTGCTCGTGGTCAGCGCCGAGATCGGCGCTGACATTGCCGACGGCTATCACCGTGTGTCGCTCGTGTACCGCATCGACCCCTACGGGGAGGTCCCTCTCAAGATCGCCTGATCATCGTCTGCCGGCTTGCTCGCTTCCAGCGCGCCGGAACCAGCGCGGCGGGAGGTCGGGTCTCCACCTGCTCCGCGCAGCAGATATGCGCTGCCGACGGCGATCAGCGCCCCGGCGATGGGACCGACGACGTATACCCAATAGCTGCTGAAGTCTCCGCTCACCAGGGCCGGACCGAAGGATCGCGCAGGGTTCATCGAGGTGCCGCTCACGGGCGCCGACCACAGACCCGCGAGCGCGATGTAGCCGCCGACGCCGAGCGCGGCGATCGCGCCGACGCTCTGGGCAGCCGAGGCGGTCCCCAAGATCACGCTCACCAACGTCCCGGTGAGGGCAACCTCCAGCAGCAGCGCCTGCCAGTTTGCGTAGCCGGCGCCAGGCAGCGTGGCTCCGAGATGCCCGACGTTGCCGAACACCGCGTAGAGAAACAGACAGGCCAGGGTTGCACCGATGAGCTGGATGACGACGTACCCCGGAACGCGCTTCCACGGGAAGTCTCCACGCAGGGCAAACGCGAGCGATACGACAGGGTTCAGGTGCGCGCCTGAGACGGCACCCATGAAGAGAATGATCGCCATGACCATCAGCCCTGGCGCAACCACGGCTGCGGCCAGGCTGATCTGGCCCTTGCCGTGAAGGAGCCCGCCACCGGCGGCAACGAGCACCAGCATGAATGTGCCAAGCAGCTCGGAGAACAGTCTTCGCCACTCCAAGCGAGGGTCGTCGAACTCGGCCCTCGAGCCGAACTCGAGCGCCAGCAGCTGCCGCGTCCGCGGACCGAGCTGTACGGGGCCGGCCTCCCACTGCATTCCGCGCTCATCGGGCATCGCCCCAACCTAACACGGCTTTCGGCGAGGATTTCCCGGCGCGAGGCGATCTCCGTGCATACCTCATTGATGCCGGGCGCGCCGCCGCCGGGCAGTGGGTCGAAGACCATCACGCCGCCGATGTGCATGGTGGCGCCCTCGTCCAGCTGCTCGAGCTCCAGGAAGGAGGCGTCCCATGCGCTGAGCTGGTCGGTCATATTGGCACGCTAGCCGTGCCGGGCCGGGGCGTTCATCGGTAGCGGCGCGCAGGGGCGGGGGGAGTAAGCCGCAGTTGTGGGCGGATCGGAGTCACGCGAGCGCGGCGCATGGTTGGCGGCGGGAGCGCACGGGTTTCCCTGGATGAAAGAAGGACCGCAATTGACGCGTTCATAGGCGCAATGTCCTCTGGCTCTAGCGTGGGTTGCCCGGACTGCCTGGGTATCCGGTCGTCGGTATGAAGTACTCGCGACATCTCTTGTTGCTGCTCGGCCTCATGGCCGTAGGCGCAGCCACGCCGATCGCGTTCGCCTCCGCTGCCGCGGCGCCGATCGAACGGGTCTGGTCCTTCAATGGAGGAGAAGTCGCCATCCAGGCACAAGGGGCGAACTTTGTCGGCACGGTCGTTGCTCCGACCAGGTTCGCCCAGTGTTCGCACCCCGTCGGAGAACAAATGTGGACAGACATAAGGCCGCAGCCAGACGGATCCTACTGGGGCCTGCACCAGTGGTTCTTCGAAACTGCAGAATGTATTCACAACCCGACGCTTGGACCGACGGCCTGGCGGGTCATGGAATCTGCCGGCGGAGGTCATTACCTGCTGGTGTGCTTCAGCGATCCTGGGGGGACCCAGCCGACTATCGCTCCCAGCGGGGCCACGGCGAACGTGACCTACGGCTGCCGTCAATCCGCAGAAGTTGCGCCGGTCCCAGTCCAGGTGGCGGCGGCGAGTAGCGCAGGTGTGCAGAGCTTCGCGCAAGCAGTAAAACTGCCAAGCGCCGAGAAGTGCTTCAGCCGCAGAGATTTTAAGATCCACCTGCAAGATCCAAGACACGATCCTATGAAGGAAGTCGTCGTCAGGATCGGGGGCCGCAGGGTAGCGGCGGTACGGCGGCACAACGTCTTCGCCGCCACAATCGATCTCAGAGGTCTTCCGTCCGGTGCGTTCACGGTCAAGATCCGCGCGACGACGGTTCTCGGACACCATCTCTACGGCAGCCGCACCTACCACACATGCGTTAAGAAAGCCGTGAGGTCGACGAAGCCTAAGCCTCTCCGGCCCCGACCGCGCCGTTAGCGTGATGGAGAAGCATTACGCTGCGTACGGCCTGGCGTTGCGCTCGTCGTTTCCGCTCCCGGGGATGACCCCCGTTGTCGCGCGGGGACTGCCGTCGCTTGAGCTCGAGCTGGTCACCCCCGAACAGCTCGCGCTGGCGTGGAGCGGCCCGGATGGCCCGCCCGTATGGCGAGGGCGCCTCGGCGACGGCAGCGATCTCGAGATCGAGTCAGGCAGCGCCGGCGACCTGCTGTTCACCAACGGCGAGCGCGCTCGCTATCGCCTGGACGCCGGCAAGCACGTGCTGATGTGCGCGCCGTTTCACCCCGGGCTGGACTGGCAGCGCACGCTGGTGACGAAGGTGCTCTCGAGCATCAGCGTGATGCGCGGCTACGAGGCGTTGCACGCGAGCGCGGTCGAATCGTCGTCAGGGGCGCTGGCGATCGCGGCGCCGACCGGCATGGGTAAGACGACGCTCGCGCTCGAGTTGATGCAGCGCGGCTGGCCGCTCATCAGCGATGACGTGCTCGCCCTGGCCAGCACGCAGCAGGGCGTGCTCGCGTATCCGGGCACGCCGCATATGAACCTCGCCGAAAGCTCCCTCGAGGGCCTGGAGCCGCAGGAGATCGGCGCTACGCTCGCGCTCATCGCGGGCGAGCGCTGGCTATCCGCCCACGACATTGCCCGTGAGCCGCGCCCGATGCGCGCGATCTGCCTGCTCGAACGCGGCCCCGGCCTGGCGCTCGACGTCCACGTCCTGCCACCCAGTCCGCTGCCGCTGGCCCCGTACGTCCTCGGCCTGACCGGCGACGTCGAGCGCGAGCGGCGCAAGTTCGACCTCTACGCCGACCTGATGGGCTCGACCACGCTGATGCGTTTGACCTGCGACGCGAGCGTCCGCCCCGCGGATCTAGCCGATCTGATCGAGGGTGCGCTCGCGGATCGTCCGGCGGCGCTGGCCATGGGAGGCGTGCGATGACCGTGCGCTCGCCCGAGGCGCTCGCGCTCGACGCCGCGCCCGTCGCGCGCGACACGTTGGCTGCATCCGCGATCTTGCGGACTGGCGCAGGCGAAGCGTTTCCGCTGGCGATCAAGCACGTCATCAAGCGCTGGCGCAAGGACCTGCCGCTCGTGCTCGACGGCGTCGATCTGGCGCTCGAGCCAGGCACGCTGACATGGGTCGGCGGGCGCAACGGCGCCGGTAAGACGACGCTGCTGCGCATCGCCGCCGGGCTGATCGAGCCGGAGCAGGGCCGGGCGGAGGTGTGGGGGGTGAGCGTCCGCGAGAACCGGGTCCGCTACCAGACGCTGGTCTCGTTCCTGCCCGCTGGCGACCGCGGCCTGTACGCGAGGCTCACCGTTCGCCGCCAGCTCGAGTTCTGGGCGCGGATCTCGATGGTGCCCCGCGGGCAGGTTCGCCAGAGCGTCGCTGACGCGATTGCCGCGTTTGACCTCGGCGAGCTCGCCGATCGGCGCGTGGATCGGATGTCGATGGGGCAGCGCCAGCGGCTGCGCATCGCGATGACGTTTCTGCCCGGCCCGGAGACGGTGCTGCTCGACGAGCCGCTCACCAGCCTCGACGACGAGGGCGCGGCGGTGCTGATGCGGGCGATCAGGCGGCTGCTCGATCGCGATGGGGTCGTCCTGTGGTGCTCGCCAAGCGGCGAACGCCTGGACATGCGCTTCGACGCACGATGGATCATCGACGGGGGAAGGCTGGCGCCCGCATGAGCGACGCGATCACCGCCGGGCACGCGTTCCTCGCCGTCCTGCGCCGCGACCTCAGCATCTTCCTGTCCTACCGCACGCGCCTGGTCAGCCAGGTGCTGACGTCGGTGTTCAGCCTGACGCTCTTCTATTACGTCTCCCGCCTGGTGCACGTCAGCGGCTTCAGCTCCCCGAGCAGCTACTTCGGGTTCGTCGTCGTCGGCATCTCGATGGTGGGCGTCATGTACTCCTGCTTCTCGATCCCCGAACTGCTGCGCCAGGAGCTCGTGGCGGGCACCTTCGACCGCCTGCTGCTCTCGCCGTTTGGCGCCGTGCGCAGCCTGATGGCGATGACGCTGTTTCCGCTGCTGTGGTCGTTCATCCTCGCGGCGACCACGCTCGGGCTGGGATGCGTGCTGTTTGGGCTGCAGCTGCACTGGTCGACGGTCCCGCTGGGCGTCCCGGCGATGGCGCTCGCACTGCTCGCGTTCCTCCCCTTCGGCCTGCTGTTCGCCGCCCTCACGGTGCTCGTCAAGCAGGGCAGCGTCGGCACCACGTGGGTGATCGCGCTGCTGTCGATCGTCGGCGGTCTGTACTTCCCCGTCTCGCTGCTGCCCCACTGGGTGCAGACGGCGGCCAAACTGCAGCCGTTCACGGCCGCCACGAGCGTGCTGCGCCACCTGCTCGTGGGCAGCTCCATCGGCGAAGGCGCCGGCATCTCGCTGCTGAAGCTGGCCGTGTTCGCGGCCGTGCTCGTGCCGGCGTCCACGTTCGTGCTCGCGGCGGCGATCCGGCTCGGCCAGCGGCGCGGAACGATCATCGAGTACTAACTGGCGGAAGGATTGGCTATGGCTCCCAACACGGTC
>DATNLQ010000229.1:0-27777 GCA_035602785.1 Solirubrobacteraceae bacterium
GGATCGTCGACCCGTGCGGGCATGAATGGGAGATCGGGCGACCTCTGGGGGAGTGGCCGCCGAGCTAGCGCTCGGCACGCCCGCCATCCCCTGCTACGAGCAGAGTGCATGTGGTGCGGGACGTGGTGTGGCTCAGCGCTCGATGCGGCAACCAGAGAAAAAAGTGTCGCGAGCGGCACGCTTTCCGTCAGGCATCGGGATCTCGGGCGGCGTCGGCGGAGGCTCCGGCTATGACCGCAGCGCGATCTTCTACGTCGGCGTTCCCGACATCGAGGCCGCGCTGCAGAAGGCAGAGAGCCTCGGCGGGACCCGAAAGATGGGACCCGAGCAGGCCCCTACGGGCCTCGTGGTCGGCCATTTCACCGACCCCGAAGGCAACCTCATCGGCCTCGCCGCGACGGCGTAGAGACGCTGTGAACGACGATCAAGCAAAGCGCCATCGCGTCTGGCTGAACTGCTCGCCCTTGGCGAAGCCGAGAATGGTCGTGGGCGTGACCCGATAGACGAGCGCCTTACCCGCGCGGATCGCGTCGCTGAGACCGAACCATGTGCCCTCGGGTGCTGTGAAGCGCCACCCGTACTTCGACTCGTAGGTGGTGGCTACCTGTTCGAGCTCCGCTCCATCGCCGACCTCGACGGCGCGTCCTTCGACCACGACATCGAGACCGTCGAGTCCGTTCTGGCCCGTAGTGAGAATGCACTGTGGGTTCTGCGTTAGGTTCTTTGCCTTGCGCTCGTCCGGACCCGTGCAGAAGTACATCGCGTCGTCGTGCCACACGGCCAACAGCGGCGTGACGTGGGGCCGCCCATCAGGGCGCACGGTCGAGAGCCAGAACACCTCTGCCCCTTCGATGTGCCGGCGTCCCTCCGCCCAATCTGTCGGGGTCGCCCCCGGGCTGCTGAACCCGGCGTGGAGCTCCGCGACCGGCACCTCTGCCGCCATGTCAGTTCCTTTCGTTGAGAACTAGGATCATCTCTCATAGACCCCGCCGAGTGCTCGAAGTCATCGGTACGCCCAATCGCCTACGTGCTGGGAGCCTCTAGCACGGGGTCGCTCGCCGTCGCCACGGCGCAATTGCGGGAGTGCACATGTTCGCTATCGAACTCGCCATCCATCACACCCTCGACCTCGTGCCCGAAGACTGATGACTCGCGTTACGTTAAGCGACCAAGCTCCAGCTTGAGCGTTTCAGGCCGGCTCGCGCGTGACGACAGTGAGCGTCGCTGTTTGCCGCACGCGAAAGCCAAGCTCCTCGTAGAGCCCGATCGCCCCCGTGTTGGTGCTCATGACGTGCAGGAACACGCGCTCAGAGCGCCGCTGGATGCCCGCGACCAACGCACCCATAAGCCGCGAGGCCAGCCCCTGACCACGATGGTCCGGCTTGGTGCAGACGGCGCTGATCTCGGTCCAACCATCCAGATGAAACCGCTCGCCGGCCATCGCGACAAGTGCCCCGTCGCGCCGGATCCCCAGGTAATCGCCCAGCTCGATGGTCCTCCTCAGAAACGGCCCCGGTTCGGTCTGGGCGACGAGCTCGAGCATCTCGGGCACGTCGGCGGCGCCGAGCGTGATTGCCTCCGAGCAATCGACCCCGGTGACCCGCTCCTCGACCATCTGCACCAGATCAAACGCCTGAACCGCCCGCCAACCATCTGGCAGCTCGGCGCCACCGTACCGGCCGGCCACGAAGGTTCCCGGAGCGACGAGACTGGCGGCGTCGCGCCAGTCCTGTGCCGACGGCGGCGAGGGCAGAGCGAGGAACGGCGCTACATCGGACAAATATCGGCGCGCGCGCCCGCACACCTGCGCAAACCGCTCATGAGGACCGCAAAGAGCCGCGTACGCGGGATTGTCGAGTAGGGCTTCGTCGCTCGAAGACATGCCGCATCAAATACCACGCGCACGACAGTGTTGGTAGTTACTCGTCGCCAAGTGCGACGGCGCCGAGGGCGACGGCCGAGAGAGCGGTGCCGGTGACGAGCACGCTCGTGAGCTTCGGCAGATACCCGCCGCGCGCGCCTGCGAGGCCGGCGAGAGCGTCGGCGGCGTCACAGGCAAGCCCTGCGAGTAGCCATTGGCGGCGCGTATCGCCCTCGCTCGAGAAGGTGCCCCACGCAAGCGCGACGTCGCGCGCACCGAACAGGCGCGCCAGGTAGGGCGCCTGGGGGTTGGCGGGCAGGTCGAGTCCAAACAGCTTGCCCGCGAACCGCGGCGTCAACCAAGAGGCGACGCCCACGGCGAGCCTCAGTCCGACGAGTGCGCTCAGCGCGCTCTTCTCGTTCACGCTCGCGACTCTAACGCACGAGCCGCTCACCGACTCCAAGTCATCCCTGTTTCAACAACGGCCTACGCACTCGTCGCATAGGCTGTGGCCGCAGTGAGGCCGCCAGCGTTTCCTGTACCGCTCGCCGCGATACGCGCCGGATTGGCGCTTCGGCGCGGCATTCTCGAAGCTGCCGACCGGATCGTGCCCGCCGAGGGAGCCCTGTGGGATCTGGTGGCTGGGATGCAGCGCACCAAGCTCGCCGGCCTGCTCGTGACTTCGGGCCTCGCGGATGCGTTGGGCGATCGCACGCGCGACATCGGCGAGCTCGCCACAGAGCTGGGCCTGTCCGAAGATGTGACGCTGCGCGTCCTGGGCGCCGCGGCGGCCTGCCGCCTGGTGCACCTCAACGGCGGGCGTCGGGCGCGGCTCGCGCGCCTGGGTGCGCCGCTGCGCACAGACCATCCGCACTCGATCGCGTCCTGGGTGGCCTACCAAGCCGCGCCGGCGATCGCAGCCGCGCATGACGAGGTCGAGCATCAGTTGCGCGAGGGAGCGGAGCCGTCGGGTCACCGGCGGGCGTTCGGCAACTCGATCTGGGAGTACTTCGGCGAGCACCCCGACGAGGGCGCGCGCTTCGGCGAGGCGATGCAGCAGCTGACCGCGATCGACTTGGGAGCGCTCGCCCGGGCCTACCCGTGGCCACGGGAAGGAGTGATCTGCGACGTCGCCGGGGGAATCGGGACGCTCCTGTCGGCGATCCTAGAGCGCCGCAAGGGCGCCCGGGGCATCCTGCTCGACGCTCCCGAGGTGCTCGCGGAGGCCGAAGACTTTTTGCGCTCGCGCGGCGTCGCCGACCGAATCGAGCGGCGAGCCGGGGACCTGTTCGGCGAGCTGGACGCACGCGCCGATGTGTACGTGCTCAAGTGGATCCTGCACGACTGGAGCGACGACGCCTGCCGCGGCATCCTGCGCCGCGTGCGGGCGACAATGCCCACTGGATCGAGAATCGTCGTGATCGACCAGCATCACGAGTCCAATCGCCCGAGCCCCCTCAGCTCAATGACAGACCTGCTCATGCTCGTCGAGTGCGAGGGTGGGCGTGAGCGCTCGCCCGATGAGGTGCACGGCCTGATGCGCGACGCCGGGCTTGCCCCCGGTCGCGTCCGGCACGCGGGACTGCAGATGCTCGTTGAGGCGGTAGCCGAGTAGGGATGCCAGCTACCGCGAAGCGGCGTCAGCACCGTTGGAAGCCATAGCCGTGGCCGAGGCATCACTCGCCTGGACCCAGTCGATGACGGCCTGCGGACGCTGTTCTGGCACCCAGTGCGCCACACGGTCGAGCACCTCGACGTGCAGTCGTGGCTGGCCCTCGACCGGCCCGGGGGTCGTTCCCCCCGTAACCGCGTCCGCCCGACCGACCATCACGGTCGTAGGCACCTGCAGCGCGGCCTTTGCGTAGCGGCCTTTCGCCAGCGGCACGATCTCGTGGGTCAGGAAGGTCCGGTACATGGCGACTGTCACGGCGGGCGGGATGTGCTCGGCAAAGAGCGCCAAGTCGCGCGCCTGGAGCCGGTCGCCGCCTCGCCCTATCTGCAGGAGCCTGCGCACCATCGGGTCGGCCACCCTCCGCCCCACGATCGGGAGGCTGATCGGCCCCTGGTAGCTGAGCAGCACCGCCAGGCGGCGCAGATCGGGCTTGACCCACGGGTGCGGAATGCACAGCGCGAGCAGCCGCTCGATGCGCTCGGGCGCGCGCAGCGCCGCGAGAAAGCCCGTCCATCCGCCCCAGTCATGGCCGATCCATGTCACTCGCTCGATTGCCAAGGCGTCCAGCACGGCGAGGATGTCCGACGCGAGTTGTTCCTTGTCATAGCCGCCCGCTGGCGCCTCGCTCCAGCCGTGGCCGCGCAGATCCACAGCGATGACCCGAAACCTCTCGGCCAGCGTGGGGATGACCTGGCGCCAGGCCCACCAGCTCTGGGGCCAGCCGTGGACGAGCAACACGGGCGGAGCGTCGTCTGGGCCGGCTAGCGCGACGTGCGTACGCAAGGCGCCCGCATCCACATACTCATGTCGGACGCCAGACAGCTCGGGAGGCTCACCGACCATGGCCGCACACTACACCCTCGCACGTTGCATACCAGCCAGGCGTCTCAAACAAACGATCGTATGATACGATCGTTTGACTATCACCGGCGACGACACCAAGACAGCCCTACTGGACGCGGCCAAGCGGCTGGTCGGCGAGCGCGGCTACGCGGGTGCGAGCGTCCGCGAGCTCGCGGCAGCAGCCGGCACGAACATCGCTGCTGTCAACTACCACTTCGGCAGTCGCGAAAAGCTGCTCAACCAGGCGGTGCTGGAGCACTTCCTGGAATGGAGCGACCGCGTCACCGAGGTGGACGTCGACCCCGATGCCGAACCGCTGGCGCAGCTCGCCGCGCGTGCCCGCCCAATGATCGACGGCCTAGCCGCCGCACAGCCCGCGTTCGTGGTGTTCCTCGAGGCGCTTTTGCAAGCCAGACGCTCGCCCGAGCTGCACCGTCAGCTCTCCGAGCACTACTCCGAGCAGCGCCGACGGGCAACGCAGTCCATCGAAGCCAACAACTGTGGCCCGGCATTGCCACCGCGCTTCCAGGAAGTCCTGGCCTCCTACATCCTCGCGGTCGTCGACGGGCTCCAGATCCAAGCCCTGCTCGACCCCGCAGCGATCCCAACGGGCGAAGAGCTCGCTGTGCTCTACGAAGGCCTTGCGGCCAGCGCAAGGGCTGCCTCGGCCCCCAACCCCCCGGGCGCAAGCGCGTCGCAGCGGCTCGGCCCAGGCTCATGACCGTCGCGCTGCATCTCGCCGCCGACACCAAGGCGATCCTGGTCGCAGACGCGGCAATGTTCCTGTTGGCGCAGCTGCTCGGCGTGTGGAAGTACCGCGAGATCACGATCTCCGAAAGCCATACTGCGCACGTCTATGTGGACATCGCCCACCGAGTCGCCCTGTTCTACAGCTTCGCCCTGCTGCTGGTCGCAACCTTCGTGCAGCTGAGTGGGTGGAGCGCCGCCGTGAACCTCGTGGCGGCAGGCGCGATGACGCTGTACTTCTACGTGTCGGTAGCCGGATACGCCCTGCACGGCTGGCGGCAAGACACAGACAACCAGTTTCGCAAGCCCATGCCAGGTCTCCACACCTACATGCTCACCCTGATCGTCGCCGAGATCGGCGGATGGCTCGTGCTCACAAGCGGATTCCTCGACAAGCAGATCCTCTGACCGACTTACAGCCCAGTGAATGTCGACAATCAAGCACAACTGGACCGCGCGGCCGCGATCCGCGAAGCTACGGTGGTGGAGCAGCCCAAACACCGCCGACTGATCACCTCTCCCAGGCACGGTCAGATGCTCAGCGCGCTGCTGTTGCCCGACTACCTGCTCGGCACGCCGCCCGGCCACGCCGTGTTGACGACCACCGGTCGCAAGACCGGCAAGGCGCCCGCAAAGTGCTACGCGCGATCCGCCAGGACGACCGCGTGTACATAGTCCAACTGCGACTGCCGACGCCGGCGATAGACACGACGCTGAGAGTTGCCGCGTGGGTCTTGAACATGCACCGCTACTGGTTCGATACGGGCGTGCCGCTCGTCGCCGAGCTGCAATCGCAGACCGATTCGGCAACTATCGGCTCTCGGCGTTAATCCTGGGCGCGACTGCATCGCTCGCCGGTAGCGGCGCTGTCAGGTAGCGCTGCACCGTGGGGCCGACCGCTGCAGCCAGCCAGGCGGGATCGGCGCTGGCCGGTCAAGCGTCCGCGCCTTCCACCCGGATGCCCAGCTCGACCGCCAGCGACGGCGCCAGGTCGAGCCCGCACTCTGCTAAATACAAGATCTTCCACCATCCCGTAAGCTTAAATAGCGCTTCTTCGCAAAACCTGCGCCAATGGCGACACCTAACACGCGAAACCTGCCCGAGATATTCCGTCCCTCGGACGCAAGATGGGCAAGCCGCGCCAGCAAACGCGGCCAGATCCGCAGGTTGGCGCGCGGACTGTACACGCGCAACCTCGACGAGCGACTCGTGCGCAGGCGCTGGTATGACATCGCCGCGCTCTACTTCCCGGGCGCTGTCGTCGTCGATCGCAGCGCCGTCGCAGCGGGCCCCACCGACGACGGCTCGCTGTTCCTCGACATTGGAACACACCCCGTCAATCCAAGGCCGGTGGCGCTGGCAGGCCTTGTGATGCGCCCCCGCAACGGACCTGGTCCGGTCCCCGGGGATACGCCATTCGTGCAGCTGTTCATGGCCAGCTGCGTGACGGCGCGCGCGCGCTCGCCCCACAGCTGGGCGCCGAGCAGCAGCTCGCTCAACTCGACGGCGTCATCGGCGCGTTGTTGGGCACACACGAGGCCGTTCTGCGCACACCTGCGGCGCAGGCCCGCGCCGCAGGGCTGCCCTACGACACCGAGCGTCTGCACCTATTCGAGGTGCTGCGCGCCGAGCTCGCCCGCCAGCAGTTCGCCGAGCGCCCCGCGGCAAACGACCCCGAGCGGCTGTTCGCGTTCTTCGAGGCCTATTTCTCAAACTGGATCGAGGGGACTGAGTTCGATGTGGAGGAGGCCGAACGGATCATCTTCACGGGACGCGTGCCTGCGCAGCGCCCGGCCGACGCTCACGATATCCGGGGCACCTTCGAGGCGATCACAGACCCGGCCCTAGGCATCCAGCCCCCAGGCAGCGCCGACGAGCTCGAGAGCTACGCGCGCGAGGCGCACCGCAGGATCATGGGCGGACGCCCGGCGATCAGGCCCGGTGAGTACAAGGAACAGGCCAACCGGGCCGGCATGACCACCTTCGTCAGCCCGGAGCTTGTGAGAGGCACGCTGCGCGAGGGCTTCAGCGCCTACCAGACGCTCCCCCCCGGGCTCGCGAGAGCTATCTATGCGATGTTCCTGCTCGCCGAGGTGCATCCGTTTGCCGACGGCAACGGGCGCGTCGCGCGAGTGCTGATGAACGCCGAGCTCAGCGCTACCGGATCGTGTCGCGTGATCGTGCCCATGTCCTTTCGCGACGAGTACATGAGCGCCCTGCGCGCGCTCAGCCACAACGAAAATCCCAGGACGCTGTGGCGCATGATCGACCGCGTGCAGCGATGGGCGGCACTCATGACATGGGTCGGCCACGACAGGGTGCTCGCTCTCATGCACCAGACCAACGCGCTCGTGTCGCCCGAGCGAGCCCGAGAGCTCGACGTGCACCTGCTCGATCCGCAATAGCTTTCTCGTGTGCCGGCCCCGTCCGGAGCAGCTAAACATCCGCGCCCTGCACCCGGATGCCCAGCTCGCCGGCCAGGTAGGGCGCGAGGTCGATCAGCTGGCCGGCGTCCACGATCGCGCCGCTCAGCGAGCCGATCCCGCGGATGTCCGCGAGCGACGAGCCGCGCAGATCGACCGTCTCCAGCGACGCACGGTCGAAGTCTGTCTCGTGCAGCTCACAGCCCGCGAAGGAGACCGAGCGAAGGGTCGCCCCGTAGAAGTCCGTCGCGCGCAGCGAGCAGGCGCTGAAGACCACGTCGTGCAGCGTCGCCATGCGCAGGTTGGCCAGATCGAGCTTGCAGTCGCGAAACGTCGTCTGGGCGAGCTCGCCGTTGCCCGCGTCCAGCCCCACCAGGTTGCAGCGCTCGAAGGTCACCCGACTCGTGCGCAGCGCCGGCCACGATCCGTTGGCCGCGTTGACCGAGCTGGCCAGGACATCTACGAGGCCGAGCGCACGCAGACGCGTCGCGCTGAGATCCACGCGGCGCAGCGCCACCTCGGCCAGGCGCACCGACGACGCCTCCCACGTCGACACGTCCGCGTCCTCCAACACCGCGCCGTCCAGCCCGCACTCGCGCTGCAGCTGCGCGCCCGACACGCTCGCGAGACCCGCGACGAGCAGCCGCTCGGTGTTGCCCGCCGCTGCGGCCGCCCGCCGGGTGTGCCTGGCGCTCATAGCCCGCGCGAAGCTAGCAGCGCACGGCGATCACCGCCCGCGTCAAGCCAGCAGCGCCAGGGGGTCAGCGTGAGGGGGCGGCGCTGCGATCGAGCCTGCTTGAACTAGTGTTCCCCCTGCACATGGCCAGCGACACCCCCAACGGCTCCGCCGAACAGGACTGGAGGCTGCAGGCCGATCTCGGCGTCGGCGAGCATCGCAGCACGCTCGACACCCTGCTCGGGCGCCTGGGCAGGCCTGCGATCGTCAAGGAGCTACAGGCGAGCGTGCCGCACGACGTGGTCATCACGCACGACGGCCAGCTGCTGTTCGCCTACGCCGCCGACGAGGCCACGCTGAATGCCGCGCGAAGCGCGATCGAAAGCGTGCTGGGAAGCGACGGGATCCAGGCGAGCGTGCGCGTCAGCCACTGGGACGATCAGCTCGACGAATGGCTTCAGACCGACCCGCCGCCCAGTGGCGCCGACCTGCAGGCGCGACAGACCGCCGAGCGTGACGCCGAGGCGCTCGACACCCGCACCCTGGTCGCGAGCGTCGGCAAGGAGATCCGGGCCGAATTCGAGCAGTCGCTGCAGAACTACGCCACTGAACTGGGCGTGCAATGTGAGATCGTCGAGCACCCGCACCTGCTCACCACGCAGGTCGCCTTCACGGTCACCGGCCCCAAACGCAGACTCGACGAGTTCACGCGGGCGCTCAAGGCCGAGGAGCGGGCCACGATCCGCACGGAGACCGCCGTCATGGGCAGCCCGCTGTAGCGGGACGGACGCAGCGTGCCGCGGGGGGACGGACGCAGCGTGCCGCGGGCAGCGATTGCGGCGGACGGCACGCCGCGGGGCGGCAAGCGCCGGTGCTGGCGTGGCGCGGCTCAGCGGATGAGGATGGGCGCGCTGTAGTCGAACACGTGCGCGCCGTCGAAGATCTGCACCAGCGCGCGGTAGAGGCCAGGATGGCGGATGCGCAGCACCCGACCAAAGCGCGACACGGTGGGAGTGGCCGCTTTGAGGTTGGTGCCGCCCTCGTTGATCGACCGGCCCGGCGTGAGCAGCTGGAAGCCCACCAGGGCGCCCACCTCCGCCGGCGCCACGTCGCCATACAGGTAGAAGTAGCCGCGCCTACGCGTGCGGCGGGCGTGAAAGCTCACGCGCACGGCCACGTTCTCGCCGACCACCGGGCTGACCACTTCGGGCTTGCCCACCGTCACCACCCGCAGCTGCGCGTTTTCGAGCAGTCCCACGTAGGGAAAGGAGAAGCCGCCTGTGGAGCTCGTCACCTCGGGGTTGCCCACGTCTTTGAAGCCGCCCAGGTAGGGGAATGGATTGACCTGCAGCTCGACCTCGTGCCCGGCCGCGCCCGTCCCCGACAGATTGCCCTCGACGAAGAAGGGATCACCGAACACCACAGGATTTGGCACGCCGGCGATCTGCAACGACAGCGGCACGCTGGCCGTCTTGAACGTACGGTCCAGGCCGTCTTTGGTCCCGTCTGAGTTGACCGCAACGACCCGGTAGTGGTAGGTGGTGTCGGGTTGCAGGCCCGACACGCTCGCGCTCAGCCTGACCATGATCGTGCCGTTGCCCGCGGGAGCAAGCGGAGTCTGGCTGCCATAGCCCGAACCGGTGCCGTACTGGAAGGAGTAGCTCGTGGACAGCCCCCGCGCGTCCACCCCGCCGAACAGGGTCGCCGACGAGTAGGTCACGTTGGAGGTGCCCTCCGTTAGCACCGTGGGCGCGCCCACTGCGCCAAGAGCACCAGGGACCGGCAGCGCGAGCGCGCCCGCGAGCAGCGCGAGCGCGAGAGGCAGGCGCGAGCCCAGGGGCAGGCGCGGGCGGGCGATTCGCAGGTGACTAGGTACGTCCATACGACATCAATACCCGTTTGCGCGCAAAAGTCGCGCCGTCAGGGCGCGCAGGGGAGGCTGAAGCGGACGCTCGTGCCCACCTGGGCGTCGTCGATCCAGATCCGTCCGCCGTGGGCCTCCACGATCGCCCGCGAGATCGCCAGGCCCAGGCCCGCGCTGGCGTCGCTGCGCGCGATGCGGTCGGCGCCCTGCACGAACGCCTCGAAAACCCGCTCGCGTTCAAGTGCGGGAATCCCCTCGCCGGTGTCTGTCACCTCCACCTCGACCGCGTCGCGCGCAGCGTGCGCGCGGACCGTCACGCTGCCGTCTGCCGGCGTGTGCCTGATCGCGTTCTGGATCAGGTTGAACAGCACCCGCTGGATCTGCTCGGGGTTGGCGTGGGCAGCCTCCAGGTCGGGGGCCAGGTCCGCGCACATCGACACCGAGCTAGCCTCCGCGTGCACGCGCATCGCGTCCACCGTCTCCAGCACGAGGTCCCGCAGCGGGACGCGTTCCATCGTCCAGTCGATGTCGCCCACCTCCAGACGCGAGAGCTCGAACAGGTCGTCGATCAGCGCGCCCAGCGCGCGTATGTGCACGCCGATGCGCGTCACGTATTCGCGCCGCGTCGGCTCGTCGACCAGCTCGTCGTCGATCGCCTCGCTGAGCAAGCGCAGCGAGGTCAGCGGCGTGCGCACGTCGTGGGAGATCGCCGCCAGCAGCTCGCGGCGCGCCGCCTCCAGCTTCGCGCGCGAGCTCTCTTGGAGGGCCAGGCGCGCGGCCATCGCCTCGATGTCGCGCGCCACCAGCGCCAGCTCGTCGCTGCCCTGGGTCGCGATCCTGATGGGATCGCGACCGCCGCCGACGCCTGCGCCGTCTGCGATCGCGTCCAGCCCGCGGCGCAGCTCGTCGATGTCGCCCACCACACTGCGCGCGATCGCACGCGCGCCCCAGACGCCCAGCACGCCCGCATACGCCGCCAAGATCACCACGAACAGGCCTTCGCGCGGGGTGCGCGACATCAATGCCACGAACAGGCCCGTCGCCGCCAGCAACTGGCCCACCACGATCAGACCGCCGATCGACAGCTGACGGCGAATCCCGCCCACGCGAGCGCGCACCGCGAGGAAGCGCCGCAGCACAAGCACGCTCATCAGCCCCACCGGCGCGAGGATCGCCAGGCAGGTCCAGCCCGCGCCCGCCCCGCGCACGAAGTAGCACGCAAGCGACGCTGCCAGCGCAGCGCCCCCCACCAATGCCACCGCCGGCAGGACGTCGCCGATCGGCGCGCGTCCGGCCGAGTGCCGCGACCGTATGCGCTGGCGCGTCAGCGCAAGCGGCCCGTGACGCGTCACGGCATGAAGCGGTAGCCCACGCCCCACACCGTCTCCAGGAAACGCGGTCGCGCAGGGTCGCGCTCGATCTTTGCGCGCAAGCGGCGGACATGGACAGTGACCGTCGACGTATCGGTATAAAAAGAAAATTTCCAGACCTTGTCGATCAGCTCCTGACGGGTGAACGCATGCCCCGGGTGACGAGCGAGGAACAGCAGCAGCTCGAACTCGCGCGCGGTCAGCGCGACCTCCTGTGAGTCGACCAGCACGCGCCGGGCTGCCGGGTCGACCGTGAGCCCCTCGAACTCCAGGGTTGGCCCGCTGTCGGGCGCCGTGTCCATCCGTCGCAGCACCGCGTCCACGCGCGCCACCAGCTCGGTCGGCGAGAACGGCTTGACGATGTAGTCGTCTGCGCCCAGGCGCAGACCCACCACGCGATCTGACTCGTCGCCCTTGGCCGTCAGCAGGATCACCGCCACGCGATCGCGGTCCATGTCGCGCAGCCGGCGCATCACCTCCAGGCCGGTCAGCCCCGGCAGCATCAGGTCCAAGACCACCAGGTCGGGCAGGCTGTCGCTGGCCAGCGACAGCGCCACATCGCCGTCGCCGGCCGTGCGCACGTCATAGCCCGCGTGCTCGAGGTAGCGAGACACCACCTCTGCGATCGTCGGCTCGTCGTCGACCACCAGCACCGAGCCGCGGACGTGCCTCGCGCGCTCGATCGATGCAAGCTCCATGGTCGCATTCTCCCACAGCACAGGCGCTGTCAAAGCACCTGAGGACCGGAGTTAATAGTTACGTAATGGGATTTGCGCCCGGTCGGCCGTACGCTGGCTGGCATGTCACGACCAGCGCATCTCCTCAACGAAGACCACGCGCTCACACGCAAGCAGCGCCGAGAACGGGCACGCGCCGAGCGCAAGGCGCTAGAACGCGCCGCCGTCGCCGGCGCAGCACGGCGCACCCGCATGACCCAGCTGGCGATCGTCGTAAGCGTGGTCGTCGCGGGGATCGTCGCCATCCTGATCGCCACCGCCGGCAGCGGCGCCGTCAAGAAGATCGCGCCCGAAACCGCGCAAGCGAGAAGCGTCGACAGCAGCGTCAGCACCCTGCTCGCCGGCCTTCCCCAGAACGGCAACGTGCTCGGCCGCCCGACCGCGCCCGTGACGCTCGAGTACTTCGGCGACCTGGAGTGCCCCGTCTGTAGGTCCTTCACCGTAAACGCGCTGCCGTCCATCATCGGCAAGTGGGTGCGCGGCGGACAGCTGCGCATCGAATATCACTCGCTGGAGACCGCCACGCGCGAACCGGAAGTGTTCAAGAGCCAGCAGGTCGCCGCCCTGGCTGCCGGCAAGCAGCAGAAGATGTGGAACTTCATCGAGACCTTCTACCACGAGCAGGGCGAAGAGGACAGCGGCTACGTCACCGAAGGCTACATCCAGGGCATCGCCAAACAGGTGCCAGGACTGAACCTCACACAGTGGACCAGCGAGCGCAACGAACCGACGCTGGCCGGCCAGGTGGAAAGCGACGCGCAGGCGGCCAACGACGCGGGCTTTAACGGAACGCCCTCATTTCTGATCGGAAGGTCCGGCGGGGCCATGACCAAGCTCGAACCGAGCTCTTATTCGCAAGCCGGCCCGTTCGACGAAGCCATCGAAAAGCTCGCCAAGAGCTGACATCAACCACAGCGGGAGAAGATCACGATGAGCGCGCGCAGCCTCAAGATCACGTTGATTGGGTTCACGCTGGCCGGCCTCGGGATCGCCAGCTACCTCACATTCATCCACTACTCCGGCATCAAGGTGATATGCACCGCCGGCGAAAGCTGCACCAAGGTCGAGACGTCGGTCTACTCCGAGCTCGCCGGCGTGCCCGTCGCGCTGCTGGGCCTGCTCGGCTACAGCGCCATCCTGGGGCTGTTGCTCGCACCCGAACACGAGACCACCCGCTTTGCCATGACCGCGCTCACGCTGGTTGGCTTTGCCTTCAGCGCCTATCTGACCTACCGCGAGCTGTTCTCGATTCACGCCATCTGCGAGTGGTGCGCGACCAGCGCCGCCATTCTCACGCTGATGGCGCCGCTGTCAGTCTGGCGCTTTATGCGCGGCACGCCCGCTCAGCCGCCGCCCAGACGCATGCCCGGCGAAGCCCAGATGGGGCTCACCTACCCGCAGCCATCGTCACATTGACCTCGCCCGTCTGCTCGGCCGCGGCCCAGAGACAGGACCCCCAGAAACATCAAGCCAAAGCGTCGTCTGAAGCGATGGGTAAGGTCGTTTTGGCTGATGATGCGGAACTGCCGCTGCGGGATCTCAATCGCTGTCCTTTTCGCGCTGGCGCTCCTCGGGGCCGCGCCTGCGCTGGGCGCGACGCACACGTGGATCGGCCCTACCAACGGGGTCTGGTCCAACGCGGCCAACTGGAGCGGCGGCAGCAAGCCTACGAGCGGGGAGGCCGGCGGCACGATCGTCCAGTTCGGCGCGAACACGACTTCGACCATGGATATCGCCGGCCTTGTGGTAGATCAGATCCACTTCACCGGAGCTAACAACACGGTCAACGGCAGCGCCCCGCTCACGATCAACGGGAGCACCCTGATCGACAACATCGTGTCCGAAGGGCCGAGCAACACACTCGGCGCGACGCTCCACGTGGCGACCGCTGGAGCGGCGCTCCTGGCTACGTCCAGCGCCGGCACGCTGACCATCGCGGGGATCGTTAGCGGAACGCTCGGCCTCGTCTTCGAAGGCAGCGGAGGTGAATTCGCGCTCACCGGCAGCAACACCTACACCGGGCCCACCACGATCGTCTCGGGTGCGCTGCACATCGCCACCCCCGTCGGCTACGTCATCGTCGGCTCGTCGATCACGATCGGCGACGGACTGGGACACGGTGCGGAACTCGTCCTCGACCAGTCGTCCGATATCAGCCCGGAAACGGCCGTCACGGTCGAAAGCGATGGGGTGTTCAATTTCAAAGGCGAAATCGATACCGCCAAGAGCCTGACCGTCAACGGCGGGCGCGCCCTGGTGGGAACCCTGACCATGAGCGGACCGCTGTTGGTAAACGATGGGACGATCACGATCAGCGGCGTCCTCTCGGCCGGCTCGCTGAGCATGACCGGCGGCACCATCAGCGGGTCCGGGCTGCTCGCTCTCTCGGGCAACATCCAGGCGACATCCTCGCCTGCGGGACCCGCGACCGTTGCGTCCCCGGTGCAGCTCAAAGCCAGTCCGACTGTCACGGTCACCCCCGGGGTCGCGCCCGAGCTGCGCGTCACGGGCATCGTTAGCGAGACGGGCGGCTCCCGGAGTATCACCAAGACGGGCACCGGGACGATGCTGACCAGCGCCAGCAACACATACACCGGTACGACGACCATCTCCGAAGGAACGCTCATTGCCAACGGCAGCCAGGTCGGCGCAGTGTTGGTTGGCCCGAGCGGCACGCTAGGCGGATCGGGGACGGTCGGCGCGACCACCGTCGCCGGCATCCTCGCCCCCACGGCGCCCGGTCTGAACACCGGCACGCTCAGCTTCGGGGCGACCGGCAGGCTCGACGTCACGCTCACCTCTGTCGCCCCCGTGCTGATCCCGACGGTGATCGCGACGGGCCCGGTAGCCATCGATCCGACTGCCGCGCTGAACCTGGTCGTGGCTCCGGGTAGCGTCGTCCCCCGCGGCTCCAGTGTGGTGCTGATCGACAACGGCGGGACAGAACCCATCGGCGGCCAGTTCACCGGCGTCGCGAGCGGCTCTGTGCTGAGCACCGTCGAAGGTGTCCCGCTGGTGGTGAGCTACATAGGCGGCGATGGCAACGACCTGACGCTCACGGCGCCCAACCTGTCAACAACCGGGAACGGGACGTCCGCCGCCAGCGCCAGCCCGACGCCCACCGCTGGCGCCACCGAGGTGCCAACGGGCACCGGCTCGGCCGCCACGTCGACCACCAAGTCGTCAGGTTACGGCGCAGACTTCAGCTTGACCGTCCCGAGCATCTGTGTGCGGGCGGGAACACCCTTCAGCGTGACACTGAACGTCACAAAGCGCAGGAAGGCGAAGATCAAGGGCAACGTGCTTGTCAAGGTCACCAGGGTGGTCTTTGCGATCGGCACCAAGATCGTCAAGACTGACCGATCCACGCCGTTTCGCATCCGGCTCACCGTCCCGCGTACAGCCACCTCGGGCAGCACGATCAAGCTGGGCGCCAAGGCCTACCTCAAGCTGCACGGCGGCAAGCGCCGAGCCAAGTCGATCACGGTGGCCGTCAAGGTGTGCTGAGCGCAAGCCACTGTGGGCTCTGCCCGAAGGAGTGGGCTTTACCGCTCGGCCTTGAGGCGCCCGCTCGATCCAGTCGAGCTCGAGCAACCGCCCGGCCAACGCTGCCCCGATCGCCCCCGCGAGGTGCGGTCGGCGCTCGCTCCAATCAAGGCACGCGCGAGCGAACGAGCGCCGTGTCGCTTGCAGCCTGGGCACGTCGATCCCCAGCTGCGCAAACCACGAGACGCCCTGCTCGGTCAGCGCGAACTGATCTCCCACGAGGGTCATGAGCCCGCCTGCGGTCATGGCGTCCACCAGTTCGATCGCCAGGCGGCCGGCCAGGTGGTCGTAACAGAAACGCGCGTAGCTGAGTGCGTGCGCGCTGCCTGCGCCACGCAGAGAGCGAATCGCCTGTCGCGGCGCAATGCGCTGTAGGGCCTCGATCGCCTGCGCGACCTCAGGGCCGGCCAATCGGTCTTCAGGCACTACTTCTCGACCGGCAAGGAGTTGGCGCGCAGCTTCCGCGCCGAAGACTGACGTTTACAGCTCGCGCTCGTAGAAGTACTGGATCGGCCCCGCGGGCTTGCCTTCACGGTTGCTGAAGCCGAGACTCTCATACAGCGCGCGGGCAACCACGTCCTGCTCGCCCGTGCCGAGGTCCATGTGATCGGCTCCCCGCTCGCGGGCATCGGCAATCGCGGCCTGCATCAGCGCGCGCCCGAGACCGTGGCCGCGCTGATCAGGCACCACATAGAGCTCTGCCAGGTAGCACTCGAGCGACTCGCTCCAGATGGCCGGACGGAAGCGGAGCACGGCGAGTCCGTCGGGTCGCGCGCCAGCCAGCAGCACCGTGGTCTGTCCTTCGGCGAGCAGCTCGCGGATGCGCTTGGCGAGGCGGCCAGGGCCGGGGGTGGGATCGCCGAACTCGGTGTTGAAGTCATGGAGCAGCCGCCCCACTGTGTCGGAGTCCGCTGGTTTGGCGAGCCTCACGACGGGGTCAGACGAGCTGCTCATTCGCTGTGCGCGGCTAGAACGATGCGCATGATCGCTGTTATCGCACATGCGACGGCGCAGGCGACTGTGAGACGCCGGGCCCGGTTCGTCACACCGGATGGCGTCGCGCATACGCTCACGCGCGACAGCGCGGGCTGACGGGTACTTCCAGCGGGTCCTTGGCCGCGGGCGGCGGGTCGACCTTGCACCACGTGAGCTCCAGCGCGCGCTCGTCTGCCACGCCGACGAACAGATAGGCGATGCCCGCGCTGCGCACTGTGCAGCTGTAGGGCAGGCGGTCGGCCTTTGCCGGACCGCTCGCCCGGCAGCTGACGCTCTGCAGCGGGCCGGTCAGCTGTCCCGTGCGGATACGGCTGCGCACGTCCGCGACGATCGCGCTCTGCAGCGCCGGCTGCACAGCGATGCCGGGTGGCAGGCGCGAGCTGTGCGGCGCCTCGTCCTCGGCGATCGCGGTACGACCCTCGCTGTTGGCTTCGGCCACCGCGAGCGCTTCTTCAGATGGCGACGAGCCGTTGCTTTCGCTGCCCCCGCTGCGCGCGATGATCGCAATCGCCGCTATCACGAGCGCAAACACGGCGATCGTCATCATCCAGCGGGCCCACAGCGGCGGATGCCGGGCCGTGCGCGCGAAGGCGCGCAGCGAGCTATCCGCCATGGCGCTTTCGCGCGAGCGGGTCCACTGCGGCGCCCGCGGGCGCTTCGGCCTCCAGCTGTGCGCCCGCCTGTTGCAAGGCACTGCGCTCCTGCGGATCCACGACCGGGTACTGCGGGTCGATCTCCATCAACGTATGCACGAGCACCGCGCCCGCGGCAATGTGCGCAAACCACTTGTGGTCGGCCGGGATCACGTGCCAGGGAGCCCACTCGGTGCTCGTATGCGTGAGCATCTCCGAGAAGGCCTCCTGGTACTGGTCCCAGTAGGCGCGCTCGGTCACATCGGCCGCAGAGAACTTCCAGTTCTTGTCAGCCAGGTCGATGCGCTTGAGAAAGCGCTTGCGCTGCTCCTCACGAGAGAGGTTCAAGAACAGCTTGACGATGCGAAAGCCGTTGTCGACCAGATAGCGCTCCCAGTCGTTGATCTCGCCGTAGCGACGCTTCCACACGTCGCCGCGCATCGCGTCCGGCGGCAGCTGCTGGCGCTCGAGCAGGTGCGGATGGACACGCACCACCAGGACCTCCTCGTAGTAGGAGCGGTTGAAGATCCCGATCTGCCCGCGCGCGGGCAGGCGCCGCGCATAGCGCCACAGGAAGTCGTGGTCGAGCTCCTCGGCCGACGGGACCTTGAAGCTGTGCACGACCACGCCCTGCGGGTTGACCCCGCTCATCACGTGGCGGATCGTCCCGTCCTTGCCCGCCGCGTCCAGCGCCTGCAGCACGACCAGCACGCCGTAGGTGTCCTGCGCAGCGAGGCGGTCCTGGTACTCGGCCAGCAGCTGCACGCTCAGCTGCAGATGGTCCTCGCCTTCGGTCTTGCTCAGCCATCCGGCCTTGAACGCCGGGTCATAGTCCTCGGGCAGCAACACCTTCGAGCCCGGCTTCACGCACAGCGGATCGATCAGCTCGGCCAACTCCCTGGCTGTCTTGTCGGGCATCGATGCTCCTTCCTAGCTCTGCTGTCGCTCGCCCAGCCGCCTCACAGCGGCCTGCGGGCACGAAATCGCAGCGATCGCCCACCCGTGTCCACCTGAGCCTCTGCATAGCCACAAGCTGTCAGGCGACCGGGCAGCGACCCGGGATCGACGGGCGTGAGCGTGTCGCCTACATGGATCAACTTGAACCGCAGGCCCGTCCCGAGGCTGTCCGTGCCCGCGAAGACCCCGCCCGGTGCCAGCACGCGCAGGACCTCTGCGAGCGCCCGATCCTGGAGCTCGCGGCTATGCAGGTGATGCAGCATCGTGAAGCACACCACGCCCGAGAAGCGTGCGTCGGGGAACGGCATCTCCGTGGCATCTCCGCGCGTTACGTCAACGCGTGTGCCCAGCTCGCGCTGCAGGCGCTCGCAGTAGCGCTGCTCGAGCTCGAGCACGCTCAGCGCGCCCGGACGTTGCGCGAGGATCCGGGTCGTCGCGCCGAAGCCCGGGCCGAGCTCGAGCACGTCCTCGCCGAGCTCCACTCCCGCAAGACCCCAGGGCAGCAACTGCCCGTCTACGGTGCGCTCCCACCAGCGCGACGAGCAGATCAGGTCGTGCACCGTATTCACGTGGACATCTTATGAGCCGGCGTGCGTCACAATGCTCGCTCATGCCCGACCTGCGCTTCAGCACACCGTCAGGCGAGCTCGGCGGGTATCTGGCGCAGCCGATCGGCTCTGGTCGGCATCCTGGCGTGGTCGTGATCCAGGACGCGCTCGGGCTGTCCGATGACATTCGCGAGCAGGCCGACCGGCTCGCCGCGGCCGGCTACCTGGCGTTCGCCCCCGACCTGTACTCCGGTCGCGGCATTCGCTGCGTGGTGGCCACCATGCAGGCGTCGCGCTCGGGCAACGGAGCCGCCTATGAGGAGATCGAGGCGGCGCGGCGCCTGCTGGATGAGCGCGATGACTGCACCGGTCGCATCGGCATCATCGGTTTTTGCATGGGTGGCGGCTTCGCATTGCTGTGCGCGCCGCGTGGAGGCTTCGCAGCCGCATCTGTCAACTACGGCGAGGTGCCCAACGACGCAGCCGAGCGCCTAGCCGGCGCATGCCCCGTGGTCGCCAGCTACGGCGCCAAGGATCGCGGCCTGCGCGGTCGCGCGGAGAGGCTGGAGCGGGCGCTTAAGGCAACCGGCGTCGTGCACGACGTCAAGGAGTACCCGCAGGCCGGCCATAGCTTCCTCAATCGCTTCAACACCGGGCCGCTGCTCACGCCGCTGCTGCACGTGGCCGGCCTGGGCTATGACCACGCTGCCGCCGAGGACGCGTGGCGGCGGATCCTCGAGTTCTTCGCCGAGCACCTCGCCGCCGCCTGACGCCGGCCGCAAGGTCCTCACCGATCGGGCCTGACGCCAGCGCCCACCTATGCCGCTGCTAGTGCGCGAACCCCCCCACCACTGACGGGTCGCGCTGGGGCAGCGGCGCCTTCAGGCTCTCCAGGTACTCGGTCAGGCTGCGCAGGTCGGCGAGCAGCAGGTCGGCCATGTCGTGGTTCATGCCCGAGCGCACCACGATGCGCAGCACCGCCAGGTCTTCGCGGTTCTCGGGAAACGTGTACGCGGGCACCTGCCAGCCGCGCTCGCGCAGGCGTCCCGACACGTCATAGATGGTGTAGTTGCTCACGCCGTCCTTGAGCTTGAATGCGAACACGGGCAGCTCGCTGCCGTCGGTGATGCACTCGTAGGGACCGATCTTGTCGATCTCCGAGGCCAGGTACATGGCCACCGACTGCGACAGTCGCTGCACGCGCTCGAAGCCCTCGCGGCCGAGGTGCGTGAACATGTAGTACTGGGCGATCACCTCGCTGCCCGGGCGCGAGAAGTTCAGCGCGAAGGTCGGCATGTTGCCGCCGAGGTAGTTGACGTTGAAGATCAGATCGCGCGGGAGCGCCTGCTCGTCGCGCCACACCGCCCAGCCCACGCCGGGATAGACGAGGCCGTACTTGTGCCCGGATGCGTTGATCGACTGCACGCGCTCCAGGCGAAAGTCCCACACCAGGTCGCGCTGCAGGAACGGGGCGATGAATCCACCCGACGCGGCGTCTACGTGGATAGGAACGTCCAGGCCCTTCTCCGAGGCGAGCGTGTCGAGCGCCTGGGAGATCTCGGCGACCGGCTCATAGCTGCCGTCGAAGGTCGAGCCGAGGATGGCCACCACACCGATCGTGTTCTCGTCGCACTGCGCCGCCGCCTCGGGGGCGCCGAGGTGCAGGCGATCGCCCTCGACCGGCACCATGCGCGGCTCGACGTCCCAGTAGCGGCAGAACTTCTCCCAGCAGACCTGCACGTTTGCGCCCATCACGATGTTCGGCCGGTCGGTCGGCTTGCCGGCCGCGCGCATGCGCTCGCGCCAGCGCCACTTCAACGCGAGGCCGCCGAGCATGACCGCCTCACTGGAGCCCGTCGTCGAGCAGCCGGTCGCGCCGTCGCACTCGGGCGCGTGCCACAGCGACGCGATGATGTTGACGCAGCGCGCCTCGATGTCGGCCGTCTGCGGATACTCGTCCTTGTCGATCATGTTCTTGTCGGCCGTCTCGGCCATCAGGCGCGCCGCCGGGCCGGGCATCCACGTCGTCACAAACGTCGCCAGGTTCAGGCGCGCGCTGCCGTCCAGCAGCAGCTCGGCGCTGATCACGTCATAGGCCAGCGACGCCGGCATCGATCGCTGCAGCAGCTCGTGACGGGGACAGCGGATCTCCTCCGGGTCCTCGCCCCCGTGGGACGGGCGCTTGATGGGCGTGGCCTTGCGGGAAAGGGCCATGGCGGGTTCTCCTTCGTCGTGGACGGTGGAATCTGCTGTGTGCCGGATCCTAGGCGCGCTCGCGCTTGCGCACGCCGTCGCCGCCAGCAAGCGGCCGTGGAACAGGTTCTACGTCAACACGCGCAAGAAGGAGACGATAGCTCCCAGCTTTGAGCTGCCAGATGGCAGCTGCCAGGCAGGGGCGGTCCTACCGCGCGGGTACCGTCTAGCGATGCTTGAGCGCGCGTGTCGTCGAGCGATCGACTGGGTGGCGCCGGGAGAGAATCCCTCGGGCGTGATCTACGGGGTGATCGTGATCGCAGCGCTGCTGGCCGCAGAGAGCGGCAGCCACGAGAGCTATCTGGACACGGTCGGATCGGCCCTGATCGCGGCCTGCCTGTACTGGTTCGCCCATGCGTATGCAAGCCTGCTGGGACGCCGCCTGACCACGCAGGAGCACCTGACCGCCGGCGGGCTGTGGGGCGCGCTGAAGCACGACTGGGCGCTGGTCCGCGGCGCGACTATCCCGCTGTTGGCGCTGGTTTGCGGCTGGCTCGCAGGCGCAGCCCAGCAGACCTCGGTGACGGCCGCGCTGTGGACCTGTGTGGCGTGGCTGATCGCGCTCGAGCTCGTCGCCGGCGTGCGCTCGCGGGCGAGCACGGGTGAGCTGGCGCTGCAGACGGGCGCGGGCGCAGCGATGGGCCTGGCGATCCTGGCCCTCAAGGTCCTCCTGCACCACTGATCGCCGGTACGCACGGCCGCGCTGGGCTGCCGGCAACGGGCTCGGTTAAGCCAGCCCGGGCGATACGTCGCAATTTGCGCGCTCAGATTCGCGTTGGGTGGACTGGTTGCCTCGATGGAAAACGCCCAAACACGTCTATAAAATTCGGATTACGCGACCTATGCCACCTCCCAGATCATAGACTGCACGGTTAGCTGTAGACAAAAAATCGCTGACATGGAATGATCCTGTTTACCAGACTCCATGACAGCGCCGGGGTCCGGTAGAGAGGGGAACGAAAATCTTGGGAGAGAGAATGTCATCGAGCAGTCGTACGTCGTCGGGGCGGGACGAACGTCTTGGAAGAGGCGGCGCCACTGCACCGCTGGCGCCGCTGTACAAGCGCCTGCCCCATGGTCCTCACCGCCTGGACCGTACCCAGGTCGTGCGCCACCAACGCGCGCGCATCTACGGCGCAATGGTCGAGGCGGTCGCAAGCAGCGGCTACCAGGAGACCAGCGTCAAGCAAGTCGTGGCCCTTGCGGGCGTGTCGCGCCGCTCCTTCTATGAGCAGTTCGCCAACAAGGAGGAGTGCTTCTTGGCGACCTTCGACCTGCTGGCCGGCCGTGGCCTCAAGCAGCTCAGCAAGGCATACCTGGCGACCGATGGCAGCCTGGAGGACCGCCTGCGCGCGGCCATGGGCGAGCTGGCCGACACGACGAGGGTGCACCGCAAGGCAAGCGTGCTGGTGATGGTCGAGGCCCAGACGGCGGGCGCGGCCGGCCTCGCGCACATGCAGCGTGTGTCCGCGACGTGCGAGCAGCTGCTGGCCAAGAGCTTCGCGCAGTCGCCCGACTCGCGCGCTCTGCCGGCGCCGATCGTGCGGGGAATCGCCGGCGGCCTGCACGGGGCGGTGGCTATGCGCCTGCGCGAGGGGCCGACCGCGACGAGCCCGGAGCTGGCTGAGGAGATGCTGCGCTGGACGCTGCTGTTCCAGACCCCCGCGATCGAGCAAATGGCCGCGCGCGTGGCCGCGCGCCTGGCCGTGCGGATGCGCGAGGCCGCGGCGCACAACAGCGCCCAGCGCCCGTGCGCCCGGCAGGAGGACGAGCGCGAGCGGCTGCTGCACAACGCGCTGCGGCTGGCTGTGGCCGACAACTACACCGACCTCAGCGCGCCCCAGATAGCCGAGGAGGCTGGGGTGGCGATCGACACGTTCTTCGAGCTGTTCGACGACAAGGAGGAGTGCTTCCTTGCGGCCCTGGACATGATGGGAGACGAGCTGCTGAGCATCGCCGCCCATCCCGACCTGGTCTCCAGCGACTGGCCGCGTGCCGTGCGCAGAGTCATCGCAGAGCTGATGCGCCACCTGGCCGACCATCCGCTGTACGCGCAGACGATCGCCCGCGAGGCTTTCACGGCGGGACCGGAAGCGGTCGAGCGCAACCTCGAGCTGGCGCAGGGCATCGCCACGCTGCTTACCGAGGGCGCACCGGGCGAGGCCCAGAGCAGACTCGCCGTGGATGGCGTAGCAGGCGCGATCTGGCACCTCGTCCGCTGCCAGGTCGCAAGCGAGCGCATCCAGCTGCTGCCGGCGCTGTCCGACTACCTCTCCTACGTGGTCCTCGCGCCGTTCATCGGCGCCGACGCCGCAGTCGAGGTTATGGCCGAGGACAAGGACGAAGACTGAAGGCGCCCGACCGCGCCGCGATTGCCGGGCGCCGCGCTGGCGCCCCGCACGCTTCAGCGTCGCTTGCGCACCACGCGTTCGGCGAAGTACGTGATCAGGACGCCCACCAGCAGCGAGACCACGATCACGATGATCAGCGGAGCGTGGCCGGAGCCGAAGATCCAGTCGACCTTGACGTCTTTGAGGTTGAGGACGGCGAACAGCGTGATGAGGACCGCGAGCACCACCAGCCCGCCGCTGCGTGCCAGCTCGCCACGACTACGTCGCTTGGTAGCGGATGCGCGCGGGCCCTTGCCTGCGGGGATCTTGGTTTGTCCTGGCGGGGCGGACATGAGAGTAGCCTCGCTGATCGTAGCGCTCGCGCTTGCCTGCGATCCCCTGGTCAGCGAGGCGGGCGCGCCGGTCAGGGTCGCTGGGCTCGCACCAGATAGCCGCTGCGTCCCGGGCTGTGGATGTCGACCGGGTCGAAGCCGCTTGCGCCCAGCAGCATCTGCAGCTCGCGCGCGCTGTAGTTGAAGATCGGGCAGTCGCCGATCCATTCGTAGCGAACCTTGCGCACCGGGCCCTTCAGCAGCGACCAACTGGGAAAGGACGCCACCAGGCAGCCTCCAGGCGCGCACAGCTCGAACATGCGCCTGGTGAAGCGATGCGGAGCGGGCAGGTAGTCGAACAGGCCGAGCGCGAGGACCACATCGAACTGGCCGTCGATCGGCGCGTCGAGGAAGTCGCCGGTGATCAGCTGCGCGCGATCGTCAAACCGCGCCAGCCGAGCGCGCGCGAGCTCGATCATCGGCTCGGAAAAGTCGATGCCGAGATACTGCGCCGCGCCGGCCGCCAGCGCGAACTCGCCGATCCGCCCCGAACCGCAGCCGACGTCGAGCACGCGCGGCGAGCTGTAGGCGGCGACCGTATCGGCGGCCAGCTGTCGGCGCCGAAACAGGCCGGGGCGCAGCCGGCGCGCGAGCGGGCGCTCGTCCTCGTAAAGGTCGTCAAACTGCTGCGCCTTGGCGCGAAAGCGGTTACGCACGCGCGCCGGAGCCGGCGCTGAGCTGGGCATGCGCGTCACCATACGTGATCAGTCGGTGACTGCCAGCGATCGCCCGCAGCACTGCAGGGGCGCGCCTGCGCGCGAGGTTGCGCTGGGCGCTGCGCACGATCGCGTGGGCTCGCTGGGAGGCCGACGCGCCGTCGCTCAGCTGCGCGCGCAGCGGCTGCGAGTCGAGCTCGTGCGGATGCAGATACAGCCCGCCCATCTCCCCCGAGCCGGCCAGCCCGCGCAGCACCAAGCTGGTCGGCAGCATCCCCCAGTAGGACGCCCCGCCGACCGGCAGCCGCGCCGAGCCGATCCGCCAGACCGCCAGCGGGAACTCCCACAGCGTGCGACCAACCGCCAGCTCGAGCGGGTGCGGCTGGGCCTGCGCGGGCACAACCCGCCCGCGGATGCGCGGCGAGTCGTGCTGGCTGGAGTCATACGCAAAGCCCTCCTGCGCGAGTACCTCGAAGGCCCACTCGGCCGCGGCTGCCGTGATCGAGAAGGCGGGCGCGCGGTAGCCCGCCGGCACGCTGCCCGTGAGCCGCTCGATCGTCGCGCGTGCCGCGCGCAGATCCTGCGCGAACTGCGCCGGCGTCTGGCTGTGCACCGGCCGGTGCTCATCGCCGTGGCAGGCAATCTCATGACCGCGCGCCGCGACCGCCTGCACGAGGTCCGGATAGGAACGCGCGGCCATGCCCAGGATGAAGAACGTGGCGCGCACGCCCAGCTCGTCCAGCAGCGCCAGCAGGGCGTCGGTCTGGCGCGCCAGCGCCGGTCCGGTTCGCTGCCAGCCGGGATCGCCAACGCGCCTGCGCACCAGCTGGTGCCAGTCCTCGAAGTCGACGCTCAGGAGCAGGGTCTGCAACTGGCTGTCGCGCTCTACTCGCGCGTGGCCTGCAGATCGGGCGTGGTTGTGGGCTCCTGCGTGCCTCGCAGCTCGGCCTGCACCCACGCGCAGCCCGCCGACAAGTCCTCGACGCCCATGGCGGCGGCAACGTTGAGGGCCATGCCATGGCGAAAGAAGTCGTCGAGCCGTTCGCCGTCCGCGCCCGACAGCTCGCCCGCGAGCGCTACCAGCTCTGCGTAGCGTCGGCGCACGCGTTCACGCACGATCTCGTCGTCGCAGGCGGCATAGGACTGGTGCTGGAGCATCAGGTAGTCGCGGTCGCTTTGCAAAAGATCCTTGTAGGCGTGCCCCATCGCCTCCAGCGCGTCCTCGCAGCCGGCGGGGGCACGTCCCGCACGGTAGTCGGCGTCGGCCGCGACGAACGTGTCTGCGACCCGCTGGAAGCTGCGCTCCAGCGCCGCCAGGAACAGCTCGCGCTTGTTGGAGAAGAGGCTGAACACATACGGCTGGGCCACGCCCACGCGCCTGGCGATGCGCTCGACGGGCGTGCCGTGCAGGCCGCCGTGGGCGAACTCGTGCACTGCCGCCGAGATCAGCTCCTCACGACGCTCGGCCGCGGGCACGCGCCTGCGGATCGGCTCGGGCGCAGTGCCCGCCCCGCCCGGCTGGTGCGAGCCAACGCCCCCGTCTGCAGGCTGAGCGTTCACGCAGGCTCCCCCGCAAGCGCCCCGACCGCACGATCGGCGCGCTGGCGCTGGCCACCGTCGGCCTCGGCCACGATCGAGCGGGTCTTGAACGGGAAGGCGAGCACCGTGAGCGCGCCCACCGCGAGCACGGCCACGCCCACCCAGATGGCGGGAACCAGGCCGTTGACGAAGGACTGCGGCGAGGCGTAGCCGCCGGCGCCCGTGAACACGGTGGCGAGCACGGCGACGCCGAGCACGCCGCCGACCTCGCGGATGGCGTTGTTGGCACCCGACGCCTGACCTGCCTGTTGCGCGGAGACCGACGAGAGCACCGCGTTGGCCGACGGAGCGAACACGAGCGCCATGCCCGCGCCGGCCATCACAAACGGAACGATCATGTGCGAATAGGGCAGGCTCGTGGAGGCCATCGTGGCAAACCATCCTAGGGCCCCGGCCTGCAAGGACAGGCCGGCGAACATGAACGGGCGGCTGCCCAGGCGCTCGGAGAAGACACCGGCAAAGGGGGCAACGACCATCGTCGCTCCCGTCCACACGAGCAGCTTCAGCCCGGCCTGCAGCGGCGAGTTGTGCAGGACGTTCTGCATGTACTGGGAGAGGAAGAAGATCGAGCCGAACATGCCGAAGTACATGCTCAGCGAGGCCACGTTGGTGACCGCGAACGAGCGCTTGGCGAAGAAGGACATCGGCAGCATCGGCTCGGCCGCGCGCCGCTCGTAGGCCACGAAGCCCCCCAGCAGCAATGCGCCGATGATCAGGCTGGCGAGCACCGTGGGGTTGCCCCAGCCCAGCGACTGGGCGCGAACTAGGCCGAAGACCACCCCGAAGGCGCCCGTGGACCCGAGCAGGAGCCCCGGCAAATCGAGCGTGCCGTAGGGGCCACGGCTCTCGGCCAGCAACCGCGCGGCCAGCGGGATCAGCACGATCCCGATCGGCACGTTGATCCAGAAGATCCAGTGCCAGGAGATGCCCTGCACGACCGCTCCGCCGACCAGCGGCCCGATCGCCACGGCGATCCCGCTGATGCCCGACCACACGCCGATCGCCATGCCCCGCCGCTCGGCCGGGAAGGCTTCTGCCAGCAGGGTAAGGGTGAGCGGCGTCACGATCGCAGCGCCAGCGCCCTGGACGGCGCGAGCGGCGACGAGCAGCCCGGTGGTGGGCGCCAGCGCAGCCGCGGCCGAGGCGGCCGTGAACACGGTCATGCCGATCAGGAACATGCGCTTGCGCCCGAAGCGGTCGCCCAGCGCGGCGCCGGTGAGCAGCAGCACGGCGTAGGTGAGCACGTACGCGTTGACGGTCCACTCCAGCGACTGGATCGAGGCGCCGAAGTCGCGGTGGATGGTGGGCAGCGCGACGCTCACCACGAGGTTGTCGAGCACCGTCATAAACAGGGCCACCGACACGATCCCGAGGGTCCAGCTGTTCCTACGCGAGCCACTCATGCCGACGCTCCTTCGTTTGGAGATTGAACCGATCAACTTAGCAGTGACTAATCACTATGTCAAGTTGGCCTGTGGCCGGCAAGTCGGTGGCCGCCACCCAGGCCAAGCACCCACCGGGGCGCGGTCACCCAAACCGGGCACCCACCTCAAGGAGGAGGGCGGTCGAGCGGCGAATACCATGGGTGCGATGAGAGTGACCCGTGCCACGGCCGGCACGCTTGTCTTGGGCGCGTCCTGTGCGGCGCTGCTAGGCGGCTGCGGCGGAGCGACCA
>DATNLQ010000252.1:0-19870 GCA_035602785.1 Solirubrobacteraceae bacterium
CGGATCGAGATCTCCGAGGAGGTCAAGCGCGGCATCAAACGCAAGGTCGAGGTCGGCGGCACCAACGGCCTGGCGCCCATCGGCTACCTGAACGTCCGCGAGCCGCTGCCCCACGGGGGCGAGGTGCGCACCGTGACGATCGACCCGGAGCGCGGACCGATCATCGTGTGGGCATATAAGACCTACGCCACCGGCCTGTACAGCCTCTCGGACATCACGATCTTGCTTGAGGCCCGCGGCCTGACCACACGCGCAACCCGCCGGCGCGGTCCGCAGCCGCTGGGACTCTCTCAGGTCCACAGACTGCTGACCAACCCCTACTACGCCGGCTACATCACCCACCAAGGACACGTCTACGAGGGCCGGCACGAGCGGCTGGTCAGCCAGGAACTGTTCGACCAGGTCCAAGCCGTGCTCGTCGCCCACCGCCACTCGGGAGAGCGCGACCGCAAGCACCAGCACTACCTCAAGGGCACCATCCGCTGCGGCACCTGCGGCAGCCAACTCGTCTACTCCAGAAACAAAGGCAACGGCGGCACCTACGAGTACTTCGTCTGTCCGCGCAACCAGCGCGGCGAATGCCCCCAGAGCTACCAACCCGTCGACCTCGTAGAAGCAGCCATCGAAGCCCACTATGCAGGCGTCCCGCTCAGCGAGGCCGAACGCGAACAAGTCCGCCAGGCGATCACCAAAGACCTCAACGAGAAGGTCGCCACCGCCCAGCAGGAGATCGAGCGCTGCCAGGCCGTGCTTGAGGAAATAAAAGAGCAGGAGCGCAAGCTCCTACACATGCACTACGAGGACCGCATCAGCGGCGAGCTATTCGACGCTGAGCAGACCCGCATCCGCGAACGCCGTAAAGACGCCGAGCAACTCATCGCCCGCCTCGGCCTGCGCTACGACGACATCGCCGCGACCCTCGACCTCGCACTCGACATCCTCGGCGAAGACCTACACGAGCTCTACCACCGCGCCGACGATCAGATCCGCCGGCTCATCAACCAGGCCATCTTCAACGCCTTGTTCGTCTGCGATGAAACCATCACCGACACCGAGCTGGCCGAGCCGTTCGCAGCGCTCCGCGCCCTGCACGACGCCATACGCGGCCTGCCCAGCAGCGCCGGACCCCTGGCAGAACGCCGCCAGCGGCGCCAGCGCTGCCCCGTCAAAGCGAAAGGCCCCGACCCCTACCGGGACCGGGAACCTTTCCGTGTTGGTTCGATTAGCGAACATTTGGTGCGCCCGAGTGGACTCGAACCACCACGGACCGTGAAGTCCACAAGGCCCTCAACCTTGCGCGTCTACCAATTCCGCCACGGGCGCAGGGAGGCGAGTATAGCCCCCGGCTCGCGCCGCCTGTTGGGCGCAGATCGCCTGTCGCTTGCGTCCGTCCCCGGCCAGCGCTACAGTACGAACACATGTTCGTTGCAGGCCACTGTCCACCCGATCAGGGAGTCACGCAGACATGGATCTGACCAAGCGCCAGCAGGAGATCTTCGACTTCATCCGCAAGTACTCGGCCAAGTATGGCTACCCGCCCACGGTGCGCGACATCGGCAAGGCGGTCGGGTTGGCGTCGTCGTCCACGGTGCACGCGCACCTGGCCAACCTGGAGAAGATCGGCCTGCTGCGCCGCGATCCCTCCAAGCCGCGAGCGATCGAGTTGCTCGACCGGGCCGTCGAGAGCGTGAAGGGGATCGTGCGAGCCGAAGGGCTTCCGCTCGTCGGCTCGGTCGCCGCGGGCAATCCGATCCTCGCTGAGGAGAACGTCGAGGAGTACGTGTCCGTTCCCGAGATCGCGGGCGGCCGTGACGGCGAGTACCTGCTGCGGATTCGCGGGGACTCGATGAAGGAAGCCGGCATCCTCGAGGGCGACTACGTGGTGGTGCGCCCCCAGGACACGGCCAAGGATGGCGAGGTGGTTGTCGCGCTGCTGGGCGAGGAGGCGACCGTCAAGCGCTTCTTTCGCGAGGCCGACCACATTCGCCTGCAGCCCGAGAACGACACGATGGAGCCGATCCGCAGCAGGGAGGTCAAGGTGCTCGGCCGCGTGGTGGGGCTGCTCAGGACCGTGTGACGGGTCGCCTCGTGACACGCCCTGGGCTGGGGTTCGGCTCTCGACGGCGTTCGCATCGCGAGAGCACGCGCTAGATTGAGGGGGCAGGTCAGGCAGCCGCGGAGGTGATTGACCTTCGAGGAAAGTCGGGACATCAAAGGGCAGGGTGGTCGAGGAATCGACCCGGGGAAACCCGCGGGAAAGTGCCACAGAAACAAACCGCCGATGGGGCCGTCCCACGTGAACGGCCAACAGGCAAGGGTGAAATGGTGCGGTAAGAGCGCACCAGCGTCGCGGTGACGCGGCGGCTGGGTAAACCCCACTCGATGCAAGGCCAAACGTGACCGTTTGCAGGTTGCCCGCCGAGGTCCAGGTAGGCCGCTCAGATGGATGGCTGTCCACGACAGAATCCCGCTTATCGACCTGCTAAGGAAAAGCCCCGCTAACGCGGGGTTTTTCTATGGGGCCAGTAGCTGGGTTCTCGACACGCTAGACAAGTCAGGAAGCGGGGGCCCGATCTCGATGGAATCGGCTGGTACAGACGCCCGGGAACATCCCGGCAGCGCTCCACACCGCACAGCATTGAATATCAGAGCTTCCGGCAGATCGCAAGCCCCGCGACGCCGGGCGAGACTCATGCCGCGCCGCGCTGGTGCTGCGGGCTCTGGCCGGCGGCGTGGGTGGCAGGCTTGCGCGGTCGGCGAGGCTCTGTACCGCTGCGTGCATCTCCTCGCTGGCGACATGCGGCATAGCGGCTGACCGTCGAGAGGTCCGCGTGTCCCAGATACTCGACGACCATACGCGCATCGCCGCTTGTTCTGGCGCAGCCATGCCGCGGCCGTGTGGCGCACGTTTGCGCCGTGACGTGCTAGTCAAGGCAGGCGCGTGTGGCGGCGCGGCTGATGATCCGCGCGAGCGGGGCGGCCCGCACTTCGTCGGCGTATACGACCCAGTGCCGATCGTGCTCGGGCGCTCCTTGGTGTCGGGCCTTGAAGCAGGCGGCGAGGCCTGGGGTGCTAGACCTCCAAAATCAATCGTGGCTCAAACGCGGTAAACGTGGTGTAGCATTGGGATATGCCGCAACAGTGTGCCGGTTTTCTTTCATATGCACATGCCGATACCGTTTTGGTCGAGCGGCTTATTGACCTGCTGCGGCCGCGCTGTGCCAACCTGCGCGAGCTTGAGTTGGGCTCGTGGTGGGACCAGCGGATCCTGGCTGGCGAGTACTGGGAGCAGGAGGTGGCGACGGCGATGGACGCTGCCGACTTTGGGCTGTTCTGCATCTCGCCTAGCTTCCTGGCCAGCCGGTATGTGACGGAGGTCGAGCTTCCGGCATTCCTGCCAGCCGCGAGGGCGATCATCCCTGTGGGCCTTGAAGCGATTGACTGCGGGCGGGCTGACCTTAAGGGCCTAGAGGCTCTGCAGATCTTTCGCTACCGCCGCCGCGGCGCTAAGAGCCCATTGTGGTTCGCAGAATGCGCGGGCATCAACCGGGCGCGATTCTGCGACGACTTGGTTGCGCAGATGGCTGACCGTATGAAGCCCTGCTGTCGGAACTGATGGCCTCGACACTCACATTGGCGGCTGCTGCCCAAGCCCTGCGCCGGCTCGACCGGGGGAGTGGTCAGCGTACCGGCGAGCGGCTCGACCAGCTTCAAGCTCTTCTCGACGCCATGGAGTCGGACCAGCTGGACCTGAATCTGGGGCAGGTAGTCGATGCGCTGTTTCCGGGCCATCCACAGGGTCTGGCGCGATTCCGCGACTTCCGCAGCGACCTGCGCGGGATAGCCAGGGACGAGGGCATCGACCTCACGTGCCACGTTGACGGGCAGAAGCACGCACCGCCAAGCGAGCGCCGATGCTGGTTCACGGGCACTAGCGACGAAGTGCAGCGGATAGAGCAGCTCTCGCACGATGCGACGGCCCCCGTTCCTGGGGCGGTCGCCATTGAGGACGTACTAGCCCGACGAGCCGTCTACGTGTGCATCGACGGCCCTCGTGACGGTACGGGCGATGCCCTTACTAGTCGGCTCAAGCAGGCGCTGCTACTCGACCGGGAGTTCTATGTGGAAGTCTCCGACACCAAGCCGCTGGCGGGCGAGGCGGCAGACGAAATTCGGGTCGCCCGCCTCGAGAGCGCCGACATCGTGGTCTGTCTGCTCAGCGTCGGCTACCTCGCCGGACACGCGCGCGCGGAAATGGGTATCGACCGAGTCGTGGTCCCGGTCGCACTAGAGCCCCTCGGAGCGGCGATCGACCTGCACGGTTTCGAGGCGGTATTTACGCTCAACGGGATCTCATACTCGGCGTGTCGGAAGAAGCAGGAGTTCGTCAACGTTCTGCACGAACAGATCATTGCCCGGCTGCAGCCGAGCAGTGAGCGTAATCTGCGGGCCGGCCCGCAATGGGAACTGCTAGTTGGAGAGGTGGGCGACCATGTCGTGGAGGCTAGGGCATTGGAAACGTCGCTGGGACGCAAACCAGCGACCGAGGTCGGACTCGACGCCAGAGTGGAGGTTCAGTCCTACCTACGTCGGTGGGCGATAGGTACGCAGGAGAAGCCGTATCTGATCATCTTCGGCGAGTATGGGATGGGCAAGACGACAGCATGTCAAGTATTCACCCGCAGTTTGCTCGAACGTCGTCGAGAAGGTGACGACACTGCACGCCTACCAATCTATCTCGATCTACGCAATCTCGGCGACGTCAAGCACCGTGAACCCACGCTCACTATAATCCTTGAGTCTCTTCTCCAGCGCATCTGGCAGAGTGGGGCGACTGGCTCGGCGAGGGTAGCGGAGATCATCGACCACGTTCAGCGCAAGGGCGCCATCATTATCTTCGACGGCCTCGACGAGGTGCTCGTGCACCTCACCGAGATGCAGGGGCAAGCCTTGCTGCGCGAGCTCTGGAAGATTCTGCCGCCTAGCATCATCGAGAACCCCACGACGCGACCAGGTGCGGGCAGAGTCCTCTTCACTTGTCGGACCCACTTCTTTAGGACGCTCAGCGATCAGCACACTTACTTCCGGGGAGAGGAGCGCGAGGTTGTAGGACTCGAGTCATACGCAGCACTACACCTGCTGCCTTTCACTTTTGACCAAGTGCGGGTCTACATCGAACGTCGCGAGCTCGACGGAGGCGACGAGGGAACCGATCGGGCCATGCGGCTCATCCGGTCTGTGCACAACCTATCGGAGCTGGTGAAGCGTCCGTTCAACCTGCGCCTCGTCGCTGATCAGCTGAGTGCGCTCGAGCGACGGATTGCTACAGGGGGACGAGTGAACACGGCCGTCCTGTACGAGGAACTCGTCGCGACGTGGCTAGACCGAGACCAGGGTAAGCACCAGCTCCAACCCCGCCACAAGATCCGCCTCATGGAAGAGCTCGCCGCGACGATGTGGCGCGAAGGTCGTCGAGCAATGTGCGTCGACCGCCTGGAGGACTGGCTTTACGGTCGACTTGACACAGACGACGAGATAGGGCGTTGGTTCAGGCTCAGCGGAGCTAATCTCAACGTGCTCGCCGAGGATCTCCGAACCGCCACCTTCGTTGTGCGCCCCGGAGTCGATGAGTTCGAGTTTGCCCACACGTCGCTACTCGAATATTTTCTTGCTCGCCACCTCGCTCGCACTCTCGAAGAAGGAGACACCGAGGCCTGGGCGCTTCCGATGCCAGGCGACGAGACGCTCAACTTCCTCGGAGAGATCATCGCCGCTCGAGACACTGAGGCCTGTCTAGAGGGTCTTCGGACGCTACGTACCCCCTACCGACAGCAGGCGTCCGAGTTGGCCTTCGGCTATTGCGTCCATGCGCTCAGCCGCGATGCTCCGTCGCTGCCGTTGGCTGGCTTCTCCCTTGATGGAGCGCTGCTCAGACACATCGACATCTCCGGGTCGAGAAGCGGACCGCTGCGCCATCTTACTGACTGCTCAATGGTCGGTGCGGACCTGCGGCAAGCTCGTCTCCACGGTGTGCGCATAGAGCGATGCGACCTGAGCAGCGCGCTGCTCAACCGCGCTGAAGCACACGACTGCGCCATTGAAGACGTTGCCTTTGATTGCGCCGACCTCACCGGATTCGTCGCCCGCGGTTGCAGTCTGGAGAATGTCCGTCTCCAGGACGCTCAGGCTCATCGGACACAGTGGCTGGATTGTAGGAGCGACCGAGTGGCGTGGCCGATGACTGATGACTCACACTTGTTTGCTGGCACGCCCGCCAACGAGGGTCTCGTGGCCCGACCGGAGCGTGACGACGCATCGCTTGTCAGCTTTGTTGGACATAGCGGCGGGATCCGTGGTGTGGCATGGTCGCCTGATGGGGTGCGTCTCGCAAGCGCTGGTGCGGACAGCATGGTACGTGTGTGGGATTGCGCCACCGGCGAGGAGCTACTGCACTTCGCCGGGCACGGCGGCGGGACGTTCGGCGTAGCTTGGTCGCCGGACGGAACCCACCTAGCGAGTGCCGGCGAGGACGGGACGGTGCGGGTGTGGGACTGCGTCAACGGTAGGGAACTCAGATGCTTCGCCGGGCATCGTGGCTGGGTGCGGTCCGTAGCCTGGTCTCCCGATGGGGCACGGCTTGCAAGCTGCGGCAACGACAACACGGTGCGCGTGTGGGCCTATTCAAGCGGTGAGGAGCTGTGTTGTCTAGTTGGACACCGCGACTGGGTGTGCGATGTGGCTTGGTCGCCCGACGGAACGCGTCTGGCGAGTGCTGGCAACGACGGGATGGTGCGAGTGTGGGACTGCACCAGGGGTGAAGAGATCTTGAACTTGGCCGGGCACGGGTATGCCGTGCGAAGCGTGGCGTGGTCGCCAGACGGGACGCGCCTCGCAAGCGGTGGCGTCCACGAGGCGGATCGCGTCTGGGATTGTGCCACTGGTGAGGAGATTCGGCGCCTAGCGGTGCGAGAAGGCGGCGGCAGCCTGAGCATGGCGTGGTCTCCCGACGGGAGATGTCTAGCGAGTGCAGGCATGGAAGGTAGGGTGCGCTTGTGGGACTGCCTCACGGGCGAGGAGCTGACGCGCTTGGCCGGACATAGCGGATGGGCGCTATGTGTAGTCTGGTCGCCTGACGGGGGGTGTGTGGCGAGCGCCGGCACTGACGGAACCGTGCGCGTCTGGGATGGCGCCACGGGCGACGAGATGCTCAGACTCGGAGGACATATTAACTGGGCGCTAAGCGTCGCCTGGTCACCCGACGCGGAGCAGATAGCGACCGCGGGTGAGGATGGGATGGTGCGGGTCTGGGACCGCGTCACAGGCGACGAGCTACTACACATGGCTGGGCACAGAGGCAGGGCACTCAGCGTGGCGTGGTCGCCCGATGGAACGCGCCTGGGGAGTACGGGCGACGATGGGGCACTGCGTATATGGGATCGTACGAGCGGCAGCGAACTCTTGTGTCTAACTGGGCGCGGCGAGTGTGTCTGCGACGTGGCGTGGTCGCCTGATGGCACGCGCCTTGCGAGCGTCGGCGACGACGGGGCGGTGCGAGTGTGGGATGACGCCACGGGTGAAGAGATGTTGCGCACAGCGGGGCACGGTGGCTGGGCGCTAGGCGTGGCGTGGTCGCCTGACGGCGAGCGTCTAGCGAGCGTTGGTGACGACGGGGTCGTGCGAGTGTGGGATTGTTCCACCGGTGAACAACGGTTTTGCTTGATGGGGCACGTTGGTCGTGCTCTGAGCGTGGCATGGTCGCCAGACGGGACGTGGCTAGCAAGTGCCGGTCAGGATGGGACGGTCCGTGTCTGGGCCTGTGCCCCGCAGGCGGCACTACTATCCTTGGACGGACACATTGGCCCGGTGCGTCGCGTCGCGTGGGCGACCGTTGGGATGTCACTCGCAAGCGTCGGTGACGATGGCACGGTACGGGTGTGGGATTGTGCCACCGGGGAGGAGTCGCGGCGGCTAGCGAGCCATGGCGGCGGGGCGTTCAGCGTTGCGTGGTCGCCCGATGCGGGGCATCTTGCGAGCGTCGGCGACGACGGCGCGGTACGCGTCCAGAACCCGGCGAGCACCCCCGCCGAGCTTGTCATCCACGTGTTCGATCAGACCGAGCGAGCGGTCGAGCGCGAAGGGCACCTCGCATCGTGCTCTTCCGAAGCATGGCGGTGGCTTGGATGGCTAGCACCGTCGCCAACTACAGGTCAGTTGACTCGCTATCCCGCCGAAACATTTGGCCGACTTCCTGAGCCGGACCGGCTTTGACGAAGAGTGTTGATCTGACCTGGGTTTAGCGGAGCTGTGTTTCTAGAATCCTGCGGCGTGCAGCGAGGAGGAGCACGTGCCCAGGCGGTATCCAGCAGAGCTACGCAGGCAGGTCGTCGACCTGGCGCGCTCTGGCACTACGGTCGCGCAGTTGCCAAGACGTTCGGGATGTCCGAGGCCACGATCTACAACTGGACCAAGCAGGAGAAGATCGACCGCGGATCAGCGTCAAGAGCAGGGGCGTCCCGCGCGGCCTCTCTCGTCGGGTCAGCTCGCGGGAGCGACGGCGCATCCACTTTGCGCTGCGGCGCGTGTGAGATCGGCATCCCAGCTGACAAGCGTGGTGTCGGTGGCGAGCGCGAGCGCACTTGCGAGATGAACGGCGTCGTATCCGCGTAGTGCGAGATCGTCGGCAAGCTCGCCCGCGTGGCGCGCGAGCGACCCGTCGATCCCGATCAGAAGCAGTTCGCTCTGCAGCGACTCGAACTCGTCGCGGGCGCGAGCGTACCCTGTGGCGCTCAGCCGCCGTGCACGACGGGCGCTAGCGAGCGCCGCGCGACCCTCGGGATAGCACAGGACGCTGGATGCCGCGCGAAGCCGGGTGCCCCATAGCTCGGCCGCCAGTTCAGATCCGGGCTCGACAACGACGAGCTTGACCAGCGCAGAGGTGTCGAAGTACAGGATCAGCGGCGCTGCTCGGCGACGAGGTCAGAAACCGAGCCGAGCGTCTGCACACGTGCCTGGCGCGAGCCGCGCGCACGCACCGGCGGGGTGATTAGCCCTCGCCTGACCAGGTCATCGAGCGGATCCTCGCCATCGACACCAGACAGCCGCGCGATCGGCTGACCCCGACGCGTGACCATGATCTCAGCGCCCTGCTCGACACGCTCGAGATGCTCGCTCAAACGATCGTGAAGCTCACGCACCCCTACCTCATACCCGTGCCCATGTAGCGTCATGTCTATGATCGTAGCAGCTACATTGCGCTCCTGTGGGTCCCGAGTCGCGCGAGCCTTACCGAAGTTCCAACCTCCGCTTATCGACCTGCTAACGGAAGGCCCCGCTCCGGCGGGGCCTTCCCAATACAAGTCACGCATGCCCGCCTGACCGTGCGCTAGCTTCAGGCGACGGTGGCGACCACGCAACGGCCAGGAGCCAAGGACGATCCCGGCCGCAGGGACCATCCCGGCCGACGCCAGCGCACGGCGGTCACGGGCGCGCTGGCGCTCGTGCTCATCGCGGTGGTGCTGTCCTTGAGAATCGCCACCGAGAACATGCCGCCGCCGACCATCCGGCGGACGCTCGCCGCATACGTGCGCCTGCCCGGCAGCACTCCCGCGTTGCAGTGGCCGCGCGAAGGCCAGGCCGCGGTCGAAGTCGAGGCGGTGGGCAGCTTCGGGTCCTCCGGGTCCACGGCGCCGGTGCCGATAGCAAGCGTGGCCAAGGTGATGACCGCCTACGTCATCCTGCGCGAACACCCGCTTGGTGCAGGTCACGACGGCTTCATGATGACGGTAACCGGGACACAGGTCGCCGAACAAAGGCAACGGCTCGCCGTCGGGCAGTCCACGCTGCCCGTGCGGGTGGGAGAGCAGATCAGCGAGCGCCAGGCTTTGCAGGCGCTGCTGCTGCCGTCGGCCAACAACATCGCTGTGATGCTCGCCGTCCACGACGCGGGCGGTGTGGCGGCGTTCGTGGCGCGCATGAACACGACAGCGCGAGCGCTCGGTATGAGCTCGACCACCTACACCGACCCGAGCGGCTACGACGCGACGACAGTGTCCACCGCGGTAGACCAGCTGCGACTCGCGCGCGCCGCCATGCGCGAGCCCGCGTTCGCGGCGATCGTCGATGAGCGCTCGGCCGAGCTGCCGGTCGCGGGGATGGTGGAAAACCTGAACGCGCTGCTGGGAGAAGACGGCTACGTGGGCCTGAAGACCGGCTCCGATCGCGCAGCCGGCGGCTGCTTCATGTTCGCCAAGGACATCACCGTCGGGGCGCGGCAGCTGACCGTTCTGGGGGTGGTGCTCGGCCAGCGCGAAGGCTCGCTGATCCCGGCTGCGCTTGCAAGCGCGCGAGAGCTGGGCGACTCGGCCGCCGCGGCCGTGCGCCTGCTGACCGCCCTACCGGCAGGCACGCGCGTGCTCATGGCGACCTCCGCTGGGGGACGGCACGCGACGGTGGTGACCAGGGGCGCCCTGCGCGAGCTCGGATGGGGCGGGCTGACGCTGCCCATCAAGGTGGCGCCGGTGCGTATGGCGACCACCCGGCTGAGGGCAGGCCAGCGGCTGGCGACGGTCACCATCGACGAGGTGGGCGGTCCCAGCACCGCCGCTGTGGTCATGCAGTCTCTTGGCGGGCCCTCGCTCGGCTGGCGCTTTGCCCACCTGCTGTGATCAGTCGGCTTTGAGCTCCTCGTCGGCCTCGCCGTAGAGCTCGTCCTGCTTGTCGGGCGCGTCATCGGATGCGGCGTCGCGCATGATCACTCCCGTGGAGTGCTGATCGCCGTGGGAGGTATGTTCGATGAGTTCCTCCTCGGCGAGCTCAAAGCCCTCGGACTCGCCTCCACCGGCCTCGTCCACCGCTCTGCGCGACTCGCGACGGCGCTCCTCGAGCTCGCGCAACGGGTCTTCGCCGGAGGGAAAGTCGTCCGGATCGGAAAGCAGGCCGTCAGGGTTCGAGGGGAGCTCGGGCATGGCTGCACACTACTCGGCGAGTCAAAAGTGCAACTGCTCGCGCGCGCTCTGCACGAGCGAGCCGCTGCTCTTGAGATCCTCAAGCGCCGCGCGCATCGCGTCGAGCTCGCACGCGACCTTGGCCGGCCACTGCTTGGGCGGGTGGTCGTCGAGCGTCTTCAGGCCGTTGCCCGTGATGATCGCCACGACCGTCTCGTCGGGGCCGAAACGCCCGGCGGCCGCGAGCTTCTCGAGCACCGCCACTGTCGTACCACCGGCCGGCTCGGTCAGCAGGCCCTCGGTGGCGGCCAGCAGGTCAATGCCAGCAAAGATCTCAGGGTCTGAGGCAAAGCCGCCCGTGCCGCCGCGTTTGCGCACCGCGTCGATCACCAGGTAGCCGTCGCCCGGGGCGCCGATCGCCAGCGAGTGCGCGGCCGTCTCGGGCGTCACCGGATGGACCTCTGCCTCCTCAGCCAGGATCGCGCTGGCGATCGGGTTGCAGCCGCTGGGCTGGGCGATGTGGATGCGCGTGGGGTCCGTCTCTGACAGCTCCAGCAACTGCAGCTCGACCAGGCCCTTGTGCAGGCGCGAGGACAGCGTGCCGCCGGCAGCAGCAGTGATGATGTGGTCGGGCGCGCGCCACTCCATCTGCTCGACGATCTCGAACGCCGCCGTCTTTGCGCCCTCGGCGTAGAACGGGCGCAGGGTGATGTTGGCGAACTCCATCCCGGTCGCTTCTGCGAGCTCGCGGCAGCGGCGATTGGCCTCGTCGTAGTTGCCCTCCACCTGGCAGACCTTCGCGCCGAGGGCCATGCATACGCGCGCCTTCATGTCCTCCAGGCGGTTGGGGTAGAAGACGTAGGAGTCCACCCCCGCCTTCGCCGCCAGCGAGGCCACGGCCGTGCCTACGTTGCCGGTCGACACGCAGCCGATCTCGGTCTTGCCCAGCTCCAGCAGCCGAGCCACCGACATCGACACCACGCGGTCCTTGTAGGAGAAGCTCGGCCGGTTGCTGGAGTCGTCCTTGAGGTACAAGTTTGCGATGCCGAGCTCCGCGCCCAGCCGGTCGGCCTCGATCAGCGGCGTGTAGCCGGCGTGGCGTCCCACACGCGCCTGCGCGGACGCGTCGACGATCGGCAACAGCTCCTCGAAGTGCCAGACGTTCTGGGGGCGCTCGGAAGCGGGGACGTCCCTGAAATGGCGGGCGGCCAACTCGTAGTCGTAGACGACGTCCAGACCCTTGCCGCAGTCCGGGCACGAGAACACGGTCTGCTCGAGCGGGTAACTGTGGTCGCAGCGGTGGCAGACGAGCGCCGTCGCGCAAGAGCGCGTCCGCTGCCTGGGGGGGCTCTCTGCGGTCTGAGTGCTCATGCGGGCACCTGCAACGATACGCCCGGCCACGGCGTCTGTGCGCTGTACTCATCGCCGCCGAAGGCGATCCACAGCTCCTCGGCCATATGCGGCGCCAGCGGACCGAGCACCTGGACGAGCTGCATGAGCGCCTCGATCAGCGCGTCGCTGTTGGCCCGGCCGAGCTCCGGTTGGCGCGCGAGCACACGTTTCTCGAAGTCCCTGATGCGGTCGAACAGGCGCATCACGTTGCGTACCGCGCTGTGCATCTCCAGGCTCTCCATGTCCTGCGTGATCCGCTTGACGCCGTTCTCACACCAGTTCGCCAGCTTCACGCGCAGGTGCTCGGTCGTGTCTCTGATGGGCTCGCCGTCGCCGTCTCCATCAGCCTGGGGCGCGCCGTCGGCCCGTGCCTGGGCGAGCTTGGCCAGCGAGTAGTCCCACACCTGTGTCAGGAAGCGGTGGCAGCGCAGCACCGCCGAGTCGCTCCAGTTCAGCGAGCGCTGCGGCCGAGCCGCATACAGAACGGCCAGGCGCACCGTATCCGCGCCATAGTGCGCCACTAGCTCGTCGGGGTCGACCACATTGCCCAGATGCTTGCTCATCTTGCGCCCGTCTCTTATGACCATCTCGTGAAACAGGCAGCCCGCGAAAGGCTCGCCGTCGGCGAGGAAGGACAGCGGGCCGATGTCGCGCAGGGCCTTTGTCACTATGCGCTGATCGAACACGAAATTACCGCTGTCAGAACCCGCGACCAACCGCTCGGACGGCAGCCAGTGGCGCAGGTCGCTCAGCGCCAGGATCTCCTCCAGGCTGTCCTGGCGCGCGTCGGGCGGCACGCACGCAGGGATCCACAGCCACAGCGCGTCGAAGTGACAGTCCAGCGTGTCGGTCTCGCGGCGCGCCGGCCCGCCGCAGGTCGGGCAGGTGGTGTTGACGAACTCGTCCAGCTCGGCCAGCGGATTGCCGGCGCCCGTGGGGCGGATATCCAAAGGCAGCAGCACCGGCAGTTGCTCGCGTGGCACCGGCACCGTCCCGCACTGCTCGCAGTAGACGATCGGGATCGGCGTGCCCCACGAGCGCTGGCGCGAGATGGCGAAGTCATAGGCCTTGTAACGCACCGCGGGGCGACTGTCGATCGGCGCGCGCGCAGCAGCTGTGCCAGGGTCCTCACGCGGGCCTGACGGGTCGTCTGCCGCCGACGCGGTCGCGATGTCCGTTGGCGCCTGTGCAGGCCCGGCCAGGCCGAGTCGCTGGGCGAGCACCTCGTCGGTGTGGTCTGCCGCGGGAATTCCCAGCACGACGGCGACGCCGAAGCGTGAGTCCACGATGGGGGACACGATCACCGGCAGCTCGCGCCCGTCTGGCCCTGCGATCGTGCGGCCGGTGTCGATCAACGGGATCGTCTCGGCCTCGCGCGCGCTGCGCTCCCAGCCTCCCGAGCGCATCTGCTGGAGATTCTCCTGCACGTCCGCAGCCCACACGTCCGCATCGGGATGGCGCGGTGAGATGAGCACGAAGCACGCGTCGCCGATCGCGTCGGAGTGGGGCGTGAACACGGTCAGCCGGTCTGCGTCGCTGGCGCCCAGCGTGAGCTCAACGCCGTCGACGCGCCCGAGCACGTACTCCTGGCTGGCCAGCGACACCTCGTCCCAGATCTCGCTCGCCGACAGCTCGGCCAGGCGAGCGTCGTTCTCGGGTACGTAGGCGCTGATGCGCAGGTACCACTGCGGCAGCTCGATCAGCCGCACCGGGCCGTGACAGCGCCAGCAGGTGCCGCCTGCCTCGACCTGGATCGAGGCCAGCGTGGTCTGGCAGTTGTCACACCAGTCCACGTTGCCCGTGCCCCTGTAGACCAGGCCGGCGTCGAGCAGGGCCAGGAACAGCCACTGCGACCAGCGGTACATGACCGCGTGTGAGCTCATGAACGAGCGCTCCCAGTCAAAGGAGAAGCCCAGGCGCTGCAGCTGGCCGGTCATGTGCTCGGCACAGCGGCTCACCCAGTCGCTGGGGGACTCGCCGCCGGCGATCGCGCCGAGCTCGGCGGGCAGGCCGAAGGCATCGAAGCCGAACGCGAACAGCACGTCGTCGCCACGCGCCCTGCGAAAGCGCGCGTAGGCGTCGCCGATCGAGTAGCTGCGCACGTGCCCGATGTGCACGTTGCCGGACGTAAACGGGGCGGAGGGCTTGATGTACAGGTGCGGGCGATCGTCGGCCAGTGGCGGCGTGCGGAACGCGTCGCGCTCGCGCCAGGCGGCCTGGCGCGAGGCCTCGACGGCCTGCGGGTCATATCGCGTGGGCGGACTATCACTCATAGTCGATCGAGGATAGCCCAGGGCATCGGCGCGGGTGTGACCGTTGCTATGCTCAGATCCACTTGATCGCCGTCACGCAAAAGGCACGTACGGCCCTGTGCCGGACCCCATTTGGCCCCGCCCGGTGCGGGGTCTTCTCGTCCGTGCCGGCCATCTACTTGTCCGCGCCGGCTGTAAGGATGGCGCGATGGAGATAGAGATCGGACGCGGCAAGAAGGGCCGTCGGGCGTACGGCTTCGACGACATCGCCATCGTGCCCTCCAGGCGCACGCGCGACCCCGACGACATCGACATTTCGTGGAAGCTCGGCCCCTACCAGTTCGAGCTGCCGATGCTCGCCTCCGCGATGGACGGCGTGGTCTCGCCCGAAACCGCAGGGATCGTCGGCCGCGTCGGCGGACTGGCCGTGCTGAACCTCGAGGGGATCTTCACCCGCTATGAGGACGCCGACGAGCAGCTCGAGAGGATCGCCTCGCTGCCCAAGGAGATCGCCACGCGCGAGATGCAAGACATCTACCGCGAGCCGGTCAAGCCCGAGCTGATCGCCCAGCGCATCCAGGAGATCAAGGAGCAGAAAGTCGTGGTGGCTGCGTCGCTGACCCCCCAGCGGGTGCTCAAGTACTACGAGCTCGCGCTGGAGGCGGGACTGGACGTGCTCGTGATCCAGGGCACCGTCGTCTCGGGCGAGCACGTCTCGACCGTGTCAGAGCCGCTCAACCTCAAGGAGTTCATACCGACGCTCGACGTGCCCGTCGTGGTCGGCGGCTGTGCGTCCTACCACACCGGCCTGCACCTGATGCGCACGGGCGCCGCGGGCGTATTGGTGGGCGTGGGTCCCGGCGCTGCATGCACGACGCGCGGCGTGCTCGGCATCGGCGTGCCGCAGGCGACCGCGATCGCCGACGTGGCGCACGCCCGCTCCACGCACATGCTCGAGACGGGCGAGTACTGCCAGGTGATCGCCGACGGCGGCATGCGCAACGGCGGCGACGTGTCCAAGGCGATCGCGCTCGGCGCTGATGCGGTGATGATCGGCTCGCCGCTGGCGCGCGCGTATGAGGCACCGGGCAGGGGCTTTCACTGGGGCATGGCCACGTTTCACCCCAGCCTGCCGCGCGGCGCGCGCGTGGCGACCACCCAGAACGGCACGCTCGAAGAGATCCTGATCGGCCCGGCGCGCGAGAACGACGGCACGTTCAACCTGTTCGGAGGCCTGCGCACGTCGATGGCCACGTGCGGGCACAAGGACCTGGCGGAGTTCAACCGCGCTGAGGTCGTGATCGCGCCGGCCCTGCAGACGGAGGGCAAGGCGCTGCAGCGCGACCAGGGCGTCGGCATGGGCGCCACAAACGGGAAGGCAGCCGCGCTGGTCAATGACTGACCCGGCGTTGGTGTCAGTCGCCGAGGTACAGACAGCGGTCCGGGACGTTCCCGGCGAGCATGGCAAGGATTCAGGCCCGCCCACCCGCGAAGTGTGCTCAGCACACGAGCGACCGAGGACGCCGCCAGGCGAAGTCGGGGGCGTCCCGGAGGTCCTGGTCCTCGACTACGGCGGGCAGTACAGCCAACTGATCGCGCGGCGCATCCGCGACTGCGGGGTCTTCAGCGAGCTGCTGCCCCATCACGTCGCGCTGGAGAAGCTCGCACAGCGCAAGCCGCGCGGGATCATCCTGTCGGGCGGCCCCGCGTCGGTGTACGCAGACGGAGCGCCGCCGCTGGAGCGCGGCCTGCTCGAACTGGGTGTCCCCGTTCTGGGCATCTGCTACGGGATGCAGCTGCTCGTCCACGAGCTGGGCGGCCGCGTCGAGGAGGCGCAGGTGGGCGAGTTCGGACGCTCAGAGCTGCACGTGACCGAGCCTGGCCTCCTGTTGGCCGGGCTGCCGCGCGAGCAGACCTGCTGGATGTCTCATCGCGACACCGTGTTCGAGCCGCCCCCCGGCTTTACCGCGCTGGCGTCCTCGAGCGGCTCGCCCGTCGCAGCCGTGGAAGACGCCCAGCGGCGCATCTACGGGATCCAGTTTCACCCCGAGGTCGTGCACACGCCCTACGGCGGGGAGATCCTCACGCGCTTCTTGACCGACGTGTGCGAATGCGAGCGCACGTGGTCGGCCGCGTCGATCGTCGACGAACAGATCAGGCGCATCCGCGAACAGGTCGGCGATGGCAGCGTGATCTGTGGGCTGTCGGGCGGAGTCGACTCGTCGGTGGCCGCGCTGCTCGTGCACCGCGCGGTCGGCGAGCAGCTGACGTGCGTGTTCGTCGACCACGGGCTGATGCGCAAGGACGAGGGTGAGCAGGTCGTGAGCATGTTCCGCGACACGTTCAAGGTGCCGCTGGTGGCGGTCGACGCCGAGGCTCGCTTCTTGGAGAAGCTCAAGGGGGTGACCGACCCTGAGGCTAAGCGCAAGGCGATCGGCGCGGAGTTCATCAGGGTCTTTGAGGAGGAGGCCGCCAAGCTGGGCGAGGAAAAAGGCGGCCAGGACGCCGACGGCGTGCGCTTCCTGGTGCAAGGGACGCTGTACTCGGACGTGATCGAGTCAGGCGGCGGCACGGGCGCAGCCACGATCAAGTCCCACCACAACGTCGGCGGGCTGCCCGACGACCTGCAGTTCGAGCTGGTGGAGCCGCTGCGGGCGCTGTTCAAGGACGAGGTCAGGGCGGTCGGCGCCGAGCTGGGCCTGCCCGAGCGGCTGGTCTGGCGCCAGCCCTTCCCGGGCCCCGGCCTGGCGATCAGGATCGTGGGCGGCGAAGCAACCAAGGAGCGCCTGGACCTGCTGCGCGAGGCCGACCACATCCTGTTGCAGGAGATCCGCAAGGCGGGCCTGTACCGCGAGCTGTGGCAGTCCTTCTGCGTGCTGCCAGACGTGCGCACGGTGGGAGTCCAGGGTGACGAGCGCACATACGGCTACGTCGTGGTCGTGCGCGCGGTCACCAGCGACGACGCGATGACCGCCGACTGGGCCAGGCTGCCATACGACCTGCTCGAGACGATCGCCGCGCGGATGATCAACGAGCTGCGCGACGTGAACCGGGTCGTCCTCGACATCACGAGCAAGCCGCCCGGCACCATCGAGTGGGAGTAGCCCAAGCGGCCCACGTGGGCGCTACTCTCCACGACGTGGACCCCGAGCGAGCGCGTCAGCTGCTGGCCGCCGAGCGCGAGCGGATCGAGCAGGCGATTGCCGGCATCAACGAGGACGACGCCGAGCCCAGCGAACCCGGCGACATGGGCTCTGAGGACCTCTACCAGAGTGAGTTCGACGCTGGACTGGCCGAGGATCTCGCCGTCCAGCTGGCGGCGCTCGAGCGCGCCGAAGCGCGCCTGGACGCCCGGGTCTACGGGCTGTCCGTGCAAAGCGGCGAGCCGATCCCCGACGAGCGCCTGGAGGCGATGCCCACCGCCGAGCTGACCGTGGAGGAGCAGCGGCTGCGCGAGCGCTGACCGCCGTTGCGCGTTTCCGGCGGGCGGCTGCGACATCGCCTATCATGTCCGCTTCGCCGCGCGACCGATCGAAGATCGTCCAGCGTGGCCTTTTTCACGTCATGGCTCCCTCGACAAAGACCTACGTAGCAAAGCCGAGCGACCGCGAGCGCAACTGGATGCTGGTTGACGCCAACGGCAAGACGCTGGGCCGGCTGGCCACGCAGGTCGCAGACGTCCTGCGCGGCAAGCGCAAGCCGCAGTACACACCGCATATCGACACGGGCGACTTCGTGGTCGTGGTCAACGCGGAGAAGGTCCATGTCACGGGCGCCAAGCGCACCGACAAGCGCTACTACCGCCACTCCGGCTATCCCGGGGGGCTGCGCTCGCGCAGCTTCGAGGAGATGATGGCGCGGCGACCCGAGGAGATCATCAGGCTGGCCGTCAAAGGCATGATGCCCCGCAACCGGCTGGCTCGAAAGCAGCTGACCAAGCTGAAGATCTACGCCGGACCCGAGCACCCGCACATAGCGCAGAAACCGCAGACTCTGGAGATCGAGGGCTAATGGCCGACGAGCACGCAGACACGCCTGACAACCCCGCCGACGAGGTCGAGGCGCAGGACCCGGCAGAGCAGCCCGCCGGCGAGGCGGCGCCGATGGACGAGCCCGCCGAGGAGCCGATCGCCCAGGAGGCGCCAGTCGAAGAGCCGGCCGTCCAGGAGCCTGTCGCCGAGCCGGTTGCCGCGGAGCCGGCTGCCGAGGAGCCTGCGGCGGAGCCCGCCGTCGAGGAGGTCGCGGCGCAAGAGACGCCGGCGATGGAGCAGCCCGTCGAGGAGGAGGCCCCAGTTGCCGAGGAGGCCCCGGTTGCCGAGGAGCCCGCCGAGGACGAGGAGGACGAGGAGGAGCCTGCGCAGCGGGTCAAGCCGGCGGTGCCTGGCGCACACCTGGAAGTGGACATCGTGCCCGAAGGCGTCGATCCACTTGGGCGCGGCGAGCACGAGTACGAGGATCCCTACGCGCTCGAGGATGAGCTCGAGGAGTCTGAGCAGGCGGCCGAGGAGGAGCAGGAGGAGGAGCTCACCCAGCCGATCGCCACGGCCGCCATCGACCTCGCGTCGGGTGCCCGCTACCGCGCGACGGGCAAGCGTAAGACGGCGATCGCCCGCGTGACGCTGCGACCGGGGACGGGCGAGTACCTGGTCAACGGACGCCCGCTGGATACGCATTTCCCGCGGACGACCCTCCAGCGCAACATCCGCCAGCCGCTCGAGACTGTCGGCTATCAGGACCGCATGGACGTGATCGCGCGCCTGCACGGCGGCGGCATCTCGGCCCAGGCGGGCGCGTTGCGCCATGGCGTGTCGCGCGCGCTGCTGGAGGCCGACCCCAACCTCAGGGGCGAGCTCAAGCGCAGAGGCTTTTTGACGCGTGACTCGCGCGCCAAGGAGCGCAAGAAGGCCGGTCTGAAGAAGGCGCGCAAGCGTCCGCAGTTCTCAAAGCGCTAGTGCGCTCGAGCTCCAGGTGACCCGCCCACCCGCATGACCCGCAAGTTGTTCGGGACCGACGGCGTCCGCGGCGTCGCCGGAGAGTTCCTCACGGCCGAGCTGGCGCTCGCGCTGGGAGCGGGCGCTACCCGCCAGAGTGGCGCGTCGCGCCCGCAGGTGCTGATCATCCGCGACACCCGCGAGTCGGGCGAGATGCTGCAGGCGGCCGTCGCGGCCGGCGTGAGCGCGGCCGGGGGAGATGCGTTGCTCGGTGGCGTGCTGCCGACGCCTGCTGCGCCGCTGCTGATCGGTCGCTACGGCTTCGATCTCGCCGTCGTGCTGTCCGCCTCGC
>DATNLQ010000150.1:0-15725 GCA_035602785.1 Solirubrobacteraceae bacterium
AGCGCTCGACATGAAATCACCCGCCCGCTTCGCCCGAGCCTGGAGCGCCCAGCACGAGCCGCTCGGCGACACCCCTACCCCGCAACAGAACAACACACACCGACTCTCACAACAGGTGGACCCATGAACGGGGTCCGGTCAGGACTCCGAGGGCGCGCGTATAGCTCAATCGCCATGTCCTTGTTTCATATGGGGGATTTTGGACGATACGTCGTGGAATCGAAGCTCCGCCGCTTTACGAACTATTCTCTCAGTGATCCAGCGCCAACAGTCGAGAAGCGCGACGAGGAGTCCTATCCAGTTACGGAGGCTCAGTGCTGGATATTCGAGCGGGTAATGTCGCTCGGCTGGACACCCGAGCTTTTCGGTGACTTTGATCGCAACATAAGTAGAGGTCGCTACGGTCGCGAAGGGCATAAGCCGGAGCGATTCGGCAAGAAGTATCAATGGATCGCATTGAGGGAGCTACTTGCCAGGGTCAGCGACAACTACCACATGGCCGTCGAGTGGCGCGAGTCCCAAACGTATCAGGGACCGTGGCAGTTTTTCGGTCGCGATATTGATCCAACACTGCCGCCACCGGCGATGCGTCGGGATGATGACGACTATGAGCGGATCGGCCCGACGTTTGACGGCACTCAACGTGGTGCATGGTGGTGCCCTGACGGCCCGGAGTTCGTTTGGGGGGAAGATGTGCCCTCGGACTGGGCGACGCAAGATGACACGTTCCTTGATCTAGCAAACCTCGTACGGCGGCAGGATGACGAGGGCCGATGGTGGGTGGTCCTCCAGGCCTACTACAACTGGGATGAGAATGTTCCCGAGGACGTTGACAAGTACACGGTTCAGAGGCGGGACTTGTGGAGCCACATCTACGGCTGGCTTGTCGCCAAGTCCGACTTGAAGCCGTTGGCGGTCCTGCTTTCGACGCGCTCACTGATGAATCGGTGGATGCCGGAGGGTGGCGACATCACTGACGCTGCGTATCTAGCTGAGATGCCGTGGGCAGCGGCGGCCTCTGAGTATCCGACCCAGTGGCAGCGCGTAGAACCGCGTGGTAATGACGATCCCGAGATTCCGGAGATCGATGCCTATCCCGCGAGCGTTGGGTATCTCTGGGAGGGCAATGTCTGGGACTGTTCGCTGAGCGACGGCGTGTCGGCACGGCTACCCTCCGACCTGCTGTTTGGCGAGGGTCGGCTTCGGTGGCGACCTCACACGCAGGAATGGGAGACTCCGGATCAGCGGGTTGTCGCGAAATACCGCGAGACGTCGGGCCACAGTGCTCTGCTTGTCGATGAGACCTGGCTCGCCGGCATATTGCAGGAGAAGGGTTGGGCCTTGGTACTCGGCTGGCTGGGCGAGAAGCAACTCGTCGGTGGCGGTTGGTCACCGAGACTCGTGGGAGGCTGGACAGAGATCAATGGGACGGCCAGCTTCGCTAGTCGACAATGGCACTTTAGCGAGCAACGGCGCGAGCGATCCTGGCCCGCTCATACGTGATGGTGGCGGTCTGCGTCCAGGCTGACCGTCGCTGACCTCGGATGCAGTCTAGCGTAGACTTAGGACTGCGGAGCGCGCCGGTAGCGGCCATAGCAGATGCGCTCGAAGCAGGGTCGTGGAGATGACCTGTAGGCAGGCGGCACACACAGCACCGCAAGGACTTGGATTTCTGGAGCGAGCGCGCCTCATGGCGTGGTTCGTACGGTCCATAAATCCGAACCTGGCATGCAAATGGAAAACGCCCATTGCCTGTGAGCCTCCAACCCGGGCAGATTTCAAAGCTTCGTGGGGGGCTCTCCGTATCAAGCAATCTTCGACCGCACTGACCGGATCGACCTAATCGATCGGCGTCGCGTTGGCCTGGTCACGGCGACCCTCTTGCTTCGACGGCAAGAGTGGCTTCATCGACGCGTCGAACTAGTGACGTTCGACGATCTGGGCGTTACGCGCCGTCGCAATAGCGTCGATTTCACGGTGCCACAATGGGCGTTTCAATATCTAGGCGTTGATGGAAGTGGACCAACAAACATTGGCGTGCCGGTCACACTTTTTCGCAAGGGGGCTCTGGTCCATTTCAACATCGGTGATGAGGGCAATGATGCAGTTCCTCTCCTGTCCGGTGCGCAGGCAGGGGCAATGGCGGAAATGGCTCTCCTGGCTACAGCCGAACTCATATTGCCATCTGGCCAGGTGCCACCCGAGATAGCCAGCGACATTCGCCAACTGGCTACTGAGAGAGATCAGACTTGTGCCCGCAAAGCGCTTGAGCGCTTGTTCTCGTCAACAGAGTCTGATGCGGAGGATCGCGGCCTATTGAAGTCACACGCGGTCTTTTCGCCACTTGCGATCACTTTCGCAAACAACTACATGGGCGCTGTTCTGCTCGATCTTCGGGGCGGTGAACGGCGAGTTATACATTTCGCTTTCGATGAGCAACACCCAGAGGTCGATAACGGGCGAGCCAAAATGCGTGCAACGTTTGACATGCTGTACGGTCGCCGTGACTACGAAGTCTTGGTGCTAGCATCGGCTGCTGGGGATGCCGGCAGTTTTCACATTGAGGCAGAAGCTCCCGAGGGCGTGGACATCTCCTCGCGCGAGACGTTCTTTGGTCACACCGCGAAAGAGCCTGACGAGAAGATCGGATTCTTTCGACGTGCCCACATTCACTATACCAATCTGCCGGCTTCGGCACGCCTCGGTTTTATTGTACGACTGACTCCTCGAAGCTCGACCCTGATTCGTGGAGCCGCTCTAATCTCTGCCCTTACACTTATCGCGGTGGCAGTAATACGCCTCCAGATCGCCGCCATAATTCACAACAAAGCATCAGGAGATGCGGCGATCCTGCTCGTTACGCCGACACTTCTTTCGATTTACGTTGCTCGCGCAAACGAGCATCCGACGACGACACATATTCTCTGGCCGATCAGAATCGTGGCGACGGCGCCCGGAATCCTAAGCTTCGGGGCCGCTGTAGTCCTCGTAGCGGGCGGAGATGACTTCTGGAGCGAGGCAACTCTGTGGGCAGTGGTCGCCCTCCTAGCGCTCAACACCGTAATCCTTGTGCGCCTGTGGCGACGTGCCCGACGCCTCCGTCGCAGGCATCATCATTGAGGTTTTGTATGGCCGAACGATCGAGCCCTGGAACGCGCGTTCTGTCCGCAGGCGGCGGAATAATTACGCGAGCGTCATAACATGATCTTGACATGACGTTTACACATGAGATGATGGAGTCCTGATGGCAACGCGCAAGCGCTACGAAGACATCGATGCTGAGCCCGAGCTCCTGCAAGAGATTCGGGAGAAGAACGGTGTACCCGACTCGGTGGTTGAAGACCCCACGCGGAGCATCCTGGGCATCCCTGAGCCCGCGAGCGCCGAAGCCCAAGCGTTCAACCGAGCCGTCGCAAGGCAGCTTGGAATTCAGATCCCTGATCTCGGCGACAGCGGCGACACCAACCAGCCGAACTAGCCATACCAGTAGTCAGAAACGTCTCCAAATCCTCCGTCTTGGCCCGTATCGCACTGGCGCGACACGAACACGAGCGCGGATTCTTCGGCCAATTCGATTGACCTATCCCCACCGCCAGGCGTAAACTACGTGGAGCGAATGAGCAGGTAGCAGCCATAGGACACTCGCTCAAACCGCGGCTCCTTTCCACGGACACCACTCGATAGGCAGGAGTCCACAGAGTCCTTGGACACGCTATGACCGAGCAGGCTCTCGACAGCAGCTCGGACGTGCGTCGAGCGCATAGGTCTTCCTTCGTCGGCCAGCACCCGAACGACGGCATCGATGACCCAGCCCGGACGGCGATCACGGGTTCGCTGGCTTTTGACTGCCCGTGGCTCCGCATCGCTAGCGCGCAGCCGCTTGAGCTGCTTGGCCACGTAGCTCAACCGGGAGCGGTCAGCCGAAGCCAAGACCTTCGTAACTTCTGCCACAAGATTGCCAGAAGCACCAGAATGTTGGTTCGATGGTACTTGCGTCGCCTGCACCAAATGTTCGCTAATCGAACCAACACGGAAAGGCACCCGGTTCCGGCAGGGGCCGGGACCTTTCGCCTTGGCCGGGCAGCGCTGGCGGCGCTGGGCCAGGAGTCCGGCGCTGGCGGGCAGGCCGTGTAGGGCGCGCGGCGAATGGCTCGGCCAACTCGGCGTCGGTGATGGTTTCGTCGCAGACGAACAGGGCGTTGGAGATGGCTTGGTTGATCAGCCGGCGGATACTGTCGTCGGCGCGGCGGTATAGCTCGGGCAGGTCCTCGCAGAGGATCTCAAGCGAGAGGTCCAGGGTCGCAGCGATGTCCAACGCCGATTGCGCGACCAGCCGGCGCTGCGACTTACGTCAAGCTAAAGAAGGCTTCGAGAAAGCTCTGTGATCTATGGCGTGTGGTCGTCGTCGCTTTGAGCCTGGATGGCCTCCTTAAGCTCTCGTATGGGTCGGAGACGATGCCGACCACCGGAACCCTCCGAGACTGCCAGAATGATGTTGCCCCACTCGAAAGCCTTCTTCATGCGAAGCACGTGGCGGACGCGACTACTTTTGATATGGTTCCGCAAGTCTGACTGATATTCAAGGTGGGAAGTACGCATACGGCGCCTCGCTCGCTTGCGGACGGCGAAACCGATGAAAGCAACAGCTCGGCTAGCGGGCTCAGGATGGGGGAAATACGATGGCTGAGACACGGGCAGGGGCGACGAGATCGAACCAGCCGGTCACGATCACGGTCCAGAATCTCTCGTCGGTGCTGACCGATGAACAGGCACAGGCGATCACAGCAGCACTCACTGTGCAAGCGACGCGCGACTACAACGAATCGCCGTGGGTGAACGACGGCCACGCGCAGCCGGTCGGCAAGGTCGAACTCGTGGCGAAAGATGCGCCGGTGCCGGACGGGACGTGGCATATCGAACTGCTCGACACAAGTACCCAGGAAGGCGCTCTCGGCTTTCATGAAGACGAGCGATTCAAGCAGGGAACGCCGAGTGGCAGGCTGGAAAAAGCGTCCAAGAACTCGCAACGGGGACGACGCAAAGGTGCCCCGGAGCTCCCGCTAGCGAAGATATTCTGCAAAACGACACAGGAAGCCGGCGAGCAGCCTTCCGAAGTGGCCTCTCATGAGATGCTCGAGATGCTGGTAGACCCACAGGTCGTCCCCGCTCCGAAGACCAAGACCGACGAGGAGACGCGGCGGATCTATCCACTCGAGGTTTGCGACCCGGTTCAGCAGTCGGGCAGTGAGATCGACGGCGTGCTCGTGTCGAACTTCGTCACGCCGGCCTATTTCAAGCTGCCACAGTCGAGCGACCCGACCCAATACGACTGGTACAAGGTGCTGACTTCTCCCGTGCCAGCGATGACGCCTGGTGGCTACTTGTCGTTCGCGCCGGTCAGCGAACCGAACAACTGGCAGCAGGAGTTCGGTACGCCGAGGGAATAGCGTCAAGGGGCAAGGCAGCAGTATCGCGCCCAAAGCGTGGCGGTGCGTGGTCTACTCGTCGGTGACCTGATCGGTAGCCCGGCGAGCCGTTCTGGCATCCAGCAGCACCGCTTCGAGCTTCTCCTCTGGTCCTTTGGTCCATCACGCCCATCATGCGCCGCAATCGGGCAGCATGTCAATGGGCACACGGCTATCTGCGCTTGGGCCGCGCGGGCGCCCCGGGGGTCGTGGCCGGCCGAGGTCGTTCTCTCTGACGGTGTCTAGCTCGGCAACGGCTCGGGCTCGCGTGTGCCCGGCACGTAGCTCTCCTCGGGCTCGAGCATCGCTTGCAGCTGTGTGCGGAGCTCGGCGGTGTCTTGGTGGCCGTGCGCGGCTACAGCATGCTGCGCGGCGGTGGCTATCACCTCGTCCTCCTCGCCGATGATTGTAAGCGAGCAGTTGTTGTCGCTCTCGAAGCGACGGCAGTCTGCGATCTTGCGTGCCATGAAGCTCACCTCTCAGGGTTGAAATGATGAAGGGGTCGCCGGGCGCAGCGCTCGTCCGGCGTTGGGTCAGGCTTTCTTGGCGTAGTCGCTGGCACCGAACCAGTCGATGACCTTGACGGGCTCATCGCCCACCACCCAGGCGTCGTGCCCGCTTGGTAGGGACGTGACGTCCCCTGGGCCGGCTACCAGCTCGGTGCCGTCGTCCATGCGGATCGCGAGCTGGCCGCTGACGTGGTACTGAAAGTGCGGCGCCTGGCAGCTGTCGGTGTTGGCGATCGGTTTGACGTCGTTTGACCAGCGCCAGCCAGGCTCGAAGACCATCATCCCGACCTCGCCGCCGCTCATCTTGAGAATGCCCGCGTGCCCGTGGGGAAACTCGCGTGTCTCGTCGGGCGCGTCGAAGCTTCTGTGCTCTGTTGTCTGCATCGGCACCGTCCTCTCGTGGGCGACTCGTTCTGAGCGCTATTCTTATCTACTAGTAGGTTGGTTGTCAAGGCCAGTCCATGAATGGCCTCCTGCGAAGATGGGATACATGGCGGTCACGCAAACTCAAGCGCCGGGCACAGCGCAGCGCATCCTCGACGTCGCCGAGCAGCTAGTCCAGAGCCGCGGCTACAACGGGTTCAGCTACGCGGACATCGCTGGCGAGCTGGGCGTCACGAAGGCAAGCCTGCACTACCACTTCGCCAGCAAGGCCGAGCTGGGCGAGGCGCTGATCGAGCGCTACTCCGTTCGTTTCACAGAAGCGCTGGCAAGGATCGACAGCACGACCTCCGGTGCCGGCGCGAAGCTCGACGCGTACGCGAGCCTCTACGTGGATGTCTTGCGCGGCGACCGCATGTGCCTATGCGGGATGCTCGCCGCCGAATACCAAACCCTGCCCGAGCGAATGCACGACTCGGTCATCCGCTTCTTCGATCACAACCTGACTTGGCTAGCAGGCGTGCTGGCAGACGGCCAATCCGACGGCGAGCTGTCCTTCGACGGATCTCCCGCGGATGCGGCCCAGACAGTGCTTGGCGCCCTACAGGGCGCGATGCTCGTCGCACGGCCGTATCGAGATCTAGCGCGATTCCAGGCTGCCGCAGCGCACACGTTGGCCAGTCTCAGCAGCAACCCAGCGCTATAGCCCCAGGGGGCACCGCCACGATCGACGCTTACGGCACCTGCGCGGTGATCGTCTGATCCCCTTTCGGGCCGGTGAGTTTGTCGCTGCCGGTCATGAAGCCGCTCGACAGGTCAAGGACGCTGTTGCCGACGGTCGCGCTCAGCGTTTCCTGCATGGTGCCGAGCACGGTGCCGTTGCTGCAGCGCGCTTCCACGTCGGCGCCTTCGATCACGTCGGCGATCGGCGGACCGGGGATCAGGTGGGTCAACCACGGCAGGCCGCGCGCGATCAGCTCCAGTTTGCTGCCCGGACACGGCGAGGGTTTGATCGCGCAACCCGAGATGACGAATTCCTGGACTTCGTCGACCCCGGCGCCGCCACCGACCGGATTGGTGACCGTCTCGTGATCCTTGACTTTGCATCTCGCCGTGCCGTCTTCTCCTGGCAGCCGAAATGAGAGCGTCGCGCTTGTCGTGACCGGCACCACTTCGCCTTGCGCGGTGCGTTTGCCGTCGCTGTACCAGTGCGGCAGGCCGGGCAGTTCAGCGGTGATCGTTTCATCGCCCTTCGGGCCGGTGAGCTTGTCAGATGCGCTGACGGTGCCCGTGAAGCTCAGGACGCTGTCGCCGACCGTCGGGTCGAGGCTTTCGTCGATGAAGTCCAGTTCCATGCCGCTGCAGCGGACCTCGAGCTGCACGCCTTCGATCACGTCGGTGATCGGCGGGCCCGCCGCCAGGTGTGTCAGCCACGGCAGGTTGTTCGCGATCAGTTCCACTTTCGTGCCCGCCGGACAGGGCGTCGGCGTCGCCGTGCAGCCCGAGGCTTCGAATTCGGTGAGTTCGTCGGTGCCTGCCCCGCCGCCTGTCGGATTGACGATCGTCTCGTGGTCTTTGACCTTGCACTTGACGACGGCTGTGCCTTTCGCTTTGCCTGGCACCTTCACGCTGAACGCGCCGCTGGTGGCGATCGGCTCTGTCTGGCCTTCGGGGATCAGCTGGCCGTCGCTGTACCAGTGCGGGTAGATCTGTCCTGGGGTGACGAGTTCATCGCCCACGGGCCCGGTGAAGCTGTCGGTCCCGAGCACGTGGGTCATGACCGGGAAGTTGCTCTGCTGCAGCGTCCCGGTCGTGCTCGTGAAGGTCGCCACGCCGCCGCCGAACGCGGGGGTGAGATTGCCGATCAGCGACTGCAACACCGTGCCGTTGGAGCACTTGATTTCGACTTCCAGCCCTTTGATTTCCTCGCTCGCGGGCGAGCCGGCAAGCAGCTGAGTCGCCCATGGCAGGTGGTGTGCGATCACTTCGGGGGTGAACGAGCCGCACAGGCCGGCGTTCACCGGCGGGCCGCTGGATGGGATGAAGCAGTTGGAGAAAGTCACCTGGGTAAGGCTGTCGCTGCCCGCTCCCCCGCCGACCGGGTTTTCGATCGTCTCTTCGTCGGTCACCCGACAGGTTACTTCCGATTCTTCGAAGTAGATGCGCGAGAACGTCAGCGTGCCTTGCGTGGTGACCGTCTCCGGTTTGCCTTCGGGGATCAGTTGCCCATTGCTGAACCAGTGCGCCTGCGCAGGCGGCTGTTCTTCGGCCAGCGCAAGGCTCGGCCCGTCGGTGGACGTGGCCAGCGCATGCGTCAGGTCAGAGCCCAGACATGGCGGCCCACCGAGCCAGCCGACTTCGCACACGGTCACGGGCACGCCGGTGGCGGTCGTCGTGTCGTTGCCCAGCGTGCCGTTTTCGTTGAGGCCCCACGAGGCCACCTTGCCGTTGTTGAGGATGGCGAGCATGTGATATCCGCCTGCACCGTAGGCCTTCAGCGCTTTGACGCCGGCGAGTGGATGCCCGGTGCACGGCCCGCTGCCGGGCCATTCGACTTCACAGGTCAGCAGCGGCACGGAGCTGTTCGCGCTGCTGTTGTCGCCGAGTTCGCCGTTTTGGTTGCGACCCCACGCGGCGACTTCGCCGCCGCTCAGCAGGGCGTAGCTGTCATACCCGCCGGCTGAGACCGACGTGACGCCGCTCAGGCGGTCGCCGGCCGGACAGGCGCCGGAGGCCCATTCGAGCTTGCACACGTGCACCGGCACTTCGCCGCTGGCCACGCCGTTGTCGCCCAGCTCGCCGTACTGGTCCTGGCCCCACGCGACAACTTCGCCCGATTTCAACAGCGCCAGGCCCTGGTAGCCGCCGGCGGCGATCGCGACTACTTCCTTGAGGTGGTGGCCGGTGCACGGCGCGGTGCCGGAGTATTCGGGTTCGCACACCGGCATCGCCACCGGGCTGTTCGCGGTCGTGTCATCGCCCAGCGAGCCGACTTCGCCATAGCCCCAGCCGACCACTTCACCGCTGCTGAGCAGGGCCAGGTCGAAGGTGCCGCCGGCGGAGACCGCGACCACGCCCTGCAGGTGGTTGCTCGGGCACGGCCCCGAGCTCCATTGCGCCTGGCAGACCGCCACCGGCACGTCGCTGTCGACCACGCTGCTGTTGTCGCCCAGGCCGCCGTAGCCGTTGGTGCCCCAGTCCATCACCGTTCCGTTGCCGAGCAGCGCGATGCTGTGTTGCCCGCCGGCGGAGATTTCCCGCACGCCGGTCAGGAACGGCCCCGAGGGGCATGTGCCAGGACCTTCGCACACGGGCACCGGCACGTGGCTGGTGACCGTCGTGCCGTTGCCGAGCTCGCCCTCGTTGTTTTCTCCCCAGGCCACCACTTCGCCGGTTTTGAGCAGCGCAAGACCCTGGCTGGCTCCAGACGCGATCGCTTCCACGCCGGTCAGGTCGTGACCAGTGCAGGCGCCGCTGCCCGTCCAGTTGGTTTCACACACCGCGACCGGCACCGCGCTCGCCGCGGTGCTGTTGTCGCCGAGTTGGCCGAAGTTGTTTTCGCCCCACGCCAGGACCGTGTCGCTGGCCCCTGCCGGTGTCGCGCCAACCGCGCCGAAAGCGCACGCCGCGACGATGCACACCCCGACAATACGCGCCGTGATTGCGCTCATCTCCCCCTCCTCGCTCGTTGGCCTCCCACCCAGGACCGACGGCGCGCAGACTACTCCTTCGCGACGATCGCCGCCGTGGTGTGGCCGTCAGGCCGCTCGCTTGTACACCGTTACGACCGCTGCGCCGCCGAGTCCGATGTTGTGCTGCAGGGCCACGTCAGCGCCGTCAACCTGGCGCTTGTCCGCCTGGCCGCGCAACTGCCAGGTGAGCTCTGAAGCCTGCGCCAGGCCGGTCGCCCCCAGCGGGTGGCCCTTTGAGATCAGCCCGCCCGACGGGTTGACCACCGGCCCCGCGCCGCCGTAGGTGGTGGCCTGCGCGTCGACGAGCTTGTGTCCCTCTCCCTCTGCCGCCAGCCCCAGCGCCTCGTAGGTGATCAGCTCGTTCGCAGAGAAGCAGTCGTGCAGCTCGACCACGTCGACCTCGTCGATGCCCGTCTGGGCCTCCTCGAGCGCCTGCTTTGCGGCGGTGGCGCTCATGTCGGCGCCGACGATCGTGATCGAGGACTTGGCCTCGAAGGTGCTCGACAGATCGGTCACCAGGGCCTGGCCGACGATCTCCACAGCGCGCTCCCACAGGTCGTGCTCGTCGACGAAGCGCTCGGAGGCGACGACCACGGCGGCGCTGCCGTCGCTGGTGGGCGAGCACTGCAGCTTTGTCAGCGGCATGTAGATCTCCTTGGCCGCCTTGATCTCCTCGATCGTGAACTCGGTCTGAAACTGGGCGTAGGGGTTGTTGACCGAGTGCTTGTGACTCTTCCAGCCGATCCAGGCGAAGTGCTCGGGCGTGGAGCCGTACTTCTCCATGTGCTCGCGGCCGGCCGCGCCGAACATCTGGGGTGCCGGCGGAGCCTGCTCCCACTCGCGCAGCTCCAGCAGCGCCATCACGTGCCTGTCGATCGGGTTGACCCGGTCGGTGAACTTGACGCCGAGCGAGCCCAGCTCCATCTTCTCGAAGCCGAGCGCCAGGGCGCAGTCGGCCAGCCCGCCCTTGACAGCCTGCCTTGCCAGGTACAGCGCGCTGGAGCCGGTCGAGCAGTTGTTGTTGACGTTGACGACCGGGATGCCGGTCAGACCGAGGCCGTACACGGCGCGCTGTCCGGCCGTGGAGTCGCCGTAGCAGTACCCCACGAACGCCTGCTCGACGTCCCCATAGGCGACGCCTGCGTCGGTGAGCGCGATCTCTCCCGCCTCCTTGGCCCAGTCCGGGTAATCGCCCTCCTTGGTTCCCGGCTTGTCGAACTTGGTCATGCCCACGCCGATCACGAACGTTCGGTTCATCGATGCTCTCCGTCTGTTTGGGTTGCGATCACAGCATCATCGCCCATCGGCGGACGTGCCTGGCCGCTCAGCCAGTCGGCAGGAGCAGCGGTTCCCGCGCGACGCGGCGCCCAGCGCGGTCTGTCGACTCGCGCAGCGACCCACGTGCGGCCAGGCGCGGCACCCCGCCGGCAGCCACGCGGATCGCGCGGTCATATACGGCCTCATAGCCGCTGGCGACGATCGAGGCGTCGTAGCGGCACAGGACGCTCTCCCGACAGCGCGCCGGGTCGATCATGTCGATCGAGCGAGTCGCCTCGGCCATCGCCTGCTCGTCGGCGGCGTGCAGGCCGTTCTCGCCCTCGATCACGATCTCGCGAGCGGCGCCCTCGGGGAAGGCGATCACGGGTGTCCCGCAGGCCAGGGCCTCGACCATGACCATCCCGAACGGCTCGGGCCAGCGGATCGGCATCAGGAACGCCTTGGCGCGGGCGAACAGGTCCTTGCGGCGCGCGCCGCCGACCTCGCCGACGTAGAGGACCCTGTTTGCGTCGACGTGCGGCTCGATCTCGTTACGGAAGTACTCCTCCTGGCCCGGCTGCACGGGACCGGCGAGCACGAGCCTGATGCCGGCGGCTCGCGCGGCGGCGATCGCGCGATGCGCGCCCTTGATCGGGTCCATCCTTCCCATCCACAGCAGGTAGTCGTCCTTGTCGTCGCGAAACGGCCAGTCCTCGACGCGGATCGGGTTGGGCACGACGTCTGATACGTGGACGCCTGCCGGCGCGTGCCCAAGCTGGAAGTCGCTGATCGCGACCAGCCGCGCCTTGTGGGCATGTCGCGCATAGAAGGGGCTCGTCTCGTCGTTGAACGGGCCGTGCAGCGTGTGCACCACCGCAACGGAGACACGGTCTGCCATGGCCAGCGCGGTGAAGCCGGAATGGTCGTGTATGAGGTCGAACGGCCGACCCTCCGCGGCGGCTCGCTCGACGGCATCGTAGGCGGCGCTCACGTGGTCGGCCTCGTACAACGAGGAGCCGATGTGGTCGGGATGGGCGCATTCCAGCGGGGAGCTGATGTGGGCGGACGAGCGCGAGCCGGGCGCGGCAAACAGGGTGACGTCGTGTCCGCGTGCGACCAGCTCGTCGCACAGCAGCGCGACAACGGCCTCGATCCCGCCGTAGCCGGGCGGTGGCACCGCGATCCACGGCGGCGCCAGCACTGCGACCCTGAGCGCCATCCGCTGCGTACGCGAGAGAGGGGTGATGTGCGGGAGGGAGGGGGCGTCCATGGGGCTTGAGGGGCAGCTCACTCCCGCTCATGCCAAGCCATCGCCGGCCGGCGATCTATTCATGGCGGAGGCTAATCGCCTGCGGTCGCATGGACATCCGTAGCCCACCACCTGATCGGGGCGAAAATCTACGGAGTCAACGCCACCGCACTGGGTCTACCGACCGACTCCCAGCGATGACAGCGACCGATGACGTCTACGATCGACTATAGGTGATGAGAGCGACGTCGCGGTGAGCGGGCAGGGAGCAGCGCAGCCGAGCGGCGAGCGCCGTCGAGCGAAGGCGCGGCGCGTGCCCGACACACCGGCGGCCCAGCGGGCCGTGCTCAGCCCACGCGGCGAGCAGTTCGAGGTTCTCGGCCGCGCAGGGCCGGTCGAGCTGCGCGGCGCGCCGGCGATTCCCGCGGAGGCGCACGAGGAGCTGCTGGTGATCAAGGACGGCGAGTTGTTCCTGTGCGCGCGCACCGATGGCGACGTGGCTGCGCCACGGGTGTCGGGCGAGGGCTTCTACGCCCACGACACGCGCTATTTGTCGGAGATCCGCCTGCAGGTCGGCGGCGCGGCACCGGTTGCGCTGTCCTATGCGGCGGTCGATGACCGCGCGATCGTCGACTCGACCAACGCGAGCCTGGCGCGCGAGACGCTCGCGCCGGTGGCGCAGCAGTCGTTGAGCATCAGCCGCGAGCTGATGATCGCCTCGGGCCGCCTGTATTACCTGGTGCGCGTGCTCAGCTTCCTGCGCGAGGCGGTCAGCACGAGCGTCTCGCTCGCCCTGTCCGCCGACTTCGCCGACATCTTCGAGGTGCGCGGCGGGCCGCGCAGAGAGGCGCGGGGGCACAGGCTCGCGCCAAAGCGCACGGAGCGGGGCCTCGTGCTCGCGTATGTCGGCGAGGACGAGACGTTTCGCGAGGCGGTCATCGAGCTCGACCCCCAGCCCGGCCGGGTCGAGCTGGACGCAGGCTGCGTGAGCGCGCACTGGGAGGTGACGCTGATGCCGGGGGTGGCGGTGACGGTGCTGATGACGGCCGAGCCCTCGATCGCCGGCAGCCGGCGCCCGCGGCGACGCATCCAGACGGCGGCGGCGGAGCTCGAGCGGGCGGGATCGCAGTGGGAGTCGCGCTGCACGCGCATCACCAGCGACAACGAGCTGTTCGCCGGCCTGACCGCCACGTCGAGCCGCGACCTGCGCGCGCTGGTCATGCCGGCGCCGGGGGGACACATCCTGTCTGCGGGCATCCCCTGGTATGTCGCGCCGTTCGGACGCGACGCGCTGCTGTCGTCGAGCGAGGCGATGCTGCTGAATCCCGATCTGGCGCGCGACGCGCTGCGGGTCCTGGCCAAGCTGCAAGCGCTCGCGGACGACCCGTGGCGCGACGCCGAGCTGGGCAAGATCATGCACGAGCTGCGCGTCGGCGAGCTCGCGCGCACGGGGATCGTGCCCCACACCCCTTACTACGGGACGGTTGACGCGACACCGCTGTTTTTGATGTGCGCGGCCGACTACCACGCATGGACGGGGGATCTCGAGACGATGCGCATGCTGCGAGGCGCGTTCGACGCGGCGCTGCGCTGGATCGACGAGTTCGGCGACCGCGACGGCGACGGGTTCATCGAGTACGAGCGCCGTTCACCGGCCGGCCTGCTCAACCAGGGCTGGAAGGACTCGCACGACTCTGTGGTGCATGCGGACGGCAGCCTCGCCGAGGGTCCGATCGCGCTCGTCGAGGCGCAGGGCTATGTGTACCGCGCCAAGCTGACGATCGCCGAGGTCTACGCGGCGCTCGGCGATACCGACACCGCTCAGCGCCTGCGCGGCGAGGCGCAGCGCCTGCGCGAGGCGTTCAACGAGGCGTTTTGGAACGAGCAGGAGGGAACGTTCGCGCTGGCGCTGGACGGACGCAAGCGCCAGGTGGCGAGCGTCACGTCGAACCCCGGCCACTGCCTGCACTGCGGGATCGTCGAGCCGCACAAGGCGGCGGCGGTCGCCGAGCGGCTGATGGCTCCCGACATGTTCGGCGGCTGGGGCGTGCGCACGCTGTCGAGCGCCAACCCGGCGTATAACCCGATGAGCTACCACAACGGCTCGGTGTGGCCGCACGACAACGCGATCGTCGCGGCGGGACTGAAGCGCTACGGCCACGACGGCGCCGTGCGCCAGATCGCCGACGCGCTGTTCGACGTCGCCACGAGCGCGCGCGACTTTCGCCTGCCCGAGCTCTACTGCGGGTTTGCCCGATCGGAGCGCGCGGCGGTGGTCGCCTACCCGGTCGCGTGCATTCCGCAGGCGTGGGCGGCGGCGGCGCCGTTCTTGCTGTTGCAGACGATGCTCGGCGTGTCGCCCGACGCGCCGGGGCGCGCTCTGAGGATCGAGCGTCCGCTGCTGCCGGACTGGCTGGAGCGGATCAGGCTCGAGCGTCTGCGCGTGGGCGATGCCAGCGTGACGCTCGATTTCAAACGCGACGGGCGCGTCACGGGCTTTGCGCTGCTCGAGCAGCACGGCGAGCTGGACGTGACGATGACAGCAGCAGCGTGAGCGCAGCCGCGGGCGCCGCAGATCAGGCGACGGCGGCGACCTCGAGTGCGTGCTCGGCGCGATCGGCGACGCCTTCGCTCTCGCCGGCAGGGTCCGCCACCAGCGGCCAGGGCGGCGCTGGACGACCGAGGAGAAAGCCCTGGATGAGCGGCGCGCGGGTGGCGCGCACGGCGCTGAGCTCGGCGTCGGTCTCGACCCCCTCGACGACGAGCAGGCAGCCGACCTGGCGCGAGTAGCCGGCGAGCGCTGCGACCAGAGCGGCGCGCTCGGGGTCGCGGTCGATGCCGGTGACGAGCGAGCGGTCGAGCTTGAGATAGCGCGGGTGCACCTCGGTGATCTGGCGCAGGCCGGAGTAGCCGGCGCCCATGTCGTCGACCGCCAGGCTTGCGCCTCGCGCGCGCAGGAGGCCGAACGCGTGAAGCAGTTGCGCGTCGCTGCGCACGAGCGTCTCCTCGGTGATCTCTACGATCAGCCCGGTCAGGCCGTCGGGCCGGCCCTGGGCGGCATCCTCGAGCATCGCCTGCGTGCTGGACTCGAGCAGCACGGGAGCGGACAGGTTCAGCGACAGGCTTGTTGCCTGCGGGCGCCGTGCGAACAGCTCCAGCGCGGCGCGCAGGC
>DATNLQ010000267.1:0-2893 GCA_035602785.1 Solirubrobacteraceae bacterium
GCGGTGATCGTGGGTTGATCGCAGCGGTCGTCTCAACCCGCTGCTCAACCTCCATCTCAACCCGAAATCAACCCGGTGAATCAAGCCGCAGGGCGATGTGCGCGGGGCTGTCGCGCCATAGCGTCACAGACCGTCAATCGACTCGTGAAGGAGGTCTGGAGATGTCTTTTCTGACAGTGCTGGTAGCAATCGGAATCATCGTCTACGTGATCGGGCAGCAGCTCCTCGGCAGCTCGCTCCGCGGCAAGCGTTTGGTCGTGCTGCCCGCGGTCCTGACCGTGATCGGGATCGTCGACATCAGCGGACAAAAGTCACACCTGGCTGCGACGGATATCGTGCTGTTGGTCGTGAGCGCGGCAATAGCCATCGCGACCGGCGCCGGTCTCGGCGCGCTGACGCGCCTGCAGCGCCGCGACGGATACCTGTGGGCGCAGCTGCCCAAGCGGGGTCTGTGGCTATGGGGCGGGCTGATCGTCAGCCGCCTGGTGATCATCGGCATCGCCCACGCGGCCGGCGCGGACGTCGCCGCCGGCACCGCCGCGATCCTGCTGATGCTCGCTCTCAACCGTGGCGCCCAGGCGCTGGTGGTCGTTTCTCGCGCGATCGCCGCCGGAATCCCGTTCGCGCCCGAGAAGGACGGCACCGTGTTCGGCGCCAGCTGGTTCTCGCGCTCGACTGGACGCGAGGCTTGAGCGAGGTGTCCAGCTGGTGGAAGCGCTCAGATCGCGGCGAGAGCCTTGCGCTCTTGGGGACGTGGCAGTGGAAGCTGCGTGCGGCGGTGCTCGTGATCGTCGCAGCGGTCGTGCTCAGCGCCCACGGGGCCATCGCGCCCGGCATCGCGGAGCTGGCGATCGCGGCGGTAGCGATGATCGGCTGGTGGGCGAGCGGTCGTCTGCCGGCGCCCTGGGCCGGGCGATCCCTGTTTGCCTGCCTGACGGTGCTCACCGCCGTGGGTGGCTTTGCCGCCACGTCCCATCACGACACCAGCGTGCTGGCGCTGGCGATCGTCAGCATGCTGGCCGCCGGTGTCGATCTGCCGCTCGCGGGGGTGCTGGTCGCGTTTCTCGCCGGCGTACTCGCCATCGAGATCGGCGCGATCAGCTACGCCCACACGGATCTCGGCACGGTGCTGGGGTATCCCGCGCTGCTGGCGGGACTGGCCATGGCCGGCCGCTACCGGCGCGCGTACCGGATCCAGACCGAGCAGGCGCAGGCGCTGCTCGCCGAGACCCGCCGGGCGCAGTTGGAGGCCGAGCGCGTGGCCGCGCTGACGGAGCGCTCGCGGATCGCCCGCGAGATCCACGACGTGCTCGCGCACTCGCTCGGCGCGCTCGGGATCCAGCTACAGGCCACGGAGGTAACGCTTTCCGAGCACCACGACATCGAGCGTGCGCTGCGCTCGCTCGCCAGCGCGCGACGGCTCGTCGACGAGGGGCTGACCGAGACCAGGCGCGCCGTGCGGGCGCTGCGAACTGACGCGCCGCCGCTGCCCCACGCGCTGGCCGCGCTGGTCGACGACCGTCCCGGCGCATTGACGGTCAGCGGCGATCCCTACGCGCTCAGCCCGGCCGCCGGCCTGGCGCTGCTGCGTGTTGCACAGGAGGCAATGACCAACGCCGCCAAGCACGCCAGCGGTCAGCAGGCGGCGATCGCGCTCGAGTACACCGACACGGGCGTCGAGCTGCGCGTCGAGAACGCGCTCGGAGACGCCGTGGCGATCGAACATCCCCACACCGCCGGCGGATACGGTCTTGCGGGAATGCACGAGCGGCTACGGTTGATCGATGGCGAGCTTCACGCCGGCCCGGTGGATGACCGCTGGGTCGTGTGCGCGCGGGTGACGCGGTGAACCAGGTCGATCCGTCACACCCCGACCGTCTGCGAATCGTGATCGCAGACGATCAGACCGTCGTCCGCGAGGGGCTGCAGATGGTGCTCGACGTGATGCCCGACCTAGAGGTCGTCGCCACGGTCGCCGACGGCGAGCAGGCGCTGGCCGCGGTCGCCGAGCACCACCCCGACGCGATCCTGCTCGACCTCCACATGCCGGTGCTCGACGGCGTCGGCGCCACCGAGCGGCTGACCCGCGAGCATCCCGAGGTAGCGATCGTCGTGCTCACCACCTACGCCGACGACGAGACGATCATAGCCGCATTGCGGGCGGGGGCCCGAGGCTACCTGACCAAGAACGCGGACCGCCGCGAGATCGCCCAGGCGCTGCACGGTGCTGTCACGGGCCACACGATCCTCCCGCCCGAGGTCACCGCGATGCTGCTCACCGGCGCCGCCTCCGGACAACGGGCTAGGCAGGCGGTCCCCGCCGAACTGCCCGACGATCTGACCGCGCGCGAGGCCGAGGTGCTCAAGCTGCTCGCCGCCGGCCTCTCCAACGGCGAGATCGCGCGCGAGCTGTTCATCAGCGAGCACACGGTCAAGACCCACATCAACCACCTGTTCGCCAAGACCCGCTCGCGCGACCGCGCCCAAGCGATCCGCTACGCGCACGAGCACCAGCTCACGTAGGCGATCGTCCGGGTTCGTCTTCGCCGATCCTCGGTGCAGGCTCGATCCGTAGGCTTCGGTACATGAGCGCAGCGGAAAACAAGCAGCTGATGCGAGCCGCGTTCGACGAGCTCGCGACCGGTAACGGTGAGTTGTTCATGAATAGCCTCGGCGAGGACGTTCGCTGGACGATCATCGGCAGCACGGCATGGTCGCGGACCTACGAGGGTAAGCGGGCGGTGCGCGAGGAGCTGATGCGGCCGCTGTTTGCTCAGTTCGCGGACACCTACACGAACGACGCGGTTCGAATGGTCGCCGAGGACGACGTGGTCGTGATCGAGTGCCGCGGGAAGGTCACCACGAAGGCTGGCCAGCCCTACAACCAGACCTA
>DATNLQ010000283.1:0-7910 GCA_035602785.1 Solirubrobacteraceae bacterium
CCCCTTCTCCTTCGACTACGGGTCGGAACACTTCGGCCGCGGCGTCTACAACCTCACCATGGAGGGACAGCACTTCCTCATCGTCCGCAGCAGCACCAGCGCCGCCGCCGCGATGCCACCGGCCGCGCTCACCAGCGGCCAGCGCCGCCTGCCCGACCACGCCTGCACCCAGCGGTTGGCGGGTGGCTCGATGGGCGCGAACATGCTCACGGCCCCAGCTCTACAGCAGCCCCAGCTTCTGCTCCATGGCGAGCGCGGCCTTGCCGTCGCCCAGTTCGGCCGGCGTCACAGCCACGGGATGCAGATCGGCAAACGGACGCAATCCCGGCGCGGCGCCCACGCCCGCCCGCAGCGGATACTCGTAGCTGTGGCTGTGGGCGATCGTCTCCTGACCGGTCCTGCTCACCAGGAAGGCCAGGAACTCCTGCGCCGCAGCCTGGTGCGAGCTCGACTTGAGCACGGCCGCGCCGGAGACGTTCACGAGGTCGCCCGGATCTCCCGGAGCGTAGTAGTGCAGGGCGGAGTGCATCGCGCCGTGGCCGAGCTCGGCCTGTAGGCGAAACCAGTAGTAGTGGTTGATCAGCCCGACGGCGCTCTCGCCGTTGTTCACCTGGGCCACGACCGTCTCGTTGTCGGGGTACAGCCTGCTGTTGGTCTCCAGGCCCCTGAGCCAGTGTTCTGCCGTGGCGGCGCCGTCCAGCTTGGTGATCGCGGTGATCAGCGGCTGGAAGTCGGTCTCAGAGGGCGCAAAGCCGAGCTTGCCCTTCCACTTGGGCTCGGCCAGCTCCAGTATCGAGCTCGGCAGCTGCGACGGCCCGACCTGAGAGGTGTTGTAGACGAGCACCGACACGCGCGCAGACACGCCGACCCAGTCGCCCTGCGTCGAGTCGTAGCGGCTGGGAATCGCCGCCAAGGTCGAAGCGGCCACGGGCGCGAGCAGGCCCCGCTCGCGCAACGCTTCCAGCACGGGCGTGTTCTCGGTGTAGAACACGTCAGCCGGGGAGCTCGAGCCCTCCTGGATGATCTGGTCAGCCAGTTCGGCCTCGTCGCCCGAGCGGACGTTGACCTTGATGTGGGTCTGCTTCTCAAAGGCCGCCACCAGCGCGGCCGTCGTCTGTTCGTGCTGGCCGTTGTAGAGGGTGATCGCACCACTGCCGGACGAGCCGCCGCAGGCGCCCAGCAGCAGCCCGGCGCAGACCAGGAGCGCGCTGAGAAGGAGGCGCTTGCTGTGGCTCATCGGGGAAATCCGATCTTCGCGGTCGGGATGATATTGGGAACGTAGCACACGAGTTAGGGTTGCCTAACTGGACGGTCGCCACGTCGGTTCGCCGCCGAATGCGTGAGAATGACCTACATGCACGTCACCGCCAAGGCCGACTACGCAGTGCGGGCGATCGTGGAGCTCGCGAACAGCAGCCAGGACTCGCCCCGCAAGGTCGACGAGGTCGCCCAGGCCCAGAACATCCCCGTCTCGTTCCTGGAGAACATCCTCACCCAGCTTCGTTCCTCCGGCATCGTGCGCAGCCAGCGCGGGCCCGAGGGCGGCTACTGGCTGGCCCACCCCGCCAACGAGGTCACCCTCGCGCAGATCATCCGCGCGGTGGAGGGCCCGCTGGTAGGTGTGCGCGGCCAGCGCCCCGAGGAGATCGAGTACATCGGCTCGGCCGAGTCGCTCAAGCAGGTGTGGGTCGCCCTGCGCGCCAACCTGCGCAAAGTGCTTGAGCACGTGACCGTCGCCCAGGTCGCCACCGGAGAGCTCCCCGAGGAGGTCCTCGCGCTGACGCGCGAGGAGGAAGCCTGGACGACCCGCTGACGCTGCGTCTGTGGGGTATCCTGTCAAGGGTCGTGGCTAGGGCCATGTCAAAGGGCCCACCCACCCCACCCACCCCACTCACCACCCGGCCGGCGGCCGGGGCGGCTGCTGCCCTATTCCCGGAGCCTCAGCAAAGGAGAATTCCGCTAGATGTCAGCCTCAGCCTCAGCCTCAGTTGTTTTGCCGGATGATGCGAGCGCAAGCCCTACCGCGGACGCGGCTGTCGAGGCGATCGCCGGTACGGCCGACCAGGACGTGACCTTCTCGCTGGCGCTCACACAGGACCAGAAGGACATTCGCGATTGGGTGCACGGCTTCGCCGCCGACGTCGTCCGTCCGGCCGCGCACGAGTGGGACGAGAAGGAGCAGACCCCCTGGCCGATCATCCAGGAGGCCGCCAAGATCGGCCTGTACGGCTTCGAGGGCCTCGCGCAGTTCTTTGCCGACCCCACCGGCCTGACCCTGCCGATCGTCAACGAGGAGCTGTTCTGGGGGGACGCCGGGATCGGGATGTCGATCATGGGCACCGCCCTGGCCGTGGCCGCGATCTTCGGTCAGGGCTCGGGCGAGCAGATCGGCGAGTGGATACCGCGCTGCTTCGGCAGCGAGAACGACCTCAAGGTGGCCGCGTTCTGCGCATCAGAGCCCAATGCCGGCTCGGACGTGTCCGCGGTGCGGACGCGCGCCAAGTACGACGAGGCGGCCGGCGAGTGGGTGATCAACGGCCAGAAGGCGTGGGCCACCAACGGGGGCATCGCCGACGTGCACGTGGTCATCGCCACCGTCGACCCCGAGCTCAGGTCCCGCGGCCATGCGGCGTTCGTCGTGCCGATGAGCGAGGCCAAGGGCATCTCCCAGGGGACCAAGGTTTCAAAGCACGGGCTGCGCGCGTCGCACACCGCAGACGTGTTCCTCGACGACTGCCGTGTGCCGGCCGGCAATGTGCTCGGCGGCAAGGAGAAGCTCGATGAGCGACTCGCGCGTGTGCGCGAGGGCAAGAAAGGCAACTCGCAGGCGGCCATGCAGACGTTCGAGTCCTCGCGCCCGACCGTCGGCGCCCAGGCGCTGGGGATCGCGCGCGCGGCCTACGAGTACGCGCTGGAGTACGCCAAGGAGCGCGAGCAGTTCGGCCGCAAGATCATCGAGAACCAGGCCGTCGCGTTCACGCTCGCGCGAATGAAGCTGGAGATCGACGCGGCCCGTCTGTTGGTCTGGCGTGCATCGTGGATGGGTCGCAGCGGCGTCAAATTCGAGAACGCCGAGGGCTCGATGAGCAAGCTCAAGTCGGGCGAGGTCGCCGTGTGGGTGACCGAGCGTGCCATCCAGATCCTCGGCGGCAACGGCTACACGCGCGAGTTCCCCGTCGAGCGCTGGCACCGCGATGCGAAGATCTACGACATCTTCGAGGGCACCGCCGAGATCCAGCAGCTCGTGATCGCGCGTGCGATCTCGGGGATGCACATCAACTAGCCGGCCGCCGCGCCCGGTGGCCGCACGTGTCAGGCCGCCCGGCGCTCGGCTGGCGCGTGCCCGGCCGCCTCGGCGTCGTTGAGCGCCCAGGTGAGGCGCTCGATCAACTGTCTGGCTGCGTGCTCGGTGCTGACGTGCACCGGGTAGACGCTCTCCTCCAGGAACACTGGAGCGCCCTGCCCGGCCTGGTCGCTGGTCACGATGATTTTTGCCATGGTGTCTCCTTTCGGGGCTCTGACAGAGGGTCTGCTGCCAGGAGCTTGCGGGGTTGCTCTGTAAGGCCGGGCCTGCGCCTTGGACGAGGGAGGGCTCGGCTGGACCGGGCGCCAAGGCCCGGTCCAGCCGAGAGGGGGATGTTCGGGAAGATGTGGTCGCCTTCCCGAACGGAGGGGATGAGAGCTGTCAGGTACTGCTGCTCAGCCTGCTGGTACACGCCACAGGTCCGTCTGGATCGGCGGGGTTGATGGTGTGCGCCTCAGGCATTGCACAGTAAATATATCAGGAATATGAGGAACGTCAAGTGCGACTTCGCTGAGCGATCATCTGGAGGCCTCTCACCACGCCTGAGCGGCTTTGCAATGCGGGCAATCGACGGAGGTCGAGACGCAGGCGACGAAGATGTAGCCGCACTGGCAGGAGTAGCACGCGCGGTCGATCGGACCACCGGCCTCGCGCGCTCGCTGGACGGCCGGGTCGATCGGGTGATGTGCGCCGGCCGGCGAATGCACGACCGCTACCAAAGCGGCGCGCCGCCTGCGGGGCCGGCGCGCGCGCAGCCGCTCGCCGGCAGGATGGGGAAATCCCGGTCTGATCATTGTCCACCCTCTATGACGTCAGCCACGCCCAAAGGTTTCGGTCTGCAACGGCGATTTCCTCGCAACAGCCTGCGCCGCGAGGACACTCGTTTGAGATACTTGCGGCGATGAACCCCGCCCGCAAGCGAACCGTGCGCTTGGTGGTCGCTCTGAGCGCCGCGGTGGTGCTGGCGAGCGCGCTGATCTATACGAGCTTCAGCGCCGCCAGTCCCGCTCTCAGCCCCAGCCAGCTGCTGCGCGAGGCGCAGCCGGGTCGCAGCTACCAGCTGACCGGCACGGTGGTCGCGCGATCCGTTCACCGCGAAGGCGCGGTTCTGGACTTCGCCGTCGAGGACCGCGCGGGGGGCACGGCGATCCCGCTGGCCTATACGGGGACCGTGCCCGACCCCTTCCGCGAAGGCCGCGAGGTGATCGTGACCGTGCAGAAGCAGGGCGGGCGCTACATCGGCGAACGCGACTCGCTGATCACCAAGTGCCCGTCCAAGTACACGACCGCTCCTCCCAGCGAGAAGCAGAACGACTGAGTGGCCGTCTTCGCGCAGCAGGCGATGTGCTCAGCGGGTAGGCGCACGATCGCGGGATCGACCATCTGATGGCTGATCTTGGCCGCGCCTGCCTGATCCTGGCTCTCGCCGTGTGCGCGTACGGCATCGGCGCGTCGCTGTATGGCGTGCGCACCGGTCGCGTCGAGTTCTCGGAGTCCGGACGCCGGGCCGTATATGCGCTGGCTGGCATCCTCACGGTCGCCTTCGCCGTGCTGGAGGTCGCCTTCCTGCACAACGACTTCGCCTTCAACACGGTCGCTGACACCTCGAGCCGCACCACGCCCACGTTCTACCGGGCGGCAGCGGTGTGGTCTTCCCAGGAAGGCTCCCTGCTGCTGTGGGCCTGGCTGATGTCGCTGTGGTCGAGCCTGGCGCTGTTCTTGACGCGCAAGCGAATGCGCGACGTGGCGGCCTACGCGACCGCGATCATGCTCGGCTTCGGGGGCTTTTTCGTCTCGCTGATGGTCTTCTACGCCAACCCGTTCCAGACCACAACGCCGGCACCGCCCGAAGGGGCGGGGCTGGATCCGCTGCTGCGCTTCCCCACCATGATGATCCACCCGCCGATGCTGTACTCCGGCTACACGCTCTGCACGATCCCGCTGGCCTTCGGGATGGGCGCGCTGCTGAGCCGCAGAGTGGACGCGGACTGGATCAAAGTGATCCGACGCTTCGCCTTCGCCGCCTGGCTGTTCCTGGGCGCGGGCATCCTGCTGGGCGCCCGCTGGTCCTACTCGGAGCTCGGCTGGGGCGGATACTGGGGCTGGGACGCCGTGGAGAACGCCTCGCTGATGCCCTGGCTGACCGGCACAGCCTTCCTGCACTCGCTGATGATCCAGGAGAAACGCGGGATGCTGAAGGTCTGGAACGTGTCACTGGTGCTCGCCACGGGGACGCTGGCGATCATGGGCACGTTCCTGGTGCGCAGCGGGGTCCTCAACTCGATCCACGCCTTCGGCGGGCAGACACTGGGCGTGCCCTTCGTGGTGCTGATCGCCGTGATGATCGCCGGCTCGATCTACCTGGTGGTCACGCGGCGCGACCTGCTGCGCTCCGAGCACCGCCTCGACTCGCTGCTGTCGCGCGAGTCGCTCTTCCTGGCCAACAACCTGGTCCTCGTGGGGCTCGTCTTCGTGATCTTCTGGGGCACCTACTTCCCGCTCATCTCCGCGGCGCTGACCGGCCAGGAATCGCTGGTCGGCCCGCCCTGGTTTGATCGCTACACGGTGCCGCTGGCATTGGTGCTGGTGCTGCTGAGCGGGATCGGACCGGTGATCGCGTGGCGCCGCGCCACGCTGGCCAACGCCCGGCGCAACCTGCTCGTGCCCGTCGCCTGCGCGCTGTTGACGCTGATCGTCCTGCTGGGCGCCGGCGTGGCCCACAAGACATTCGCCATCGCCATGTTCTGCTGCGCCGGATTCGTCTTTGGGAGCGTCGGCCAGGAGCTCTTCCGGGGGACGCGTGTGCGGCGCGCGATCGCCGGCGAGGCCGCTCCGATCGCGCTGCTGGCGCTGGTGCGGCGCAACCGCAGGCGCTACGGCGGCTATGTCGTGCACATCGGCATCGCTGTCCTGTTCGTCGGCGTGGCCGCCTCGTCGTCCTTCCAGCACGCCTCCGAGCTGGGCCTGTCGCCGGGCCAGTCCACGCGCGTGGGCGCCTACACGGTTCGCTACGTGCGCCCAACGGCCACGATCACGCCCAAGTACGACGCCGCGCACACCGGCTCGACGCTAAGCCTGGGCGCCCGCCTGGACGTGACCAAGGGCGGGCACCACGTCGCCACGCTCGAACCCAGCGAGGGCTACTACGCCTCCCAGGAAGCCAGCCAGGGCACGGTCGGCAGCCTGATCGGGGGCCAGCCGGTCAGCCACGTGGCGATGGATGCGGGGGTCATCCGCGACGTGTGGAGCGCGATCGAGCCGGACATCGAAGCCCCGGCGCTGCAGAAGATCGTCCAGGCGGGCAACCGCACGCTGCCACCCGAAGACGGCGTCGTGGCGATCGCCTATCTGGCGCGCGCCTACCTGCAGCATCCCCCGCAGGCGCAGTTTCATTTCATAGTCTCCCCGCTGGTCATGTGGATCTGGATCGGCGGATTGATCTGTGTCGGAGGCGCCCTGATCGCGATCTGGCCCGCGCCGAGCGCGGTGCGACGCCGGGTGGCGGTCGCTGCGCGCGTGCGCGTCCCGCGCGGCCTGGCCCGCGTCTAGATGACTCATCCAGACGTGCCCTCGCCGCAGTCCTGATCGCATGAACCTGCTGTTGGCGATCTTCATCGTGGTGTTGCTCGGCGCGGTCGTCTTCGTGGTCAGCGCGCCGCTGCGGGCCGCCAGGCGACCTCAAAAGGAGGCGCTCGACGGGGCGTCAGCGTCCGCGCCGGCGCAGGAGCGCCCGCCGTCCGCCGACATGGTCGTCGAGCGCGACGAGCTCGTGGCTGCGCGGGCGGCCAAGTACCGCGAGATCCGCGATGCCGAGATGGACTATCGCACCGGCAAGCTCTCGCGCGAGGACTATGAGGCGATCGATGGCGAACTGCGCGCTGAGGCGGTCGAGATCCTCGACCGGCTCGACCGACTCGAGGATTTCGGGGAGTCCGGGGACCCCGCCGACGACTAGGAGGACTTGAGCAGGATGAACGCGTTCAAGAAGAACAGGACCGCGAAGAAGATCGTCCAGCGGTTGAGGTTTCGCTCGACCAGCGAGCCTCCCCCCAGCGGGCCGGTGCCGCTGCCGACGCCGAAGGCGCCCGACAGGCCGGTGTCCTTGCCCGAATGCATCAGCACCAGGAAGATCAGGACCACCGCGAAGATGACCTGCAGCACGGAAAGAACAGCTTCCACGCGCCAAGAATATCGCGTTACGCTCGCGGGTTGCTCACAAGCCCCCGAAAAGCCCCGTAAACCGGGCAATTCGGCCACCTCCCGACGTTCCGCCTCGGGCATCGCTACGGTGCGGTCGCTCTGGTTCTCATGAAGACCGGCCCGACCACCACCTGCGCACACGATTACGAATCCTTTACGGATTCATGGTTGCCTGCCGATATGAATTCGGTGGGCGTACCCCGCGATTGTGGGCTCGCTGCGCCGACCACAACGATGGGATGACCCGAGAATGACCTACTTCAGCGTATGTCGACCGTGAGCGCCCGCCGGTGGGCATGGCGCGCCATGCTCTCGGCCGTCGCCGGCGGCGGTCTCACCGCGGCCGGCATGGGCGGCCCCCTGGCCGGCGCGGCTCTCGCCGCTGGGACGCCTGCGCCCCCGCCGG
>DATNLQ010000301.1:0-29562 GCA_035602785.1 Solirubrobacteraceae bacterium
GGGCCACAGGAGGCTGCGGGCCGCGCGATCGCACTGGAGGAGGTGGAGTCGGCGAAGGAGATCGTGCGGCGCTTCTGCACCGGCGCGATGAGCCTGGGCTCGATCTCGCGCGAGGCCCACGAGACGCTGGCGATCGCCATGAACCGCCTGGGCGGGCGCTCGAACACGGGCGAGGGTGGCGAGGACCCCGTGCGCTTCCAGCCGGACGCCAACGGCGATCGCCGCCGCTCGGCGATCAAGCAGGTCGCCTCGGGCCGCTTCGGCGTGACGATCCACTACCTGGTCAACGCCGACGAGCTGCAGATCAAGATGGCCCAGGGCGCAAAGCCCGGTGAGGGCGGCCAGCTGCCCGGCTACAAGGTCGACGCATACATCGGCTCGATCCGCCACACGATGCCCGGCGTCGGCCTGATCTCCCCGCCGCCCCACCACGACATCTACTCGATAGAGGACCTCAAGCAGCTGATCTATGACCTGCGCTGCTCCAACCCCGCGGCCGAGGTGTCGGTCAAGCTCGTCTCGGAGGTGGGCGTCGGCACGGTCGCCGCGGGCGTGTCCAAGGCAAACGCCGACCGCGTGCTGATCGCCGGCCACGACGGCGGCACGGGTGCATCGCCGCTGTCCTCGATCCAGGCCGCGGGCGTGCCCTGGGAGATCGGCCTGGCCGAGACCCAGCAGACGCTGCTGCTCAACGACCTGCGCTCGCGCATCAAGGTCCAGACAGACGGCCAGCTGAAGACCGGGCGAGACGTGGCGATCGCGGCGCTGCTGGGCGCCGACGAGATGGGCTTCTCGACCGCCCCGCTGATCGCGACGGGCTGCATCATGATGCGCGCCTGCCACCTGAACACGTGCCCGGTGGGCATCGCCACGCAGGACCCCGAGCTGCGCAAGCGCTTCAAGGGCACGCCCGAGCACGTGGTCAACTTCTTCTTCTTCGTCGCCGAGGAAGTGCGCGAGATCCTCGCCTCGTTGGGGCTGCGCTCCTTGGATGAGGCGATCGGCCGCGTGGACCTGCTCGGCGTGAGCGGCGCGATCGAGCACTGGAAGGCGCGCGGTGTGGACCTGACCCACATCCTCACCAACATCGAGCTGTCAGACGGCGCTGCGCGCCACCGTGTCCAAGCGCCGCCGGCGGTGCTCGAGGACGCGCTCGACTGGGAGCTGGTTGCGCGCGCCGAGCCCGCGCTTGCGCGCGGCGCCGATGCGATCGCCGCAGGCGACCACGGCTCCGCCCTGGCAGGCGGGCGGATGACCGGCCCTCCCCGAGTCAGGATCGAGCTTGCGATCCGCAACCGCAACCGCTGCGTGGGCGGCATCCTGTCCAGCCACATCGCCCAGCGCCACGGCGCAGCGGGGCTGCCCGAGGACTCGATCATGGTCGACTTCGAGGGCTCGGCGGGGCAGAGCTTCGCCGGTTGGCTTGCGCCCGGCGTGACCTTCACGCTGCGCGGCGACGCCCAGGACTACGCCGGTAAGGGGCTGTCGGGCGGGGTCTTCGCGATCCGCCCGCGCGAGGGCATGGGCGAGCATTTCATCGCCGAGCGCAACGTGATCGTGGGCAACACCGTGCTCTACGGCGCTACCGCGGGGCGGGCCTTCTTCCGCGGCCTGGCCGGCGAGCGCTTCGCGGTGCGCAACTCGGGCGCATGGGCAGTCGTCGAGGGAGTCGGCGACCACGGCTGCGAGTACATGACCGGCGGGCGCGTCGTCGTGCTCGGGCCGACCGGGCGCAACTTCGCGGCGGGCATGAGCGGGGGCGTGGCCTACGTCCTCGACGAGGACGGCACGTTCGCGGGGCGCTGCAACATGGGCATGGTCGGCTTCGACGATCTGTCCGAGGCCGACGCGATCGAGCTGCGCACAATGGTCGCCGAGCATCAGCAGCGGACCGACTCGCCGGTGGCCGCCCGCGTGCTGTCCGAGTGGGAGGCGCTGCTGGACAGGCGTGCGTTCGTGAAGGTAATGCCCCACGACTACAAGCGCGTCCTGCGCGAACTGGCAGAGGTTGAGGCCCTGGCGGCTCGCGCCGCGGGGAACGGGACCCCATCCGCCGCTGGCGCGTCTCGGCCGCTGGACGCGACCGAACCGGGAGACACTCGCTCCGCTTGCGTCCCCGAACCGGCCAGCGGGACGGGCGCCTGATGGGCAAGCTGGGCGGCTTTCTGAAGATCGAGCGCCAGGTGGTCCCCTACAGGGACCCGCAGGAGCGTGCGCACGACTACCGCGAGTTCCAGCTGACACGCCCGGAACCCGAGCTGCGCGAGCAAGGCGCCCGTTGCATGGACTGCGGCGTGCCCTTCTGCCACAACGGCTGCCCGCTGGGCAACCTGATACCGGACTGGAACGATCTCGTTTATCACGGGCGCTTCGCAGACGCGATCACCCAACTGCACGCGACCAACAACTTCCCCGAGTTCACCGGCCGGCTATGCCCGGCGCCGTGCGAGGCGGCGTGCGTGCTGGAGATCCGCGAGGGCGACGCGGTGACGATCAAACAGATCGAGAACGCGATCATCAACCGTGCCTGGGAGGAGGGCTGGGTTTCGCCGCGTCCGCCCCGGCGCGAGACCGGCCAGGCGGTGGCGGTGGTGGGCTCGGGCCCCGCCGGCATGGCCGCCGCCCAGCAGCTGCGCAGGGCTGGCCACCGCGTGACGCTGTTCGAGCGCGACGAGGCGATCGGCGGGCTGGTGCGCTTCGGCGTGCCCGACTTCAAGATCGAGAAGACGACCGTGCAGCGGCGCGTGGAGCAGCTGATCGCAGAGGGCGTGGAGGTGCGCTGTGGCGTGGACGTGGGACGCGACGTGAGCGTTGCCGAGCTGCGCGCGGGCTATCAGGCGATCGTGCTGGCGACCGGCTCGCGCATCCCGCGCGACCTGTCCGTGCCGGGCAGGGAGCTGGAGGGCGTGCACTTCGCGATGGACTACCTGTATCAGCGAAACCGCTGGGCCGCGCGCGAGTTCGGCCCCGAGCCGACGGTGTCCCAGCCGCCGATCGAGCGCGAGATCAGCGCCAAGGGCAAGGACGTGGTGGTGATCGGCGGCGGCGACACGGGCGCGGACTGCGTCGGCAACGCCCTGCGCGAGGGCGCTCGCTCGATCGTCCAGCTGGAGATCTTGCCCGAGCCGCCCGAGCATCGTCCCGACGAGCGCACCCCTTGGCCACAGTGGCCGCTGAAGTACCGCCTCAGCTACGCGATGGAAGAGGCGAAGCAGACTGACGTGGGCGAGCAGGACTACTCCGTCGCCACCACGAGCTTCACAGACGACGGCAGCGGTGCGGTCGCGGGCCTGCGCATCGCCCAGGCGCAGGCCGCCCCGCCGTTCTCGCCCGTGCCGGGCACCGAGCGCGAGCTGCCCACGCAACTGGTGCTGCTGGCGATGGGCTTTGTGGGACCCGAGCAGCAGCTGCTCGACGAGCTCGAGGTCGAAAGGGACCCGCGTGGCAACGTCAAGTCGGTCAAGCCCTACACGACGTCGGCGCCCGGCGTGTTCGCCGCCGGCGACGCGCGCCGCGGGCAGTCGCTGATCGTGTGGGCGATCAACGAGGGCCGCCAATGCGCGCGCATGGTCGACCGCCACCTCGCCGAGGCGGCCGCTAACGGCAGCGTCGCGCTGGGCGGGCCCGACCACGATGAGGGCATCGCCGGCCATGCCGACGCGGACAACGGTCCCGAGGGCCCACCCCTGCACGTGGGGCCGAGTGTCGTGCGGGCCAGAGGTTTGTCCTGACGCCGTCACTCTGCGAGATGTGCCTGGAGCATCTGCAGCAGGACGCCGGTCATCACCTGGTGGTCGCGGCGCATCGACGCATAGGACGCAAGGGCGTATGCGATCCCGTCCGGGCGCGGCTTGGCGTTGATGAAGGGCGGCAGGCCGAAGCGCAGAGCAGCCCAGTTTCCCCATAGGCGAGCTGTCCGCCCGTTGCCATTAGCGAAGGGATGGATCCGCGCCCACTCGCCGTGAAGCGAGGCACAGAGCGTGAGCACGGATAGCAGCTGCTGATTATCGGCGGGTGAGCCACCTGCCGGGATCGCCGCGTCCAGGGCATCGCACGCTCGGCGGGCTGCGTCCTCAAATCGGGCGAGCTCTCCAGGCACGCTCGCCGAGGGCGCGCCGGGAAGACCTCCCACCTCCACCTCGTAGCCGTTCAACTCGGGCAGCAAGGGATCGCTGTCGCGGATCTCGCCTGCGTAGTAGGCAATCGGCAGGCGCACACCGCGATAGATCTCCCGGTGCCAGTCGCACGACATAGCCACTGTTGGGGGATGGCGTGCGTGGGCATCGGCAGCGATCCTGCGCAGAACCGAGGCGATGTTGCTTGCGATCTGGGCTTCTGAGCCTGGAGGATCGACGTCCCAGGCGACGGGCATCAGGCCGCAAACATGGCGCCCACGCCGAACGCGTCTGCGGCGGCGACGTGCTCGATGCGGTGGCCCTCGAGCGGGTCCTGCCCGTGGGCTTCGGCCTGCGCGATCGCCTCGATGTCCGCTTGGAGACGGTCGCCGATGCGATAGCCACGCAGGAGCTCCAGGGTTCCAACCAGGTCGTGCTCGAGCAGCAGGGATGCAGCTTGCAGCTCGCGCTCGAGCATCTCTTCGGCCAGCTGGTTCTTGGACATCCCAAAGCGATCTGCGACCAGGCCGAGCATCTGGTGGGTAGCGCTGTTGTGAAAGCGCAGCGTGAACTTGGCGGGGGGGCCCATGCGATTTAGCTTAGGTCATCGCCGACATGCCGTCAAGCAGTGGTATTGCCGTCATCCTCATGAACATAGCGCCACAACAGGCGGCGCGCTGGTCGAAACGTTGTCGCCCGCCCCGTATCGTGGGTGCGACTATGCTGCGCGCCTGCAACTCGACCCCGGCCATTGCCCACCTTCTGTCGGCATAATCGCTTCATAGAGCGCTGTCCGATCTGCGCCAAGACGCTCCTGGGACAGGCTCCAGGCGAACATGCGCCGCGTGGCGCACGAGCGACGCGGACATCGGCGGGTTCGAAGACCGGTGCACGACGTCCGCGCGGCGAAGGCCTGCGCGTCCAGCGCGAGGGCCGCGCGCAGGACGACGGCTATCGCTGCGGGCTGGTGCCCGGCCTGCGCGCGTCTGCGGACGCGAGTCGTCTGGCGCAGGAGATCGCCTTTGCGAGCGGCCGCCTGCTGGTCCTGGCAGCGGCGCCACCAGGGCTCTACGGCGAGGCGCGTGCGCTCGGCGTGAGCGACCTCGAGCGGGCCACGTGGATGTGCTTCTTGATCGCCTACCTGTCGCCGCCGGAGGGCGACGATCCATTTGCCGGAATCCGCCAGGCGCTGGCCGTTGAGCCGGGTGAGCTTCCCGATCTCGAGGATGTGCCTCTCGGTCCACGCACCTGCCATGTGCCCGAGCGCGGCACAGAGACCCTGGAGGCATATCTCAACTGGGCCGAGCGCGCAGGTCCCAGCCAGGCGGCGGCGTTCGCGGGCGACCCGGCATGGACTCCCGAGCGGCGCTTCGAGCGTCTGTTCGAGCGCCTTGCCATGCCCGGTCTCGGGCGAACGGGGCGCTATGAGCTGCTGGTGATACTGGGGCGCCTGGGACTGTATGAGCTGCGCCCGGACTCGCTGCATGTGGGCGGCGCGCGGGGCGTCTCCGTCGAAGACCCCACGACGCTGGCCGCCAAGCGGGTGTTCGGGATCGGCGACCCGCTGCTGCTCGAGCGACGCGCGGCCACGCTCGCCCAGGTGATGTCGGTGCCTGTGGAGACGCTGGACCTGGCGCTGTTCAACTGGGCGGCGCCGCAGCGGGCCACGCTCGGATTCCCGGCCGACGCCAGCGACGCGGGCGCGCTCGAGCGTGCCGGCGCGGCGCTCGTGCTCTGAGCTGGCCGAGCGGGGCTCTCGGCGTCACGCGCCGGCGGCGAGCGGGCCAAAAGTACCGTCCACACCGCCGCCTACAGTCCTGGACGTCAGCCGCCCCCGTCCCAGGAGTCGTGATGCCGCTTTGCTTCATCCAGCCACAAGATGCGATCCGTGTGATCGCCGAGTCGGTCGGCCGTGAGGCACGTCGCCAGCTCGTGGGCGAGGTGGTGCGTGCATGGGTCGACGACATTCCCGACCAGGAACTGTCTGTCCACTACGCCAAGGCGATAGCCGACCTCGATGAGGAGGATCTGCATCTGCTCGCCGCCTGGCACGCCTCGCTGGAGGTCGGGCAGCCGATTCCCAACACCGAGTTTCTCGTCGGGGTGTTTCCAAGTCTCGGCGATAACAGGCGCGAGGCGCTGAAGATCGCGGCGGGCTTCCGCGGCGAGGAGGCCTTCCAGGCCGGCGTGGCTGAGGACCAGGCGCTCGATACAGTCCTGCCGAGACTGTCGGGAGAGCGGGCCGCGGAGCTCGCGACGCAGTGCATACAGCTGTACATGTGGGACCGCCTGGGCTGCGATAACTAGGACGCCGATGCGCGGCGCGATGCTGCGTCCTCGGCTGCTCGCGTGCGTAGCACGCCACGCAGCCTGCGTCCTTGCCTCGCTTGCCCCTCGACGCCCTAGTCGGCTCGTGGACATGACGAGCTAGACTCGGCCTATGTCAGAGGAGCTTGCGGCCGCGCCGACTGTGGATGACGTGATGGACGCGCTGTCCAACGTGATCGACCCGGAGCTGGGGCTGGACTTCGTCGAGCTGGGGCTGATCTATGGGGTGGCGGTCGACGAAGGCAACGTGCACGTGACGTTCACGCTGACCACGCCCGGCTGTCCGATCGGGCCGCAGGTCAACGAACAGATCGAAGAGTTCGTGGGCGAACTGGACGGCGTCAGGACGGTCGAGTCGGAGATGGTGTTCGTGCCGCCGTGGTCACCGGAGAAGATGAGCGAGGACGCCAAGTTCGCGCTCGGCTTCTGAGCCTACGAGCTCAGGCGGAGGCGGGGACGACGTCGCGCGCGAGCGACACGAGCTTGGCGAGTTCGCCGGCGATGCCGTCTGCGATGACGCCGATGTCGGGCAGAGCGTCGAAGTCGCCGAGCAGTCCGAAGTTCATCTGCCCGTTGTAGGACATGATCGCGATCGCCAGGGCGTGATTCTCGGGCAGGAAGGCAACGGGGATCGCCTGCAGCATCTCTCGCCCGAGCACGTACAGGGGAAACTGTGGGCCGGGCACGTTGGTGACGATCAGGTTGAACAGGCGCGTGGAGAAGTTCAGGCGCGAGGCCTGCGCGAGGAGGGTCGGCGGCGCGAAGTTCTGGGCGCCGGAGATCACCTCGGCGCCGAGCGCCTGCTTGGACTCCTTCAGGCCGTCCATGGCGTCGCTGACAAAACGCAGCCGGTTGAGTGGATCGGAGATGTACACCGGCAGCGGGCCGCGCATCACGACGATGCGGTTGCCGCCGTCGTGCTCGTCCTCGGCGCGCACAGATACGGGCACGAGCGCTCGCATCTCCACGCCCGAGGTGCGCCGACCGCGGGAGATCAAAAACGAGCGCAGCGCGCCGGCCACGACCGCCAGGACCACATCGTTGACGGTGCCTCCAAAGGCGTTCTTGACGGTCTTGAAGTCCTCCAGCTGGCTGCTCACGGCGACGAAGCGCCGGTGTGGTCCGATGGGGACGTTCAGCGGCGTTTCCGGGGCCGGGTTCAGCCCGGCCCAGGCGATCTCGCCGATGCCCTCGGCCGCTTCGCGCGCCCGCGACAGGGCTCGCTCGGGGTGAGCGAGCACGTCAACAGCACCCTCGATGAGCGTTAGCCCGGCGCGCGCCGCCCCGTACAACCCCGCCGCGACCAGGTGTGCGGCACTAGGCTCCGGGTGGGGCTGCCAGGGGCGTCCCGAGTTTGGCAGCGGCGGCGGATCGGGAGAGAGGTCGAACAGCACCGTCGCCAGGTCTACGCCGGCGATCCCGTCGATCAGCGAGTGATGGGTCTTGGTTATCAGTGCGAAGCGGTCGTCCTCGAGTCCCTCGATTAGCCACATCTCCCACAGCGGCTTGGAGCGGTCCAGCTGCTGGGAGAAGATCCGCGCGGTGAGGTCCTGCAGCTGCTCCCAGCGCCCGGGCGCCGGCAGCGCGGTGTGGCGCACGTGATAGTCGAGGTTGAAGCTCGGATCGTCGATCCAAACCGGACGCCCGCTGTCAAGCGCCGTCCACGCGAGCTTGTGGCGGTAGCGGGGGACGAGGTGCAGGCGCATCCTGATCTGTTCGAGGAACTCATCCATTTCCGGCGGCGGCCCTTCCAAGATCGTCAACCCGCCGATGTGCATGTGCGACACGGGGCCCTCCTGATGCAGGAAGGAGGCGTCTACTGGCGTCAGCCGATCGAGGTGTCGCTGGGGCATTGACACCTAGCCTACCTGGACGCCCCCTACAATGGCGGTGGTGTCCAACAGCGTCGAGAAGCTTCTGCTTGCAGCTCCACGCGGCTACTGCGCTGGGGTTGATCGCGCCGTCCAGACGGTCGAACGCGCGCTGGAAATCCACGGTGCGCCGGTGTACGTGCGCAAGGAGATCGTGCACAACAAGCATGTGGTCGCGCAGCTGCGCGAGCGGGGCGCGATCTTCGTGGACGAGCACACGGAGGTGCCCGAGGGCGCGGTCTGCGTGTTCTCAGCCCACGGGGTGGCGCCCAGCGTGCGCGAGGGCGCCCAAGAGCGCAGCCTGCTGACGATCGACGCCACCTGCCCGCTGGTGACCAAGGTCCATCGCGAGGCAGTTCGCTTTGCCAAGGAGGGCTACACGATCGTGCTGGTCGGCCACGACGGTCACGAGGAGGTCGAAGGCACGATGGGCGAGGCGCCTCAGCAGATCGTGCTCGTGCAGAGCAAACAAGACGTACAGGAGCTGCAGGTACCAGACCCTGAGCGGGTCGCCTACGTCACCCAAACCACGCTCGCGGTCGACGAAACGAGCGATATCGTCGCCAGCCTGAAGGAGCGCTTCCCGCGCATCGTGGGACCGCGCACCGATGACATCTGCTACGCGACCACCAACCGCCAGGCGGCCGTCAAGCAAATGGCTGCGAGCTGCGACCTGATGCTCGTGATCGGATCGCGCAACTCGTCGAACTCGGTGCGGCTGGTGGAGGTCGCGCGCGACTGCGGCACGGACGCCCACCTGATCGACAACGCCGGCGAGGTGCGCGAGGAGTGGCTGGATGGGCGACGCGTGGTGGGTATCTCCTCGGGCGCGAGCGCGCCCGAGAACCTGGTCGCCGAGCTGGTCGACTTCTTCCGCGCGCGCGGCGTGCGCGACATATCCGAGTTCGACGTGATTCGCGAGGACGTGCGCTTCATGCTCCCCAAGCAGATCCGCGCGCACGTGCCGCTGGGCGCCGCCTGAGCGCCGCCGCGTATAGACCGCTGTCCAGAGCCCCCGCTCGGGCTAGCGCGCGGAGGCTGAGAAGGTCGTCGAGCCGCTGCATTCGGCGGCTTCGGTGTGGATCGTGCCCGTGACGGTGCCACCGGAGAACCTGCCGCTGATCACCTGCACGATCGCCGGTTCGCCCGGTCCGGCGACGAACCGCTGGTCGACGGTCGCCCGGAAGGAGCCGCTCCCGGAGACCTTGGCCGGCTTGGTGCTCTGGACCTGGATCTGCTCTTTGGTAAAGCAGTAGAGGAGCGGGGCCGTCGACGGGAGGCTGACGGTCACCGACCTGCCATTGCCCGCGACGCGAAGGGCGATAGCGGCGGCGGCCTTGAAGCGCTGCGTGTGACCTTCGCCGTCGCGTCCCGACGACGCTGTCTTGCCCTGGTAGGTCTTGCCCTTGAGCACGCCTGCTGCGAGCGCACCGGTCGAGACGAGCAAGACAAGCGCCAACGCCAGAGAAAGGATCCACCGCAGCCTGAAGGGCGTGGGTCGCTCGGGCGGCAAGTGCATCGGCGGCAGTATCGCACACGCCCCCAGGTGGCCCTGAGCGAGATCTTGCAGCGACGAAATCCTCTTCCCATTCGAGATGTTTCCGGCTATGATCCGCCACTCGAAGTCGCGGGCATCCGCTGGAGCGGGGCCACCGCGGCGCCGGTCCTCAGGCCGGTAGCTTGAGACACCTAGAACCTGGATCGGTGGGGTTGTGCCGGCTAAATCGCGATGGAGTGCGCGCAGAGTCGTTCTTGGGCTGATCTTGGCGTTGCCATTTGCGCTGTTCGCTGCGCCCGTCGCCAGTGCGTCGGCGGCGCTGGTCATGTCAGCGCCCCTGAGCGGCAACACGACCAACGCGACGCCGACGTTCAGCGGTAGCACCGAAGACAACGAAGACCCTGTCACGGTTGTCGTCCATGAAGGCGCCTCTTCGACGGGGCCAATCGCGCAAACACTCACGCCTGTACCCGCGTCCGAAGGACTCTGGAGCGCGACAGCCGCGTCCCTCGCCGCAGGCACCTACACAGCGGTGGCCGAACAGGCCGAATCAGCTGACATGGACCAGACGAGCTTCAGCAACGCGGTGACCTTCGAAGTCGTCACGGCGCCACCGTCGGTCACCTTGGAAGCCCTTGAATCGCCGTCGAAGAACACCAAGCCCTCGTTCAAGGGCACCTCGACCGAAGCGGGCAAGGTCACGGTCGAAATCCATTCAGGGTCAATCGGCGGCCCCGTCGTCTCGGAAGCCACGGGGACTGCCTCTGGCGGCAGCTGGTCCTCCGCAGCGGCGAGCCCGGCCCTCGCGGACGGCGAATATACGGCGGTGGCGGTGCAGAAGAGCGCGCTTGGCAACGGGCCCGGATCGAGCGAACCGGTGACCTTCGTGGTCAACACCGAACCGCCGAAAGTGAGTTTGGAAGGGCCGCCGGCGCTGACGAACGACAACACGCCGTCCTTCAAAGGCGGCGCTAGCGAAGCGGGCACCGTGACGGTGCATGTCCATCAGGGTGCGACGGTCGGCGGCAACGAAGTCGCGAAAGTCACCGGGACGGTCAGCGGGGGGAAATGGTCGGCGACGGTGAGCTCGGAATTGGCTGACGGGGAATACACGGCGGTGGCGACCGAGCCGAGCTCGCTCGACAACGAACCGGGCACGAGCAACACGGTCACGTTCGTAGTGGACACCGCGGCGCCTAGCCTCACCCTGGTCGGGCCGCCAACGCGGTCGAGCAACACGACCCCGTCGTTTGAAGGCACCACCACCGAAGCCGGCGAAGTGACCGTGCACATCCACAAGGGGGGTGCGAGCGGCAACGAAGTGACGCACGTGACGTTCCCGGTGGCCTCGGGCCCGTGGTCTTCGCCGGCGGTTAGCTCGTTGGCGGAAGGGGAATACACGGCGGTGGCGAGCGAGCCGAGCTTGCTCGGCAACGGCGAAGGCACTAGCAAGGCCGTGACCTTCGAAGTCGTCACGGCGCCGCCGTCGGTGTCGTTGCAGAAGCCGGTGTCGCCTTCGAAAAACACCAAACCCTCGTTTACGGGGGCGACCAGCGAAGGCGGGGAAGTCAAGGTCGAAATCTACGTGGGGCCCACGGTGTCGGGCAGCCCGGTTTCGACGGCGGTGGCGCATCCGTCGGTGGCCGGGCCTTGGTCTTCGGGGGCTGCGGGGACGGCTTTGACCAGTGGCGAATATACGGCGGTGGCGGTGCAGAAGAGCGCGCTTGGCAACGGGCCCGGATCGAGCGAACCGGTGACCTTCGTGGTCAACACCGAACCGCCACAGGTCACGCTCAACCAATTGGCATCGCCGTCGAAAGTCACGGCTCCGCGCTTCAGCGGGACCGCGAGCGAAGCGGGCGAAGTGACGGTGCGCGTATATAGAGGCGCCAAAGCGAGCGGGACCGAAGTTGCCGTCGTCAAGGGCACGGTCAAAGCGGGCTCATGGGAATCGGCGGAAGTCAGCCCGGGCCTCACTGAAGGGGAATACACGGCCCTGGCCAGTGAGCCGAGCGGGCTCGGCAACCAGCCGGGCACAAGCGCTGCGATGACCTTCGAAGTCGTCACCAGGTCTCCGGCCGTTACGTTGGAACAGCCCGAATCGCCCTCCAATGCGACTACGCCGTCGTTCAGCGGGACGGCGACCGCCGACACGGAAGTCGTCGTGCACATCTACGCAGGGACCAAAGCCCAGGGCACTCCGGTGGCGACCGCCACGGCGACCGGGACCGGCGCCAAGTGGCTCTCAGGCCCCACAAGCTCGGCGCTGAACGGCGAAGATCGCACGTACGCGGCGGTCGCCGAACAGGCCAGCCCGCTGGGCAACCCGCCGGGCAAAAGCGGCGTCGTGACGTTCGTCGTAAACACCAACCCACCCACGGTCAGCCTGGAACGCCCGGAATCGCCGTCAAAGGACAAGACGCCCAAGTTCGAAGGAAGCGCGAGCGAAACGACACCGGTGACCGTGCACATCTTCGCGGGACCGAAACCGGAAGGCAGCGAAGTCGCGAAAGCGACCGCCACAGTCACGGGTGGCAAATGGAAATCGGAAGCGGCCAGCCCAGCGTTGGCCGACGGCGAATACACGGCGGTGGCCACGCAGCCCAGCGCGCTGGGCAACAGTCCGGGAACCAGCCCTCCGGTGACGTTCGAAGTCGACACCAAACCGCCCACGGTCATGCTCAACCAGCCCCAATCGCCGTCCAAGAACACCACGCCGACCTTCACCGGGACAGCCAGCGCGAGCACGCAGGTCGTGATCCACATCTACCAGGGGACCAAGGCGGAAGGAACCGTTGTCTCGACCGCCACGGCAACGGGCAACGGCGGCAGCTGGAAATCGAGCGCCGCGAGCCCGGCTCTGGCCGGGGCGGATCGCACCTACACGGCGGTCGCTGAACAGCCGAGCCCGCTGGGCAACCCCGCCGGCGTGAGCGGTCCCGTGACGTTCGTCGTCGACACAGAACCGCCCAGGGTCATGCTCAACCAGCCGCCGTCTCCGTCCAAGGACAGGACGCCCACGTTCACCGGAACCGGGAGCGACATCACGCTCGTGACCGTGCACATCTACGCAGGCCCCAAACCGGAAGGCACCGAAGTCGCCAGCGCAACTGCTTCCGGCACCGGGGGCGCCTGGGAATCGAAAGCCGCAAGCCCACAGTTGGCAGACGGGGAATACAGCGCGGTCGCCACGCAACCGAGCTCGCTCGGCAACGAACCGGGGACGAGCAACGCGGTGAAGTTCATCGTCAACACCGAATCGCCCAAAGTCACGCTCGAACAGCCACCCTCGCCGTCGCGCGACCAGACGCCGAAGTTCAAAGGCACGGCCAGCGCGGAAACCCAGGTCATCGTGCACATCTATGAAGGGACCAAGGCCGAAGGCCATGAAGTCGAGAGCGCCACTGCAACGCCCGTCGAAGGCGCCTGGTCCTCAGAAAACGAGAGCGCCCTCGCGCCCGGAGAACACACCTACACCGCTGTCGCAGAACAGGCAAGCCCGCTCGGCAATCCACCGGGCCTGAGCCAGCCTGTGACCTTCGTCGTCGATACGGAAGGGCCGAAAGTCACACTGGAAACGCTGGAAACGCCGTCGAACGACACCAAGCCGACCTTCAAGGGGACCACCAACGCGGAAACCAAGGTCGTGGTCCACATCTATGAAGGCACCGAAGCCACGGGGGAAGAAGTCACGAGCGCCACAGCCACGCCGAGCAAAGGCGCCTGGAGCTCTCCCGCAGCTACGCTGAAGAGCGGCGAACACACCTACACCGCGGTCGCCACCGAGGCGAGCCCGATCACCAACAACCCCGAAGGCCGGAGCAAGCCCGTGACCTTCGTGGTCGACACCGAAGCCCCGAGAATCTCGCTGGAAACGCCCGAAACACCGTCTAACGACACCAAGCCTTCATTCGCCGGTGCCACCAACGCAAGCACTCCCGTCGTTATCCATGTCCATGAAGGAAGCAACGTCCAGGGCAAGGAAGTGGCGCAGGTCACCGGCAAAGCGAGCGAAGGCCGCTGGACAGCGGGTCCCGTGGCCCTGCTGGCCGGCAATCACACCTATACCGCGGTGGCCACGCAGGTCAGCCCCTTCTCCGGCAACGAATCAGGTACGAGCAAGCCCGTGACCTTCGTGATCGACACCGAAGCACCCAAGGTGTCCCTGGAACCGCTGGAAACGCCGTCGAGCAACACGAAACCGACCTTCAAAGGGACCACCAACACGGAAACGCAGGTCGTTGTCCACGTCTTTGAAGGCGCCGAAGCCAAGGGCAAGGAAGTCACAAGCGCGATCGGGACTTCCAACGGGAAAGGCGGCTGGTCTGCCGCCGCGTCGCTGCCGACCAGTGGCGAACACACCTACACCGCGGTCGCAAAACAGGTGAGTCCGATCTCAGGCAACGAAGAAGGCGAAAGCAGCACGATCACCTTCGTCGTCGACACCGAACCCCCGAAGCTGACCTTCGAACAGCCGGAACCGTCGTCGAACAACGACGCGCCGACATTCGTCGGGACCACGAACGCCACCACGAGCCTGGTCGTGCGCGTGTATGAAGGCAGCGCACCGGAAGGGACGGAAATCACGAAAGTCACAGCGACTGTCAGCGCCGGGAAATGGTCGGCCAAGGCAACGCTGCCGACGACGGGCGAACACACCTACACGGCCATCGCGATGCAGCCGAGCCCGTTCAACGGCATCGGCGAAGGCAAGAGCAAGCCGGTCACGTTCTTCGTTGATCGGGAACCCCCGAAAATCACACTGAACTCGGTGCCACGCTCGAGCAACCCTGCGCCAACGTTCAGCGGCACCACCAACGCGACCAATGAAGTGCTGGTCCACTTGTTCGAAGGATCCAAAGCAGAAGGCAAAGAAATCGCACTGATCAAAGCGACAGTCGTAGAAGGGAAATGGACCTCGAATGCGGCGAGCCTGGCGACGACTGGCGAACACACCTACAGCGCGTTCGCCACGCAGGTCAGCCCGTTTAGCGGCAACTCCGAAGGCAAAACTGCTCCGATCGCGTTTATCGTGGACCACAATCCGCCAGCGGTCACGCTCACCGGACCCAAATCGCCATCGGGCAACATCAAGCCGTCCTTCTCGGGCACGACCAACGAAAAAGCGGCCGTCACGCTGAATATCTATCTCGGGCCAAGGGCAGAAGGGATGGCGGTCGCGACCAAGACGGCGAACGTCGAAAACGGGAGCTGGAAGGTTAGCGAAGTGACCTTGGCAAGCGGGAAACACACGTACACCGCCGTCGCGGCGGAGCCCAGCGAAATCGGCAATGGCGTCGGCGAAAGCACCGCCGCGACCTTCGAAATCGACACGGAATCGCCGACGGTGACGCTCGAACCGGTGGCGGGCATCTCCAAAAACACGACGCCCAAATTCAAGGGGGCGGCCAGCGACACGACCGCGGTCACCGTGAACGTTTACGAAGGCAGCAAAGCGGAAGGGAAACCGATCCGCACGCTCAAGGCCCAGCCGAGCTCGGGCACGTGGGTGACGGCTGCGGTGAGTCCCGGGCTGGAAAATGGCAAATACGCGGCCGTAGCCTCGCAGGAAAGCTCTCTTGGAAACAAGGAAGGTGTGAGCGCTCCGATCACCTTCGAAATCAACACCGCGTCGCCATCCGTCACCCTGAACCAGCCGAAGTCCCCCTCGCGCCAGGTCACGCTGACGTTCTCTGGTACAGCAAGCGAACACACAGAAGTGGTCGTCCACGTCTACGAAGGGGTAGTCGCAAGCGGAACGATCATCAGGGAAGCTAAGGCCACCGGCACCGGGCCGGGCTGGACATCCAGCCCGGTCACGATGCCGTCTGGTGACCGCACGTTCACGGCTGTGGCGATCCAGACCAGTGCGCTCGGCAACGTCGCCGGAGAAAGCGTGCCGGTGAAATTCGTCGTGGACACCGAACCTCCCGTCGTTACGCTTGCCCAGGTGGCTTCCCCGTCGAACGTCATCAAGACGCGGTTCTCGGGCACCAGCAGCGAAGAAGCTCCCGTGACGATATCGGTGTATGAATCCTCGGTCACGACGGGTAAACCCATCGCGACCGCTACAGCTACGCCGGACCCTGCAGACGGCAGTTGGTCTGTCGCTCTCGGCGAACCGCTGCCCTCCGGACTGCACACATTCACAGCAATCGCTCGTCAACCGAGCAGCATCGAAAATGGTCCAGGCTCGAGCGCTCCGATCACGTTCACGGTAGACACGTTGTCGCCAACGATCACCATGCGGTCGGTCGCGTCGGAAGGCGACGCCAAACCATCGTTCTCCGGCAGCGCCACCGAAAGCACCCCGGTGACCATAGAAGTCTTTTCGGGCAGCCAGCCCAGCGGTACGCTCGTAGCCTCTGTGACAGCAGAAAGCGGAGGCGGCGAATGGACCTCCGGCCAGCTCAAGACGGCGCTCGAAAATGGCGTGTACACCGCCATCGCCGAGCAGCCGAGCGCGCTCGGCAATGCTCCCGGATTGAGCAACGCGGTGACATTCATCGTTAATACGTCGCCGCCGACGGTCGTCCTGGAAACCTCTGCTGTCAAAAATATTTCGGCCACGTTGCATGCGTCGGTTGACCCGAATGGGGGCAACATTGGGATTGGGCTGTGCTCATTCGAACTCGGTACTACGACCTCGTATGGCAGGGTCGCTCAATGTGCATGGGGCGAAGGATGCACGTTTGCGACCTGCGTCTTTCCGTCTGGCACCAGCACCGTACCGGTCTATGCCAGCTTCTTCGAATTGGAGCCGAGCACGACGTATTTCTACCGCGTTGGAGCAGAAAACGAACGCGGCACGGGCTCTGCCGTAGGTTCGTTCACCACAAACGCGCGATCGTCAGGCGTCTCCTCGGCGCCGCCACCGCCGGCGCCCATCGGGCCGGGTGCCATAGGCGTGGCGGCGAGCAAATCGGCCCGCCTCGCGGCTCTGCTGGTGAGCCAACTCGACCCGTCGGGGCGCGGGGCGAAGATCGCCGCGCTGCTCAAGGCAGGTCTCTATCGGGAGCGTTTCAAGGCGCCTGAACCAGGCACCACGTCGATTCGCTGGTACTACCTGCCTCGCGGGGCCAAGCTCGGAGGCAAGGGCAAGCACGCGCCAGTGCTGGTCGCATCCGGCACGTGGAGGTTCAGCGCTGCCGGCGTGGCCACGATCAAGATCCGCCTGAGCGCCAAGGGCAGGCTGCTGCTGAGCCATGCCAAGCAGATTCACCTGACCGCCACGTGCACCTTCACGCCGCCGCCAGGGAGCAAGCCGACGGCTGTGTCGCGGACGTTCGAGCTCAAGCGCTAGCCACAGCATGCACGCTCGACGAGAGGCAGGACGTGGCGTTCGTTGCATACTGCCGTCGTCGCGGCCGGTCACAGGGCTGCCCAGGACATGCGCAAAGAGCGACAGGGTTATGTACCCGCTCTCGTCGGATTCAACCCTGCTTTCGGCAATATGCGGCACAAAAATCCCGCAATTTGCGCTTTTTTCAGGTGCCTTGACGGCAGGTACTGTGGTATTCAAGAGTACGACATACACCGCCGGGGGGCTCCGGAATAGGGGGAGCTCTTTCGTGCTGCTTCGGGGGCGGTTTTCCGAGGCGGCAAGGTGCAACGAAATAAATACTGGAGGAAAGTCATGGAAAGACGCAGTCTCTTGGCTGGTCTGATGGTTCTCGCTATCAGCATGTTTCTGATGGCGGGTACTGCGTTCGCGCGCACGGCCAACACCACAAAAGCAAATGCAGGGACAACGGGCTCGGAAGAAACATGCAAGATCGTTTCGCTGCCCTCATTCGTCGCACAGGGTGAGTTTGGCGAATCGTCGAGCGTGGCCGACGTCGTTGAAGTCTCGTGCAACTCGGAATTCGCCGGGGAAGAAGTCAAACTGAGCGACACCGAGCTCGCAAGCCGCTGTCGTGGAGACATCAGCTGGGGCGACCCCGCCGATCTCCCTGGTGGGTTCACAGAGGGCCACTCGTTCTCCGTGACGCTCGACGACGCCGGCAACGCCACAGCCGTAGTGTGGGGCGGGCCTGGCTGCGCGAGCGGCGAGACCCTGGTGTCCGCACATCTGAATCACCCGCCGTTCCCGACAGTGACGACGAACTTCGAAGTGCTGCCGCCGAAAGTCACGCCGTCGGGCGTCGAAGCTCTGCCGGACGCTCAGGTCGAGGATGACACGACCAGCAGCGTGGCGACGATCATCCAGGTCGAGTTCCCGTCGGTATACGCGGAGCAGGACGTCAACATCAGCGACGAACAACTGTTCGCGCGTTGTGGCGTCGAGCCGAAAACCGTGTGGATCGGGCCGGATGAGCACATTCTGGGCATAGGCACGGAAGGCGTGTCCAAAGTCAAGCTCGACGACGACGGCAACGCCTTCGTGGTCGTGGTTGGCAGCTCATCCTGTGCCAGCGGTGAGACCGAAATCGAAGCGAGCCTTGAAGAGGCTCCCTACACGACGGTGACCAACGACTTCACGGTCTTGGCTCCTGGAGTGCGGGAATTCTAAGAGTCCTCTTTGACGCTGAAGTGATCTGAAGGATCGCGAAATGGACTCCGGGGGGCACTGCTCTTCCGGAGTCCACCGCGTCTGTCGGGTCGCGGAGAGCATGTGACGCTCATGACAGACGCACTCACTACACTTCGTCTTTTCCTCGCTCTTGCGGTCGGCGTGATCGTCGCTCTTGCGCCGAGCGTCGCGCAGGCGCGCACGGCGCACCTGACGCATTCGTCAGTCGGCGAACCCGCTTCGGGGTCGTGCATCATCCAGACGCTGCCGCCCTCGTTCGTGGATCAAGGCGAGTTCGGCACAAGCTCGAGCGTGGCCGACGTCGTTCGCGTCTCCTGCGAACCCGTCCTCGCTGGGCAATCGGTCAAACTGAGCTCGCAACAGCTGTTCAACCGCTGCAAAGGCGGCCTCAGCTGGTCGGCCCCGTTTCCCTACGCGCCCGTCCCCGGGCCGAGCTTCAGCGTCAAGCTCGACGGCGACGGCAACGCAACCGCGGTGCTGTGGGGCGGCCCGTCGTGCGCCCCCGGCGAAAGCTTGGTCTCGGCGCATCTGGAAGCGCCGCCATACACCACCTTTACAACCGACTTCATGATCCTCCCGCCGGCGCCGAGCATGCCGGGCGTGACCGCGATGCCGAGCAGCGAGGTCGAGGACAGCGTCTTCAGCAGCGTGGCCACGATCGTCGAGGTGGAGTTCCCGCCGGTCTACGCGGAGAGACGCGTCAACATCAGCGCGGAACAGCTGTTCGCGCGCTGCATGATTCCACCGTCGCTGGTCTGGGTCGGCGCTGACGACGAGGTCCTCGCCAGTGGCACAGAAGACGTTGAAACGACGCTCGACAACGACGGCAACGCATTTGTCGTGGTGCTCGGCGGCGGGTCATGCGCCAGCGGCGACAGCCTGATCGAAGCCAGCCTCACCGAAGCGCCCTTCACGACCTACACCACGGAATTCCCGATCGAACCGCCCGGCACCAGCAAGCACCCCGAATACGCGATCGAAAAGCTCCAGGAAATCCCGGGCAGTGGCGCCGGCTTCACGAAGTCGCCGCTGACTGGCTCAATAGGGCAGACGGTCGACTACGAGATCGTCGTCACGAACACAGGCGAAACGCCCCTGAAGTTCTCGAATCTCACAGACGCCAAGTGCGATCCCGGCACGATCGCTGGCGGTCCGGGCGCTGCGGAGGTCGCTCCAGGCGAATCTACGATCTACACGTGCGACCACATGCTCACCAGTGTGGGCAAGTACGTCAATGAAGCGACCGTCACGGGCACGCCGCCAGGCGAAACGCCGAAAACCAAGACCTCCAACCCTGTGGAAGTCGAAGTGCCCACATCTCCCGTTCCAACTGAATTCACGATCGAAAAGCTCCAAGAAATCATGGGCAGCGGCTTCACCAAGGCGAAACTGACCGGTCAGCTCGGCGAAACGGTCACGTATGAGATCGTGGTGACGAACACGGGCAAAGCTCCGCTGACGCTTTCCAAGTTCATCGACTCGAACTGCGATCCCGGCACCATCGCCGGCGGCCCCGGCTCGACTCCGGTGGCGCCCAACGAAAGCACGACGTACACGTGCGATCACGTGCTTACAAGCATAGGCACGTACATCAACGAAGCGACCGTGACCGGCGACAGCGAAGCGGAACCCCCGCTCACCAAGACCTCAAACCCGGTCGAAGTCGTCGTGCCTCTCCCGCTCACCGAACCGCCCGAATTCACGATCGAAAAGCTCCAGGAACTGCAGGGCACGGTGGGCAGCGGGGGAACGTTCACGAAGCAACCAGTCACTGGCACAGCGGGCGAAACGGTCGACTACGAGATTCTCGTCACGAACATCGGCAACGTGCCGCTGACGCTTTCCAACTTCATCGATCCCAACTGCGATTCTGCCACGATAAGCGGTGGTCCTGGCGTCAAAGCCCTCGCGCCCAAGGAAATGACCATCTACACATGCAGCCACGTGCTGTCGAGCTCTGGCCCTAATCCATACATCAATGAAGCAACTGTCACCGGGACCACGGAAGGCGAACTGCCGCTGACGAAGATCTCCAACCCGGTCGAAGCCAAACTGCCAGGCGAACCCAAACCCGCGAACAAAGAAGAACACCCAGGCCAGCAGGGGGTAGAAGCGTTCAAAAGCCCCATAGTCGTACCGGCCGGTACGACGACTGCCAAGTGTGCGCAAAGTGCAGCCCTGAGCGGCGCGGCTGGGCCCAAGCGCAAGACCTTCACCGTGCAGACGAGCGCACGTGGGATCAAGCTGATCACGTTCTACCTGGACGGCCACAAGCTCAAGACGCTCAAGCAGTCGCAGGCCAAGCACGGCAAGTTCACGCTCAAGATCGACCCGCTGAAGCTCTCCCTGGGTGCGCACAAGCTCGTGGCCAAGACGGTGATGAGCGACCCCGCCTGCACATCGCCGGCGCACTCGAGCGTGTTCGTACGCCCCGTCTCGCAGCGGACCAAGCCGAAATTCACCGGCTGATCTGCCGCGCGGACAGCGGCCCACAACGCGCGTGGTATGGGCCGCTGTCCGGAGCAGATCCCGAGCTGCGATCGGTCAGACGATTTCGATCGGCGTGCCGACCTGGATGAGATGCCATAGGCTCACCACGTCGGCGTTGCGCAGCCTGATGCAGCCGTGCGATGGCCGGCCCGGGATCAGCTGCGGTTCGTCGGTCCCGTGGATGCCCACCACGCCGCCGCCGGGCCATTCGCTGAGCGTAGGTGCGTAGGCGCTTGTGCCGATCGCATAGGGACCGTAGATCGGGCCGTCGATCACAGCCAGCTTTTCCATCACGTAGAAGTGGCCGGCGGGAGTCGGCAGACTCGGACGCCCCACGCCCACAGGTGCGTTCCAGATGGCGTGACGGTCGCGGTAGAGGGTGGCGCGCATCGTCTCGCGATCGACACGCAGGTACTCGCGCGTGATGTGCATTTCTCCCAGCGCACCGGCTGCTACCCAGCCGGTGAGACCGTTCGGGCGGCCGGGAAGGGGCACCTCTATCCACGACGTGGCTCCTACCGTGTACGAGCGCAGCGCCAGGTACACCTCCGGCTGGCCCTGGCTGGTCAGAAAGCGCAGGCGGCCGACCACACGTGAGCGTGCCGAAGGGTAGCGGTGCGCGACTGCGGGTTCTTGCGGATAGGCCCATCTCGTGACCGTCTTCAGGTTCGACAGCGTCGCGACGGTCTCCGCCGGAAACGCGGACGCGTCGACGCTGCCCGGAAGTCCTGCGATCGGGCCCACCAGCACGCACGCGCCAACGAGCAATCCCGTCAAACGCCTGCGCGCCGGTCCGGCCATCTTGCAAGCGTCCGTTCTCATGCAATCCTCACCGTGACTCTGCAAGCGATGATAACTACTCAGGTACAGCTGGGCTGCAAGTCGACGACCGCTTTCAGCTTGACACCGTGGTCCGCAGTCGTTATCGTTATTGGTCCTTCGGGCCCCCACGCTGGCAGAAGAGACGATCCAAGGAGGAAGCTTGTCGGCAGTCACAAGGTCCGCGGGCCTCGGTGCGCGGCGTACGGTTATCGCGATGGCGCTGTTCGTCATGGCCGGCATTGCGGTCGGCCCGGCTGCGAGCGTCGCTACGGCGGAACCGCTAATCAACAACAGCCCGCCGCGCGTCCAGGGGCATGGGAAAGTCGGTGAAGAACTGGTCTGCGGCGCCGGGAGCTGGACCGGGACTAGTGTGTCGTTCGAATTCGAATGGCTGAGCAACGGCGTCCCTGTCGCAACCGGCAACCCCTACAGAGTCACGATCGAAGACAAGGGCAGTTCGATCACCTGCATCGTCATCGCCAAAACCGGCGGTACACCCCCTGAAACCGCTGAAGAAGAAAGCTTCAACAGCGTCACGATCGAAGGCGCGAGAGGTATCGGGCCGAAGAACGAAGAACTGCCCAAAGTCACGCCGACCTCGCCGACAGTCGGGCAGACTTTGACCTGCCAACCTGGGGCCTGGAGCGGAAGCCCGGAAATCAAGTACAGCTATCAGTGGCTGCGCGACGGCTCGAAGATCGAACCGGCGCAGACGGAACAGACCTATGTCGTCAAAACTGCTGACGAAGGCCACCAGCTCTCTTGTACGGTCACAGCCCGCAATAGCTTCGGCGAAGCGTCGGCCACCAGCAGGCCCGTGGCGGTGGCGGCTAAAGAAAAGCCCAAAGATGTGAGCCCACCGGAACTTCACGGCACCGCTGAAGTGGGACACGAACTCACGTGCGAACCGGGTCAATGGAGCGGGGAACCCACATTCGAATACCAGTGGTTTCGCGAAGCGACGGAAGAAATCAAAGGGGCCAAAGCCCAGACGTACATGGTCGCGACCGCAGATGAGACGCACCTCGTCTCCTGTCGCGTAATCGCCAAAAATGCCGCGGGAGAAGCAGCTCCGGTCTTCAGCAACAGCGTGAAAGTCCCAGGCAGCGCGCCGGAAGACAAGACGCCGCCCACGATATCCGGGACTGCTGCGGTGGGGAAAATCCTGACTTGTCAGCACGGCGAATGGGGAGGAGTGCCCACCCCCAAATTCGAATACGTATGGGTGCGTGACCGGGGCTTCGCTGGGCAGGTGAGCTTTACGGGGAAAGGCCCCGAAGGCACCGAATACGAAGTCAAGTCCACCGACGAAGGGCACACATTTACGTGTGAAGTGACCGCGAAAAACGGCGTCGGGTCGTCCGTGACCGTAGCGAGCGAATCGGTCATCGTCCCTTCGGGTAACAGCGGCGTGCCCACAGAGGAAGCGCCGCCTCCCGAAGTGACCGGTACCCCGGCTGTGGGCCAAGTGCTCACCTGCAAACCCGGGAAATGGAGCAATAACCCAGAATTTGTGTACAGCTGGCTGCGGGAACCCGGAGAATCGTCCATCGCATCCGGCGAAAAATATACCGTGTCCTCGGCCGATGCGGGGCACTCGCTCGTGTGCAAGGTGACGGCGAAGAACAGCGAAGGGTCTGCCAGTGCTCGGAGCAACTCGGTGACTATCTCTGCGAATGCTCCAGAATTGAAGTCGCCGGAATCCGGACCCAAAGTGACCGGGAAACCGACGGTTAACGAAACACTGACATGCTCTTCGGGAGAATGGGTTGGAACGCCGGCACCTGAATTCTCCTATCGATGGTTGCGCGACGAAGTCGCGATCGCGTCGGCCGAAGTGAATAGCTACGTGGTGAAACCGGAAGATCGCGGCCATGCGCTCACCTGCCAGGTGACAGCGAAAAACTCCGCTGGCTTTTCGGTAGCCGAAAGCAAGGCCCTGAAGATCCCCGGGAGTCAGCCAGAAAATGCCGAAGGCAAGCCCCCTGCGATTGTCGGCACGCCTGATGTTGGAGAAGAACTTAAGTGCGAACCAGGGGAATGGACAGGCACGCCGACCCCAGAACTGAGCTACCAGTGGCTGCTCAACGGATCCCCGATACGGGGGGCCACCACACGCAAGCTCGAAGTTATCGTGGCCGACGAGGGGCGCGCAATCTCATGCAAGGTCATCGCCAAAAACAGCGCCGGTACGGAATCGGCCATCAGCAAGAGCGTGCGTGTGCCGGGCGTCAAGCCGCAGAATGTGGAAGCTCCGCAGGTGACCGGCCTGCCGGGGCAGGGTGGCACTCTGAAGTGCGAACCGGGTGAATGGATCGGGAAGCCGTCGCCGTCGTTCGAATACGAATGGCTGCGAGACAACTCGAGTATCACCGGGAAGTCGACATCGGAAAGCTATACGGTCACCCAGGCCGATGTTGGACACTCGCTGTCCTGCAAGGTCATAGCGACCAGCGAAGAAGGTAGCGCCGAAGCGACCAGCGCGGGTGTTGAGATCTTCGGGGGGCAGAGCACCACGACGACATCGACGACGCCGTCGACGCCCACGACAGGTGGCGATCCGCAAGAGCCCGTTGCGAGCGCGGCTGCGATCCTCGCGAAGCTGACCAGCCAGCTCACGCCGATGACGCACGGCGCCCACATCGCGTCGCTGCTGAAGCACGGGTACTACAGCTTCTCGTTCACGTCGATCGCCGCTGGCAAGCTCGAAGTTGCCTGGTACGAGGTCCCCAAGGGTGCCCACGTGTCTTCCACCAAGAGCAAGCCCAAGCCCATTCTGGTGGCGACCGTCACGGTGTCGTTCACGAGCGCATCGAAGAAGACCGTCAAGCTGCGCCTCACGAGCGTGGGCAGAAGCCTGCTCAAGGCGCACAGGAGCATCAAGCTCACAGCCAAGGGTGTATTCACGCCTTCAGGGGGCCGTCCGGTGACCTGGCTGAAGACGTTCGTGCTAAACCACTGAGGCTCGATCGCGGGGCCGACATTGGCAACGGCGAGCGCTGACCGGGCCGCGTCGACCACACTCATCCGCGCCGCATGGGAACATGACCACACAATCAACAACCAGGAGCCGTAAGCGATGATCTCTCGTGTCGTCACGGCCATTCGCCGCAATGTGGTCGCCTGGCTTGCCCTGTTCGTCGCCATGGGTGGCACGAGCTTGGCTGCTTCTCACTACATCGTGACCTCCACGAAGCAGATTAAGCCGAGCGTGCTCAAGCAGCTGCGCGGAGCGCGTGGCGCCACGGGCGCCAAAGGGGCGGCCGGTGTAGTGGGCGTTCAGGGCCCGCAGGGCAAAGAAGGCCCCACCGGTAAGGAAGGCGAAAGAGGCAAAGAAGGCGAAAAAGGCAAAGAAGGCAAAGAAGGTCACTCGGCTACGCCTGGGCCGGAAGGCATCGAAGGCAAGGTAGGCAAAGAAGGACACGAAGGCAAAGAAGGTAAAGAAGGGAAAGAAGGCATCGAAGGCAAAGAAGGCAAAGAAGGGAAGGAAGGGCTTGGCGTGCCCGCCTACGCTCACATTTCAAGCGGGGGAGTGATCGAACAGGCGAACAGCAGAAACGTCGAAAACGCCAAAGTCACAAAAACAGAAGAAGGCATCTACTGCATCTCCGGTCTTACGTTCACACCGCATACCGTGGTCGCGACGGTCGACGCCAACGAAGCGGAAATCCCGATGATCGACGCGACCGTCGGGGTGGGTGGGCTATCGAAATGCAATCCAGCCACCACCCAGATCACCGTCGAAACGTGGATACCGATCAGCGAAGGCGGGAAAGTCAACGCAGAAACCGCCAGCGAGGGTTTCTACATCCTGATCAGCTGAGGCGCTGGCAGGTGAGAAGATGCATATGCGTGTCACCGACCAGCATGGCGGGATCTCGCACGACCTCCTGAGCAGACGGTTTCGCTGGTGGCTGGCGGTCCTGCTCGGCGCGATCGGGTGCAGCACGCTCATTGCCCTCTTCGCGCCCCGGGTCGCCAGCGCGCGCTGGACGCGCGTGTCCTCGACACCGACCAGCTCCGCACCGTACTTCGTGTGCCCAGGGCACGCCCGTCGCGCGCGCTGCGACGTGATCGAGGACCCCACGCGCGGGGCGGATACTCGCGGACCCGTCGCAGCGGGCGCTATCACCAGCGGTCCCGAGCAGCAGGTCAGTCCCGCCCTGTTCGGCGACGGCAAGGAAGGCGGCTACTCGCCCGAAGACCTGCGCAGCGCATACAACCTCCCATCCACGTCCGCCGGCTCCGGCCAGACCGTGGCGATCGTCGACGCGTTCGACGACCCCAACGCCGAATCCGACCTGAAGACGTATCGCGCCCAGTACGGGATCGCGGAGTGCGCCGCCGCCAACGGGTGCTTTCGCAAGGTCGACGAAAGCGGGGGGACCTCCTATCCGGAAGCGAACGCCGAATGGAGCACGGAGATATCGCTCGACCTCGACATGGTCTCCGCGATCTGTCCGGCCTGCCATATCCTGCTGGTCGAGGCCGGCAACGAATTCAGCTCGAACCTGGCCAACGCCGAGGACGAGGCGGCCAAGCTGGGCGCCACGGAGATCAGCAACAGCTTCGCCGGCGCGACGCTGTCGGAACCCCCCGAATTCGCCGCCGCATACGACCACCCGGGAATCCCGATCACGGCTGCCGCCGGCGATCATGGGTTCGGCGTCGAATCGCCCGCCTCCAACCCCCACGTGATCGCTGTCGGCGGCACCACGCTGGTGCCCGCCAAGAACTCGCGCGGATGGAGCGAAACCGTGTGGTTCGAACACGAAGGAGCCGGCACCGGCAGCGGCTGCAGCGAAGAAGCCAAGCCGGCCTGGCAGACCGACGCGGGCTGTCCGTTTCGCACCAACAACGACGTCGCCGCCGTGGCCGACCCCAACACGCCGGTGTCGGTGTACGACAGCTACAAGCCCGAAGGGCACTCTCCCTGGAGGCTGCTCGGCGGAACCAGCGCGGCCACGCCAATCGTGGCCGCCGCGATGGCGCTCTCGACCCCCTACACGCGCACGTTGGAAGGCGCCAAGAGCTTGTATCTCGAGGCCGACGGCGTCCCTGGCGGGGGCGCTCTCAACGATATCGTGTCCGGCAGCAACGGCACCTGTGGCAACTATCTGTGCGAGGCCGGTCCCGGCTATGACGGGCCCACCGGGGTGGGCAGCCTGGACGGCCCGCCGGAAGTGCCGCCCCCCACCGCTGCGACCGGCGCCGCCGCCTCGATCGCCCAATCCGAAGCGCACCTGTCCGCGACCGTCGATCCCAACGGCGGCGAAGTAAGCGAATGCAAGTTCGAATACGGTCGCACGCAGGCGTACGGCGCGAGCTTGCCGTGCTCGTCGCGGCCGGGCTCCGGAATCGCTCCGGTGGCAGTCTCCGCAACCGCGACAGGACTGGCTGCCGGCAGCGAATACCACTATCGCCTCGCCATCTCCTATCCCGGCGGCGGCGCGCATGGGGGGGATGTTGCCTTCACCACCCTCGAAGTCGTCGAACCGCCGCCTTCACCCCCATCGGTGCAGGCCGAAGGGCCCATCGCGATAACGGAAACCTCGGCGACGTTGAGCGCCAAGGTCGATCCCAATGGAGCGCTGGTCAGCGAATGCGTGTTCGAATACGGCACGACCGCGTCCTACGGCTCGAGCGCGCCGTGCGCGCCGTCGCCGGGCGGCGGGCAGGCCGCGGTGACGGTGTCGGCCGTAATCTCAGGCCTGACGGCTGGCAGCACCTATCACTTCCGCGTGCTGGCGGTCAACGCAGGCGGCACCACCTCCAGCAAGGACCACTCCTTCGAAACACTTACCGCCCCTGCGCCCCCCGTCAGCGAAGAACCGCCGGCAAAACCGCAGCCGCCTGCCACCACCACCAGCGGCGGCGGCGGAACGTCGTCTCCGCCGCTGGTATCGCCGATCGAAGGCGGTCAGGCGCCACAGCTCGTGTCCTCTCTCAGCGCTCTCAGCCCACCCTCTGCCGAAGCCGTCGAACTGGCACGCGCGAGTTTCGCGGTCAGCTCAGCGGGAGCGCTCGTCGTTCCCGTGCGCTGCCTCGGCACGGAGCAGCGATGCACCGGCACCATCACCCTGAGGACGCTCGGTGCAGTCACGGTCGGTATCGCCGGGCATCAGGCAGCAAGACGCGTCCTGACGCTGGCGAGCAGCTCGTTCGCGATCGGCGGTGGCCGGGTGTTTGCTGTCAAGCTGCGTCTATCCTCAAGCGCTCGTGCTCTGCTCGCCCGGCTGCGCGTGCTCCATGCCCGCGCCACCATCGTCGCGCGCAACGGCATCGGTGCGGCCGACGCCACGCAGAGGACCGTCACGATTCGCGCGCTCGACGGCAAGGGCTGAGCGTCGAGCACCTACTACCATCCGGCGCCCGCGCATGCCCGCGACGCCGTCTGGCAAGATCACCGCTGTGACGCTCGAGCTCAACGCACTAGGTCTGGCGCTTGCGATCGCCCGGCGCACGTAGCAGCCGGGCGTCTCTTCCTGATCGTGCGCACGCTGGTCATCTCCGATCTGCACCTGGGCAGCGGCACCCGAGCGGATCTCCTTCGCCGTCCCGAGCTGCGCGAGGCGCTGTTGGCGGCGCTAGCCGACTGTGACCGGCTGGTCCTGCTCGGCGACGTGATCGAGCTGCGCCACGGACCGCCGCGAGATGCGATGAACGCCGCTCGCGGGTTCTTTGGGGCGATCGGCACAGCTCTGCCAGGCCTCGAGCTCGTGCTGGTGGCCGGCAATCACGACCACGCCCTGATCGAACCGTGGCTTGCGTGCCGGGCCGAAGATCCCGATGTAGAGCCCCTCGGGTTGTCAGAAGTGCTGGGTGCTGAGGTGTCGCCGGGCTATCGGCGGATCTCCGAATGGTGTGAGCCGGTGCGAGTGCGTGTGGCCTATCCCGGCCTGTGGCTGCGCGGCGACGTGTACGCCACGCACGGGCACTACCTGGACTGCCACCTGACCGTGCCCACCCTGGAGCGCTTGAGCATGGCTGCGATGGCCCGCGTGTTGGGGGTATCGCCCGACTCGCTGTCCAGCGTTGCCGCTTATGAGTCCGTGGGCGCTCCCGCTTTCGCCTGGCGCGATGCTGTGGCCAGGGACGCCCGCACCGGCTCGGCGCTCAACGGCCTGGCGACCGTCAGCGCCTGGCGTGCGCTTGGCGGTGGAGGCGCACGACGGGATCCGACGATCGGCCGAGCATGGTCACGACCACGCCGCGCGATCGCCCGCGAGCTTCGCCGGCGCGCGCTGGTGGCGGCCTTTCCAGTGGCGGTCGGCGCCCTCAACCTGGCTGGCCTGGGACCCCTGCGAGCAGAGGTCTCGCCCAACGAGCTTCGCCGGGCAGGCCTGCAGGCGATGGGCGAGGTCGCGGCTCGGCTCGGCCTCGGCGACGCCCACGTGGTCTTCGGCCACACCCATCGCCCCGGGCCGCTGACTGGCGACGATGCCAGCGAGTGGCTCGGGCGCTCGGGCACGCGACTCGTCAACACGGGCAGTTGGACCTATGCGCCCATCTTCCTCAACAATGGGCGCGCCGGCGTGAGCCCCTACTGGCCGGGCACGGCGGTGCTGGTCGACGACCATGGGCCGCCCGTCCTGTTGAGCCTGCTGGCCGACCGCAGCCTCGAGCAGATCAGGCCGCAGCGGACTGCACCGGCACAAGCCCAGGCGTAAAGCAGGTCGCCTCACAACGCACGCCCGACCCCAGCTCGATGCTCAGCGCCGACGCAGTGTGGCGCTCGTGTGAGAGCAGTTGGTAGGCGCCCGCATGGGATACCTCGACCTCACTGGCGTTCTCGCAGACGCTGTCGTGTACGCGCACAGTGCCTCGCCCGTCCAGCACCGCCCATACGCCCCCGGCTTCATAGGGGCCCGAATACGCGCCCGGCTGGTCGGCCGTCTGGACAGC
>DATNLQ010000158.1:0-3016 GCA_035602785.1 Solirubrobacteraceae bacterium
ACTGCCGGCGCCCCCGTCTCCTCGCCGCCGTCGACCGGCGCCGCTATCGCCTCATTGCTCATCAGCACGATCCTCCTTCACAGGCCCACCGAACGCGAACCCTCAGATCACGCCAAATACACAAACTTCCGGACATACCCGGCGCCGCGAACGGGAAGCCTCCGCGTGGGCACGTTTCGGGTAGTCGCAGGCCGTTCGGGTGGTAGGGAATCCGTTTACCGCGAAACCATGCGTAGTAGGTGACGTTCATCGGACCGATGGTCACGGTCATCGTCACGACCGAGGCGTTGGGTGCTCCCGGGACGCTTGGAAGGAGCGGGACGTCGATGCCGAGCTGACCGCCGTATGGTGCCGGCGCTTCAAGAAGCTGGCCGGTGAAGATCAGTTCGGCTGAGACGGGCGTCGGAGCTTCGGCGTAGAACAGCAGTGTGAGAGCGCCGTGTTGTACGGGTGCCATCCACGTAGTTATCTTTCCTTGCTCTCGGATGAGTGCGGAGCCGAAAAAAAGCGCGACCGATGCGTTGCCATAGCCCATCAGCGAGTCGGGTGGGCAGCGGCCCTGCGCTTCTAGCTGGGTCGCAGGGCAGGTTTCTAGGCCGAGGCCGCTGGTGACGAGGCCGATGCCGGCCGGGTAGAAGAGGCTCATCCCCACGAGCGGCGAGGGCACGGGCTCGTTGTGTGGGATGATTCGGAAGCTAAAGACAATCGTGGTGCGCCCGCCGAGATGCTCGGGTTGGAGCGCTACCTTCAACTTTGCAGTCTGCGATCCACGCGCCGCGCTAGACGACGAGGCGGCGAGCATGACGCACGCTAGCCCCACCAGGCAGAGCCTCATGTGCGCCACCAGGGAACTTTCAGAACGCGAGGGTGCCGGTCGTTTGAACCGTCGCAGTGTAGCTGCGTCGATTGAGGACGCCGTAGAAACCGGCTTGGCCGTGCGCATGCGCATAGCGGCCTGTTCCGTGCGTTACGGTCATCGATCCGCCGAAGCTCGCATAGGTGCCAGTGCCGTGGAGCTTCCCCGACCCGTCGCCGCTGATCGAGCCGTAGTGGGTTGAGATCGTAAAGATCGCGTAGACCGTCGCGCCGACGTTCAGACGAACCTGCACCCTCCCGGGGAGCCCTCCGGTTGCCGTACCTTCCTCAAGCAGGTCGGAGCCGGACTCGCGGATGTAGCGGAGGTGTGCGGTGTCGGTCACGCTCTGCATGCGAGACGAGTACGCCCACCCAGCGCCTATGCCTGCGTGCGCCGTGCCAGCGAAGGTCGCAGCAAGCACACACACCAAGACGAGCGCCAAGACAGCGGCCAACCCGCTGAATGTCCGCCTATGTTCGTGTGCGACGTACATTCGGCGTCTTCCCCGGATCATCGGAACATTACCAGCAACCAGATCACTCGCGGGGATGCAAGTGTTACCTTTAGCCGATAGGAGGTGCTCGTGTCTTTGTTGGTGGTGGCGGGGTTGTGTGTGGGGCGTGGGCGTGGTGTGGGCTGGGTGCCTGTGCTGAGCGATCTGTCGTTCGATGTCGAGCGTGGCGAGGTGGTGGCGATTGTCGGTGGGCGGCGGTCGGGCAAGACGACATTGCTTGAGATCGCGGCCGGAATCGCGACGCCTGAACGCGGCAGCGTGCGGTTCGGCGAGCACGAGCTGACCCGGTTGCGGGAGCGCAAGCGGGTTCGTCTGCGGGGGCGTGAGCTTGTGTGGCTGGACCGAAAGGGAATGTCCCAGCAGCTCCAGGTCGCGAGGATCGTTGGCTGGCCTTTGTCTCTGATGCGTGGGCGGCGCGAGGCGCAGCGTCGGGCGGGGCAGATGCTTGAGCGGGTGGGGGCTCTGGATTGCGCGACCAAGCGGTGGGCGGAGCTTTCGCCGTGGGAGCAGGTGCGTGTCGCGTTGGCGCGGGGTTTCGCCGCGACACCGGAGCTGGTGGTTGTTGACGACCTGCTGGACGGTCTGGGGTCGGAGGGAACGCTGCAAGCCTTGCGGCTGGTGCGCTCGCTGATCGCCGAGACCGAGTCCCGGCCGGGTGTCTTGATGAGCGCCTCTGACCGCGACTCGGCTGTGTTCGCCGACCGGGTGTGGTCGCTGGACGGCGGGAAGCTCACGCCCACACTCGGCCATAGCCGCTCTGACGCCGACGTCATCCAACTCCGACGAAGAGATGTGCGAGCGGAGTAGCTGGCGCGCTCATCTTGGCCGTCACGCGAGAAAGGGGGGCGTATTCTGCGGAGTCGAGCAGTCCCAAGTGATCGTGGCTCAGGTAGGATTGGTCGCTGTGGCGCGCGCGGGCGACATGACGGCGAAAATGATGGTTCTCGGCGTGATGGCGTCAGGCCCAGGCTCGGCCGCGGAGCTACAGAAACGGTTGGAGGATCTCTGGCCGGCAGCGGGCTTCGAATCCAATGCCGCCTACAACAGCCTTCCTGTTCTTGCCGAGGCAGGCTATGCGCACGTTGTTGAGGAGGGCATGCGACAGGTCGACAATCGCTATGAGATCACCGAGGCTGGCTGGGCGCACATCCGGGGGTGGGCCGCTGATTGGCCCCCGGACCCCGTCCTGCGCGAACCGATCCACGCGAAGGCTCGGCTGGCCAAACTCGAGAAACTGCCAGACGTCATCGCTATGGCCAGGGCGCAGGCCGAGCGCTGTACCGAGGAGAGCGACAGGGCGCATGGCAAGCTCACCTCTCGAGAGCGCCTGCTCGCAAAAGCGCCACCACGCAACCATAACGAGGAGCTGGACGCGGCACTCATGGTGGCCCAATTCGAAGACGAAGCGCTGGCTTGGAGCGACCTCGCTGCGCGGCGTCAGAAGTACGCCAATATCGTGCAAGGAATCTACGAGCGATTCTCCAAGGAGGCACGGCAGGCCGGCGACGAGGGGAGCTAGCACGTTGTCTTTGTTGGTGGTGGCGGGGTTGTGTGTGGGGCGTGGGCGTGGTGTGGGCTGGGTGCCTGTGCTGAGCGATCTGTCGTTCGATGTCGAGCGTGGCGAGGTGGTGGCGATTGTCGGTGGG
>DATNLQ010000325.1:0-9490 GCA_035602785.1 Solirubrobacteraceae bacterium
CCCCAGCCGTGACGAGCCGCGACCCTGCGCTTCCGCTGGAAGGTGCCGAGTGCTTCCTCGACCTCGCCGCGGTTGAGTGCGGCCCAGCCGCTCTGCAAGTCTACGAAGACCTCCCAGTCCCGACGGCCGGCGCGGCGGAACGCGCTTCGCGCCTCCGCCAGCTGGGCTTTCACCGCATCGGTCGCGCCACGGTTCGTTGAGAACACGGCCGCGCTGAGCGCGAGCCGGCCAACGGCGAGGTCGTCCTCCGCGCTCGCGGCTGCTGCTTGACTGAGGCGAAGGACCTCCGTCCAGGTCTCCCAGCGCCCGTAGAGGTGCAGGAATCCGCATAGTGCCATCGCCAGGAGCGCGCAGCTAGCGTCCGACCGCTCCTCGTGGAGCCTGCGCAAGATGCGCCGCAGGTTCTGCTCCTCGTCGAGCAATAGGACGTGGGCAGCGACGCCTGGCGCCTCGAGCGCGATGCCATCCGGCAGCCAGAGTGGCATCCCTGGCTCCAGGGTCTCTGCTGCCCAGCAAGCGCGGCGAATGAGACGCTGCGTGGCATGCAAAGCGCTGCGCTCGTCCTCCACGCTGAACGGGTCGGCACGGCTGCGGCCGTCGGCGAAGACGCGCACGAGGTCGTGCAGGCGCCAACGTGCTGGTCCGAGCGAGGGCGCCCACTCGATCAGTCGCGCATCAGCGAGCTGAGTGCGCGCCATCGTGCTGTCCTCACCGAGCAGATCGTCCATGGTGGTGGCGGACACGGTGGCGAGCCCGGAGCGCCCGACGCGGTTCAGTAGACGCCGCCCCGACTCGTCCAGCGGCTCTACGGCGAGTGCCAGCACCGCCTCGATTGAGGTGGTGCCTGCGCGGAGCTCGGCGAGTCGCGTACGCTCGTCCGCGAGTCGTTGCAGGATGAGGTTCAGCGGCTCTCGTGGTTGCGTGCACAGGCGCGCAGCGAGGATACGCAGCGCCAACGGTAGGCCGGCGCAGTAGCTGACTGCTTGCCGCAAGCTGGCTTGGTCCTCCTCCTGACGCCGCGTATCGAGATGGGCCCGCACCATTGCGAACGCGTCTTTCTGCTGCAGCCGCGGCACATCGATCGGAAGCGTTCCCTCAAGCATGGTCAGTGGTCGCCTGCTCACGATGATGAGCGCTGCCGCTCGCCGAGTGCCAAGAAAGCCGCGTACCTGGTTCTCGTCGTGGACATCGTCAAGCAGGACAACGGCGCGTCGTCGTGCAAGTTCACCGCGTACACGATGCGCGAGCCCGCCACGATGGCCCGCTGGCGGCCGTTCCGCGCCGAGACCGTCGAGCAGAATCCGGGCTGCCTGATCTGCATCGAGCGGTTGGCCGCCGTCGCCGAGGAGCGAGATGTAGCACGCTCCGTCCGGAAATACGTGCGTGATTTGCTCTGCGGCCGTCAATGCCAATGCCGTCTTTCCGGCGCCGGGAGAGCCACTGATGCATATCGGCCCGGGCGGACCATCCTCGCTGAGCAGCGCTGAGACGATGCGATTGAGCTTCGTCCTGCGACCGAACAACCTCTTCGGGGGCGCGAGCATCTGCTGCGGCGGCGGGTCGTTTACGGTTGGATCAGTACGACTGCGCTGGCGCAGTGGCAGACCCGCGGTGGTGAGCAGCTCAGAGGCCCGTGCGCTCTCAAGACCGCCGTGCCGTGCAGCGGCCGATAGGCAGTGGTCGATTAGCAGGCTCCACGCCAGCGACGCGTCGCTTGGGCGCCGGAGGACATCGCCGCGAAGTCGTTCGAGCGCTCCATGCTCGTCGCGCTCGCCCTCATCGAGCTCGAGCACCTCGATCCACAAGCAGCGTGCCAGCTCGACGAGATCTGCGTCCACGAATGCGGCCGCCCCCTCCCGCATCCACGCGGTCTCCAAGCAAGTGCGCAAAGCGGCCCATGCGCGTTGCTCTGCTTTGCTGAACAGTTCGACAGAAGCTACGTCTTTGGGCGGTAGGTCGCGGACGCGCGAAAGCACGGTTGGAAGGTCGTGACGGATGAGACCGCTGCTCTTGGCGCTGCATGCGAGCACGAGGCGATCACGCTCTGGATCGAACGGGCGGTCACCTCGTACGAGGTACTGTCGAACAAACTGTGCGCAGGCACTGCTAAGTGCTGACGACGGCGCTCCCGAAGCGACAACTCGCCGCTTTGCTTGGATGCTGACGCGCCCCCCTGCAGAGGTGACCAGTTCCAGATCGTCGACTGGTTGCCGGCTCTCGCAGCGCAACTGAACCAGTGTTACGCTGCTAGGCAGGCCCCACCGGGGCGACCAGCATGTGGATCTCATCAAGTCCACAGCCAGCGATGCCGCGGCACGAGCACTGAACATCTGTCCGGCGGTGGCAGCTGCGCCTCCGACAGAACGGGATGGAGTCGTAGCCGTATTTGGGTCCATAGCCTATGACGCTACCGCGCACTCGGCGATTCCGCATATTTGTTTTCGACAGGCGCGATTCGCAAGCTGGGGCAATGAACGTCACGGCATCGGAAGAGTCACGATGCCCGGCGGTGCAGTCTGCAGTGCAATCCGTTGTACAGGTTTGGCCCAGTCGTCCAGGTCAAGCGATCTGAGGGCAGGACCTCAGGGAGGCGACAACTACGGGCTTCGACCATCGTTGTTCCCGCGATCTATCGACGGCGGGAACGTTGCGTGGGTTCAATTCCCACCGTCTCCACCATCTTGACGAAGGTCGAACCCCGGTTTCTCTCGGAGAAGCCGGGGTTTCGGCGTTTGAGGGCCGCTCAGATCGCGTGCTGCGGCTTCTGGAGGAGGTCTCGGAAGATAGGTTCACGTTAGAGACGCGCGCCACACCCACAATAGGACGAGTCGATGACGGTGCCCGACGCTTCAGTCTTAAAGCCAGACCGCGCTGCACTCGCAGTCCGATCGCGGCGGGCCCCGCAGCCTCTCGTCGTCGGCCACCAGCCTCCGCTCTACACCAGGCCAGCGTCTGCGCCCGCACGACCACGGGGTTTGCGTACGGTCCTCTCCGCTCAGCGACGCGCTATTCCGATTGGCCGATGCGATCGGGAGGTTGACTTTTTGGTTGTGCGCGGGGAGACTCCGCGCAATGCGCTCCACAGGAGTCGGTGATGCGGTATGAGTGCTCGGCAGCTCCTAAAGGAACTCCTGGGTCGTCGGCCTGTCCAGCCGCAGGAAAGCTCAGCTGCGTCGGACCGAGGACTTCTGCAGGTCGAAGCCGTCGCTCGATATGACGCGTCTAAATGGACGGCCAAGCGACTGCGGCGCGCACTCTGGTGTGGCGAGCGTCCCGACCCAATCCCGTCCTATACCGGGCTGGTCGAGCCGCCGGAGGACGGCAAGATCGGGATCGCGTGCTCCGGCGGCGGGATCCGTTCAGCCGCCTTCAACCTCGGGGCGCTCCAGGTGCTCGAGGACGAGCAGGTCCTGCGCCGGGCGAGATACCTAGCCGGTGTCTCCGGCGGCTCCTACATCGCCGCGGCGTATTGCATGGTGCGAAAGACCTGGCGGGGAGACAAACGGCCCGAAAAGCCTCGGCGCAAAGCCGAAGAATCCGATCCCAGGTACAAAGGATGGGACGACTCCGACCCAGGGCTGATTGCCGACTACCCGCCCTTCTTCTCTGGCTCGCCTGAGGAGCAGTACCTGCGCAACCGCAGCTCCTACCTGGCGCCGGGGGCGTTCGGGAAGATCAAGTTCGGGTACCGGCTGCTGCTGGGGATGACGCTGAACCTGCTGTTCATCGCCGTTGCGATCGTCGCCGTCGCGACTCTCATCGCACAGCTCTATGGGGCGATCTATCCCAAGCTGACGGTGCACATCGTGCACCACGGGCTGTGCCGAAAGCCGTTCCCCGCCCGGCATGGCGGCAAGGTCTACACCGACACCGTCTGCCATCTGCTGCCGTTGCATGTACCGATGGGACTGTGGATCCCGATCGCCGCGATCGCCACTACGGCACTGCTCATGGGAGCCGCTTCGATCCTCGCCTACCGCTGGCGTCCGTTCGTCACGGAGGTGACCGAGGTGTGGTCGCTGCGGCTATTCCTGTTTGCCGTGCTCGCTGGCGCGGTCCTGATCGGGCTGCCCGTCCTGCTCTCGCTCTACCGGGCCTGGGGGACGGTGAGCCCTGCGCCTGACGCGACTCGTCACCTGCGGATCGGCGCCACTCTACCGGTCGAACAAGAAGCGGTCGGGGGGGCATCGACGGCGACAAAGATCGTCGCCGGCGCGGGCGGGCTGGTGACACTCGGCAGCGCGGTCCTGCTCCAGCTCCGGGCCGAGTGGACCGAGGCCAAGCGGCTGATCGGAGACGCCGGAGCCGCCAAGAAGTGGATCTCGAAACTCTCGCCCGCACTGAGACGTGCGCTGGCCTACACGATTGCAGGGCTGATCGGGCCCGCTCTGGCACTGGCCCTCGCGCTCGAGGCGATGTCTCTCGCGATCGGCTTTCCCCGTCTGGAGTCCAGGTGGGAGCTGACAGGGGGCGCGCTGCTGCTGTTCGCTATCTCCTACTACTTCGCCGACATGACGACCTGGTCGCTGCATTCTTTCTATCGGAGGCGGCTCTGCTCGGCGTTCGCCCTCAAACGCCGGCCGCGAAACGAGCCGGAGTCGCAGGAGTCGAGAACCGGGCTGACAGCACGTATCGCACGCTTTCTGCTCGCCCTAAGAAGCCATCCGGGGGATGAGACCAAAGCCCCGGAGCCGCCGATCTCACGGGTGGAGACCGGTATCGCAGAGACTCGCAACTATCGACGCCTGGTACCCATGTCGGACACGGCAATCGACAACGGCGAGGACGGGCGCCAGCAGTGGCCGACACTACTGGTCTGTGCCGCCGCCAATATCTCGGACACCGCCGCAACACCGCCGGGGCGTGCCGTCACGAGCTTCACGTTCAGCCCGACCGCGATGGGCGGGCCACTGGTCGGATCGGTAGAGACACGGGCCCTCGAGAGGGCTTGCGACAAGGCTCGCAGAAGGTACTTCTCGCTGCCCGCTGCAGTCGCCATGTCGGGCGCAGCACTGTCACCCTCGATGGGCAAGATGACGCGGGGACCGCTGCGCTTCCTGATGGCGCTCGCGAACGTTCGTCTGGGCGTATGGGTGCCGAACCCGCGCCGTCTCGACACGTTCAAACCAGACGATCCGCCCGAGCGCCAGGCCGGGGAAAGCTGGCTCAGGCTGCGGCTGCGGGGCGTGATCCAGAAGCGGCGCAACAAGCACTATCCGACCCCTCGCCCCTCCTACCTGCTGCGCGAGCTGTTGGGCATGAACCCGCTCAACGGCAAGTTCCTCTACGTCACAGACGGCGGCCACTACGAGAACCTTGGCCTGGTCGAGCTGTTGCGTCGCGGATGCACCGAGATCTACTGCTTTGACGCCAGCAACGACAACTTCGACGCAATCGGCGACGCGGTCTCCCTAGCGCGGAGCGAGCTGGATGTGGAGGTCGAGTTGAAGTGGGCCGACCTCAAAGCGAACGCCAAGACAGGCCTGGCCAAGGCCGACTGCGTGATGGGCACAATCCAGTATCCAAACCCCGATGCGCCCCCCGCAACGCTCTACTTTGCTCGCTTGGCCCTCACCGGCGACGCGCCGGCCGACGTCCTCGCCTACCGCAACCATGACCCGCATTTTCCGCACGACCCCACTACCGATCAGCTCTACACCGATCAGCGTTTCGAGGCCTACCGTGCGCTTGGGGCCAACGCCGCCAGGACGGCGATCGGGCTCCAGGCTGGAACCGAACGCAAACGGCAAAGGTAGTCGCGTAGACCCCGACGTTGTGGCGCTCGGCGCGACGCGTTCAGGGGTCGGCGAGCGCATTGAGGAGGCGCTCGCCGCATACGCAAGACGATCTTCGTAGGAGAGGCTTGCCCGCCCCGCATCACACGGCCTTGCCCGCCCCGCATCACACGGCCGGAACGTCGCTGCCTGATCTGGCCTCTGTTGCACGGCAACTACGCCAACGACAGAGACGGAGCGCACACGACCGCGGGGTTTGCGCAACGTACGGCGCTCGCCACTGACAACTGTGGGAATGATATATTTGTCTCACCCTTTGACGCAGGCTAGCTGACGTAGTATGCTCACCTACATGAGCACGAGAAAGCAGCCGAAAAGCCTGATCGAAGCAATCCGGTACTTCAGTGATCTGGATGTCTGCACGGAGTTCGTGGCCGAGCTGCGCTGGCCCGATGGTCCGTTCTGCCCGAAGTGCGGCTGCACGGAGTACAGCTATCTGACGACGCGGCGCGTGTGGAAGTGCAAAGCCTGCAAGCACCAGTACAGCGTGAAGGTGGGCACGATCTTCGAGGAATCACGGCTCGGCTTGGACAAGTGGCTCCCGGCCGTCTGGCTCGCTGCCAACAGCAAGAACGGCATCTCGTCGCACGAGCTGGCTCGCGCGCTCGACATCACGCAGAAGTCAGCGTGGTTCATGCTCCACCGAATCAGACTCGCCATGCAAGCCGAGAGCATCGTCCTCTCTGGCGAGGTAGAGATAGACGAGACGTTCGTCGGCGGCAAGGCCAAGAACATGCACAAGAGCGTCCGTGAGCGCAAGGGCATGAGCAAAGGCGGCGGCTCGATCGACAAGACGGTCGTGCTTGGGATGCGCGAACGCGGCACGGGCAAGGTTCGCGCGCACGTCGTAGCCGACCCGAAGGGCGAGACGCTACAGTCGCATGTCAACGCGACCGTCAAGCCCGGCTCGACCGTCTACACCGACCAGTGGCGCGGCTACACGGGCCTGGAGGGCCGCTACGACCACGAGACGATCAACCACCTGGAGCGCTACGTCGAAGGGCGCGTCCACACGAACGGGATCGAGAACTTCTGGGCGCTGCTCAAGCGCGGATTGAACGGAACCTACGTCAGCGTGGAGCCGTTCCACCTGTTCCGCTACCTGGACGAGCGAGTGTTCACGTACAACCTGCGCGACCTAACCGACTCGGAGCGCTTCTCGGCCGTGCTCAGCGCCGTGAGCGGTCTTCGCCTCACCTACGCCGAGGTCACCGCGCAGGATTGAAGGGGACGGCTCGACTGGACCGGCAGCCGTAGCCCCCCCTCACGACGCAGGAAGGGTCCACAAGGACTTCCGGTGCGGGACCGCACGGCTCGCCCATCAGTTCGCCGCGGAATGGAAGCGAGCCGATAGACGGCCACATCGCCGCCGCCTCCGCGTCCGCTCCGGCAAGCATCAGGGCAGCGGCCCGGCTGAACGGATCTTCCTTGTCCTGTCTAGGGCGTGCTTCCATCTGCGTCATCGTCGCTCCTCTCGGGATCGAACGAGGCCAGCCGCTCCTGCAGCTTCGCCCCGGTTATCGACCGATACTCGTCGTAGATTAGGGCAAGCTTGGCCAAAACGGCACCGTCTAGCCGTTTGACCCCATCGTTGGCGATCACGGCCATCTCGGTCTCGCGGCCGACGCCTGGCGCCACCTCAGCCTGCCGCTTCGAGGCGTAGACCTTGAACAACGTCTGCTTGTATTCCTCGCTCGCGCTGTGCCCGAGAGCGGCCATCGAGGTTGTCACGTGCGGAGCGCCAATCCCGATCGCTGCCCAGCCGATGGGATCGTGCCTTTGATTGCCGCCGCCCGGGTTCTGGTTCGTGTGGATGTGCGCACCGGAACCATCAACGCCCGCGAGCAGCAGCTCGACCCCGAGGTCGTACTGCTCCAGAGCGCCCTCCAGCATCATTACGACCTGCGGGTTCAGCGACCCGTGCATCGAATGGAAAGATTCGAAACTCAGGCCATGCGTACCGAGGATCTGTTCGGTACGAGCCCTGCGCGCTGCTGCATAGCGGCGGCCCAACTCGGCGGCGATCTCTGCTACTTCCTCTGGCAGCTCGGCGGCTGCCGCGTCGGTCACAAGTCGCATCCCGTCGAGAGTGCTTCCGGCGACCATCACCGCCGCGCGAGCGCTCAGTTCGACCATCTTCGAGCCGGTGTGCTCAAACTCCATGAAGCCAGGTTGCGTGACCATCCGATCGGTGGCGATCACGGCACACGGCTGGTCCTCGCGCCTACACAGGGCGGCAATACATACAGTCACGCGACCAGATCATAATGGTTGGAACTTCGGCCGTGTTGTTCCCGACTGCTGCCAGGCCGCCTCCGATCTACAGGCCGGCTCGCTTCCAAAGCTGCCAGGCGGGGACGCCGAGCGCCTTGGAGACGGTCATGATCGTCTCGATCGTCATGTTGTATTCGCCGCGCTCCAGGGCGCCGTAGTAGGAGCGGTCGATGTTGGCCTTCAGGGCGAAGGATTCTTGTGTGTAGCCCTTCTCGGCTCGTGTCGCGCGGAACGCTTTGCCCAGCGCGCGGCTGGATTTGGTCTTCTTGCGCGACACGGCGAGAAGCCTGTCCGAACGACGCGCCTTATTCCACTGTGTTTAGCTACACCTGGCATGGCTCCCATGGGCTAGCCCTGGACGAGTTGCAGTCGCTGGCGGCGCTCCCATGCGCGTTGATCTTCGCGGCATTGGTCAGCTTCGCGTTTGCAGAGCAGGTAGAACCGTTGGGCGGCTTCATCGCGGCGAAGCTGGGCGTCGCGCAGCTCGTCTTCGGCCTGTTGTAGCTCAGCCATCGCCCGCAGCTCGGCGCTGCTCATCGGGCGAGACGGCATCCGCTAGACGGCGATCAGGCCGAGCTGTTCAAGGCAGGCCAGTGCGGGGGTTGCCACGACGCGCTCGCCATTTCCGGTCAGCACACCGGCCTCGATCAAGCTGTCGATCGCGGCGCTGACGATCGCGTGGTCGTGGTGTCTGAGGTGCCGATACAGGGTTGTGCGGCTCCGGCCCCGTGCCTGTCCGAGTAGGTCTATGACGACCAGGCGTTCGGCGTTGTCGCGCGTCTGCTTGGATTCTCGGAACATGAGAGCAGGGAACTAAACCCCGTGGAACTCTACATGGTGGAACAAGAGCCGTCAATCGGAAAAGATCGTTAGATGCCGCCGAAGAAGTCCAAGGCCAACCAGGCGCTAGGCGAGGCGATCCGCGCCATCCGCAGCCAGCAGGGCGAGACGCAGGAATCCTTCGCGATCAAAGCCGGGATCGACCGCAGCTACTACGGAGCGTTGGAGCGTGGCGAGTTCAACATGACCGTAGACACGCTGATGACCGTGGCCGATGGCCTTGGCGTCTCAGCCTGGGAGATCTGGAAGCGCGCCGGACTCTAGCGCGGAGGCTTCGGCGTGTGGACGAGCTGGCGCGTCAGGTTCTCGAAGCGATCCCACTCGCTCTCGCCCTCAGTGGCCGCGCCTACGTTCTCGACCTGGGGTCCTTCGGCGGCCTTCCGACGCTTCCACTCGGCATCCGCCTTTTGGCGGTCGGCTACGGCGTCGTCAGTCATGAGCGCATCCCGAACATAGTCGCACGGCAGCATGACGCCGACGCCGTACTTACTCTCGACATCGCGCCCCGGCGGGGGGTCGTCGTAGTGGGCGACGAACACGCCACAGAAGCTCGCCACGGCTGCGACGGGGACAAGCAGGGG